>NZ_CP053845.1:1698495-2038194 GCF_013201975.1 Campylobacter sp. CCUG 57310
AATTTTAATCCCGTTTTTTAAACTAAATTTTCAAAATTTACACTTTAAGCTATGTTTTGATACAATCTATTACTTTCCAAAGGGGCGAATTTTGGTTTTAGAGATTGAACGTAAATTTATATTAGACGGAATTTCAGCTATACAAACCCTCGAAAAAGACGGTATCTTAGCAACTTCTAACGAGATAATTCAGTTTTATACGAAAATCACACAGCTTGAAGAGGTACGGTTTCGTAAATCGGGCGACAAATTCACCGTAACACAAAAGATCGGCAGGGGACTCGTCCGCAAAGAGAGCGAAATTCCAAGCGATAAAAAAAGCTACAAAGACGCTCTTAAAGAGATCGTAGGAATGCCTATAAAAAAGACTCGTTTTGAGTTTAAGATCAACAATCTTCCATGTAATATCGATATCTATCACGAATTTCTTGAGGGGCTTGCTACGCTTGAGATTGAATTTTTAACAGTAAATGACGCTCAAAATTTTGTCATACCTGAATTTTTAGCAAGATATATAACATCAGAAATTACCGAAGATGAGCGCTATAAAAACAAATCATTGGCGCTTTTTGGCGTGCCTGAAATCAAATTTGACATACAATCAACTCTTAAAATAATAGATCAAAATCACGATTTAAAACTTGCCTTTCCAAGCTCTTTGCGCTCTTTTGACGCCGCTAGGGTTATGTTTTTTCAAATTTACAAACAGATACGAAAATATCGGCAAATCTATCTGGAAACAAAAGATGAAGAAGCGCTTCATCAGTTTCGTGTAAATTTACGCAAAACCCGCTCAATGCTTAAGCTTTTAAGCTCGGTTTTTGATAAAAAAACAGCAGATCACTTCAATAAAAATTTCAAAACCATAGCCAACTCAACAAATAAAAAACGTGATATAGACGTGTTTTTAGAGTTTTTAAAAGAAGAAAAAAGAACCAAACCGCTAATTTTAATCGCCCAAGAAGTAAAAGAGGTCGAAAATACAAAAATCACGGCTATGCTAAATGCACCAAAAAGCGAAGAAGTCTTTAAAGACTGGGAGATATTTTTAAAAGAGCAAAGCGACTTTTATCAAGGAAAAGACTATGATAAGCCTATCAAAAAAGTCGTCGCATACGCACTTAGACTACAGATATTAAGACTTCAAAAATCCCTTGCGCTTCTAGACAACGAATGTGAAAATTTACATTTTCACAACACCAGAATTCAGATAAAAAGATTAAGGTATCTTCTTGAAATTTTCATAGATATGTTTGCGATAAAATCGCTTGAAAAGTGCAAACAAAGAGCAAAAGAGATACAAGAAATATTTGGCGATCTGCAAGATAGGGATATCTGGCTTGAAATTTTAAAAGATTTAGAACAAAACAGCAAAGATTCGATTGAAATTTCATCAAAATTAAAAACTAAAATTTACAAACAGATGTTTAAACTAAGAGATAAAATTTTAGATAAAAAACCGAAATTTATGAGAAATTTAGGCAAAATTTCAAAAAATTTAAAAATTTATTACATGTAAAGAAAGATATATGCAAAAACAAGAAAAAATAGTTCAGATGTTTAACGAGATAGCTCCGACTTACGACCTTGCAAACAGGGTTTTAAGCGCGGGGATTGATATCAGATGGCGCAAGATAGCTTGCAAAAACGTGCTTGAAAAATTTAAAAATCAAAGCGTAGATATAGCCGATGTAGCTTGCGGCACGGGCGACATGATGGGATTTTGGAACAATATCGCAAAAGATTTTAACGTAAATATAAACAGCCTAACGGGCATTGATCCGTCAAGCGGCATGCTAAAAGTAGCAAAGCAGAAATTTCCAAGCTTTAAATTCATAGAAGCGAGCGCTACGGACACTACGCTACAAAGTGCCGGCATAAATGTGCTAAGCATCAGTTACGGCATAAGAAATGTCGTTGAAAGAGAGCTTGCGCTAAAGGAATTTAACCGCGTGCTAAAAAATGGCGGCTATTTGGTGGTTTTAGAATTTACCAAACGCAATAAAAAAGGCATGACGACACAGGTAAGAGACTTTTATCTAAGCAAAATTTTACCTAAAATAGGCGGATTTATCTCAAAAAACAAAGAGGCCTATGAGTATCTGCCAAGCTCGATAGAAAATTTCCTTGACAAGCAAAGCTTCGTTGATGAACTGCGCGCGGCAGGCTTTGAGATGGAGGTCTGCAAGGGCTTTTCGATGGATATCTCGACACTTTTTATAGCTAGGAAATTTAAAGATTGCTAAGTGTCAGCGAGCTAAACGAACAGGCAAAAACTCTACTTGAGACTACATTTTCTTACGTGGAGGTTGAGGGTGAAATTTCGCGCCTTACCAAGCACAATTCAGGGCACTGGTACTTCACGCTTAAAGACGAAAAAGCCTCGATCTCGGCGGTAATTTATAAATTTAACAACGCAAAGCTAAAATTTGAAATCAAAGACGGCATGAAGGTCGTTCTTTACGGCAAAATTTCACTCTACAGCCCAAGCGGAAGCTATCAGTTTATCGCAACTTCCATCAAGCCAAGCGGTGAAGGAGAGCTTGAACTTGCATTTAAGCAGCTTAAAGAAAAGCTTGAACAAGAGGGTCTATTTGAAATTTCGCGCAAAAAATCGCTTCCTAAATTTCCGCGCAAAGTAGGCATCATCACTTCGCGCACCTCAGCAGCGCTTCAAGATATGCTTAGGCTCATAAACGAGCGCTGGCACCTTAGCGAAATTTATATATTTGACTCGCTCACACAAGGCGAAAATGCTCCCTCGTCCCTTATAAAAGCTTTAAAAAGAGCCGAAGCAAGCGCGCTTGATGTGATTATTTTGGCTAGAGGCGGAGGCAGCAGAGAGGACTTGTGGTGCTTTAACGATGAAAATTTAGCGCGTGAAATTTATGCCGCGACAACCCCTATCATAAGCGCAATCGGACACGAGATAGACTACGTTATAAGCGATTTTGCGGCTGATTTTAGAGCGCCTACTCCAAGCGCTGCGATAAATTCGCTAATGCCAAATAAAGAAGAAATTTTTCAAACGATCGATATGATGAACCAAAGCCTTCAAAGAGCGTTTGAACTGGCACTTGAGCGTAAAGAAAATCTATTAAAAAATTTGCAAACTAAATTTTCTCAAGCAAGTTTAGAGCAAAAAATCGTCCACAAAGAGCAAATTTTAATTAATTTTAGATCAAATTTAAAAAATGCGATCGGCACAAAATTTCTTAAATTCGAAAACAAAATTTTAACCTTACAAAAAAGCTACGCCCAACAAGAGGCGTTTTTCGAGCAAATTTCATCGTTTGTCAGAGTTCAAAAAGACGGAAAAACAGTAAGTCTAGCCAATCTGCAATCAGGCGATGAGGTCGTTTTAAGCTCGGTTCAAACGACTAAAAAAGCAAAAATTTTATAAACTATAAAAATGAATCTAAAATTTATCCCTCAAAACGTCTTTCAGGCTACACAAAGAACAAATCACCTCGATAGAGCCTTCTTGTCTAAAGAGCTTTTTGTAGATCAGTTTTTTAGTTTCACAAGCTCAAACCACCCGTCTTTCTTGCAAGAACTAAGACAAAACCTAAAAGAAACTCACAAAGTAACGAGCAAAGATAGCGTCTATACCGCTATAGATGAAGTCGTCAGCTATGCTTGTTACTACAATATCATCTTAGATCTTTTGTATAAAGCTTACGAGGAGCTTGGTGAGAGACTTGAAAGTATGACTTGCGAAGAGTTTATGGGCACGTATCTTACGGACGAGTATCTAAAAAACGCTTTAAAAGCGGTTCAAACTAACTTTTCTTATAGAAAATTTGAGCTTTATAAAGAGAATTTTGCTTATTTTGCAAAGTCGTTTTTTGGCGTTAGCGGCGAAGAGGACGACGAAAACGACGTGCCTAAATTTGTGAAATTTTGCAAGCAGACAAGTGAAATTTATGCGCTTTGTAAAAACGTGGGCAACAGAGGCTATGAACTCTCAAAAATTTTTGAAATCATATCTGATAGCTTTGCGGTGGGTTACATCAACAAGAGCGAATTTTGTGAGCTGATGAACTTTTACGCAGAAAAAGTGCAAAAGATATTTAGCGGTTGGGACGAGTTTATCGCTAGCTGCGTTCTTGGAGGCGCGTTTAGATTTTTTGACGAGGGCGAGATTGATTACATCAAAGAAAGCTACGATCAGATAAACGCCTTTCATAGGTTATTAAACTCGGCTTACGACGTCTTTAGCACAAGCGGAATTTGGACGCAGAATTTTGACAAAGCAAAGATAAACATTTTAAATCTGCTTGATAAATACGCCGATTTCAAAGAAGAGAAAAACGATAAGGAATACACCCAAAATATCCTAAATTGGCTTGAAAAAGAAACACAAAAATGCGGTTTAGAATTTAAACACTTGCAACAAGCGACGGAAATTTATTACAAGTGTTTTTACGGCACTCTTAAAAACTCTCGTATCGAATTTATGCTTGAATCAAAAAATAACGGCGTAATAACACCCAGAAAAACGCTTGAGCTGGAGCATTCCTTATACAAAGAAGTTAAAATTTTCATGGATGAAACGGGCTTTAAATTTAGCGACAAAGAGTTTCCCGTCCTTCTTATCTTAGCTCCTAAAAAGACGCTAATAACCAACCAAGCCGTCTATATTTACAGCGGAGTACTCTTTAAAAAGCTTAAAAAATTTAACTTACAAGAGATAAGTTGCGAGGTGAAATTCGCCTATCCTGATGAAATTCACTGCTATTTAAACGACAAAGAGTATTTTTGTATAAGTATCAAAGAATATTTAAATTTAACGGGTAAAAAGCCACTTAAAGTCGTAAGTCATAAAGACTTTTTTGACAATGAAATTTCATCGCTAAATTTAGCAATAAACGAGCTTAAAAAAACTGCGGAAACTTTAGGGGAGAATTTGTGAAAAAAGATTTTATAGCGGGCAATATATTTCAAGTTATTTACAAAGTAAGCGAACTAGACAGGATTTTCATCTCAAAAGAGCTTGCAAAGGAGCGGATTTTTAGTCTTGTGGATTTTAACCACCCCGAAAATTTACAAACTATCGCGCAAGATTTGCAAGAATTTTACGGAGTAACCGATAAAAACAGCATGTATCAGGCGATCATGCACTATGACAGCTTGGAATTTGAAGGGGTTTTAGTCAATCTACTTTATATGGCGTATAAAGAATTTAGCGATAAGCTTACGGATATGACTTGGGCTGAATTTGCGCCTAGATACCTAAGCGAGAGCAGCTTAAAAGAGGCTCTTAAAATTTATCTTATAAACTTTAGCGATGAGGATTTTAAAGCTTACAAAGAGAGATTTGAAAGCTTTAGCAAGGGCTTTTTCGGTTTGGGTGAAAGTGAGCGAAATTTAGTTCCAAATTTTGTAAATTTCTGCAATCAAACAAGCGAGCTTTTTACTCTTTGTGAGCGCACGAGCGTTAGCGCATTTGATTATGCCAGAGTGCTTCAAATCCTAAGTTACAGCTACGCGGCAAATTACATAGACGAGAAAGAATACTTCGAGCAATATAATTTTTATATGAATTTAATAACTCAAATTTTTAGCGGATTTGGCGAATTTATGGCAAGCTTTTTACTCGGTTCGGCGTTTATGAATTTAAGCTATAGCGATGATAAAACGGACTTCATAAAAGATATAAACGAGCGCATAAAAGCTCTTTACGTCGCGCTAAATTCGCCTTACGATATGTTTAAAGAAAGCGGAATTTGGGCTGATAGCTTAAAAGCCGAGCGAGCTAAACTGAACGAAATTTTAATCAAGCATATAGACAAAAATGAAAATCAAAAGAAGCTTGATGAGATGAACTCGCTTCTTGATAATCTAAAGCAAGATATCAAAAAACACGGCTTTAGCTTTGAAATTTTTACTCAAACGCTTGATCTGTTTTACGAGAACTTCTATAGTATCCTAAAAGAGTATAAGGTGGAGACTCTTATATCAATCCCCGATCAAAATTTAATATTCACTCCGCGAGACGAGCTTGAGCTTAACTTCTACGCTAGCGCAGATACATTCATAAAAAAGGCTAAAATTTTATTGCAAAGCGACGAATTTCCGATTATGGTAAATTTAAGCAGCAAAAGCTGGCTTATCACAAATAAAGCCGTTTATATACTAAGCGGAATGCTGATGTTTAAAAAGCTTAAAAGAGTTGCGCTAAACGAGGCTGATTTTAAGATCAAGACGCATTTTACTAGAGAAATTCGCTGCTTCGTTAATCAAAATGACTATTTTGAGATATGCACTAACGAGTATGAAAAACTAACAGGCAAAAAACTAGGAGTAGAAGATGACAAGAACGATTTAATCCTTAAAGATGAAATAACCGCGCTTTCGCTTGCGTTTAACAAGTTAAAGAGTATTGCAAAATCTTAAAGATAAAATACGGTTGTAAATTTATCTGTTTGTTATCTTAATTAGTTATCATTATAAAAATTTACAAACAAAAGGAAAAACATGCTAAAAACAGGCTTGAAATTTATAGCTGCAGGAGCTATGATAGCGCTGCTGGCTGGTTGTGCAAAAGAGAGCTCAAGAGTAGTTGAAACCCCAAAAGTAAATACCGTAAATACATACTATGGCGGCACAAAAGTAGCGATATCAATAGGCAGGTTTAACAACCAATCCTCTTATCAAAACGGAATTTTCGGCGACGGAGAAGATAGATTAGGCAATCAAGCCCAAACTATTTTAGTGAGCAACCTGCAACAAACCGGTAGATTTTCCGTGATGGATAGAACAAATATGAAGGCTATCAAACAAGAGAGCAACATAAACAAAAAAGCGCAAAATTTAAAAGGAGCTAAATACGTTATCACGGGCGACGTAACCGAATTTGGCAGAAAAACTACGGGCGATCATCAGCTATTTGGAATCCTTGGCAAAGGTAAGACTCAAACCGCATACGCAAAGGTAAATTTAAACGTAGTTGAGGTTGAAACTTCCGAGGTTGTCTATTCGTCTCAGGGTGCCGGAGAATACGCGCTATCAAACAGAGAGGTTATAGGATTTGGCGGAACGGCGGGATATGACTCTACGCTAAACGGCAAAGTTTTAAGTCTAGCCATAATAGAAGCGGTAAATAACCTTGTCGCAGGGCTTGAAAGCGGCGCCTGGACAGCAAAATAAGGCTAAAATTTGAACACTAAAATCATATTGCCCGTGCTTTTTGCGTTGCTTTTTGCAGGCTGCGCATCTAGCACCCCAAGGCAAATTTATTATTGGAACGGCTCTTATACGGCTTCGACGTATGATTATTTAAACGAAACGAGCGATTTTTATAAGCATATAGACGAGCTTGAAGAAACGGTTGAGTACGCATACGCTTCAGGGCGCAAGATACCGCCCGGACTGCTAGCTCACATAGGTCTTTTATACTCAAACATAGGCAACGATCAAAAAGCAAGTATGTATCTTGAAAAAGAGGCTGAAATTTTCCCGGAATCAAGAGCTTATATCGAGTTTTTAAAACAACAAAAGCTAAAAAAAGGTCGCAAAAATGGTAAATAAATTTAGATCAACTCTTATTTTGGGTTTATTTGCGATTCTTTTTTCGGCATGCGCGAGTGATCCTAGACCGCAGTATGACTACTCCGCATTTTTACAAACCAAGCCAAGATCGATACTGGTATTAATGCCCACAAACGAATCAACCGAGATAAAAGCATCCTCGGCAGTGCTTGCAAATGCGATATTTCCGCTAAGCGAGGCCGGGTATTACGTATTTGACCCCTCTTTGGTAAATGACACGTTTAAATTTAACGGAGTTTACGAGCCAAGCGAAATTCATCAAATTTCAGTAAATAAGCTAAAGCAAATTTTCGGTGCCGATAGTGTTCTTTATATAAATATCAAAGAGTATGGCTCAACTTATATGGTGCTTGATAGTGTTACTAAAGTATCCGTTGAAGCAAAGCTGATTGATACAAATACGGGCAATATCATGTGGCAAAAAACAGCATCGGCGACAAACAGCTCCCAAGGCAGTAGCGATATAGCAAGCATGCTCTTAAACGCGCTGATAAAACAGGTAGCCGACACTTTAAGCGATGTTAGCTATGAGTTATCGGCTAGGGCGGATAGAATTTTATTTGCTCAAGACTGCTACGACTGCTTGCTTTATGGACCGTATTCGCCCTATTACGGCAAAGATAGCCAGCTTACAAAGTAGCCATGGAAGTTAAAAATTTTATAAAGATAGAGGAGCACTTGCTAAAAAATCACTTAGCAAGTCTCTATTTTGAAAATTCGCCTTTAAAAACCGATATAGCTTTAAGATACTACTACTATCCTCACGACGCAAAAGAGGCTACTAACGACACCATAGAAGCCTCTTTGAAACAAGCCGGCTATCAAAAGCTCTACATACCGCTTAGAGATATGATGAAAACGGCAAATATAACGCCTCCGCCCGAACATGAGATGGATAGTGAAAACAACTGGGTATTTTGCTTTATAAATTTAAAAGTATCTCCGCCGATAAAAGAGAGTTTTAAAAAATATTTTAATGAAGAAAAGATAACCTTTATCTGCGTGCCTTTTATAAATAGCCAAAATCAAAGAGATTTTAGTCTCCTCATCTCATCGCCATCAACCGGAAGGCTGTTTTTGGAGATGAAGTCTTGTAGGCTGCTAAAAAATAGCGATGAAACAGATAAAAAATATTTTGAAATTTTTAACGAGGCTGCAAATTTTATCTGCGAAGAATTAGAAATTCACTAAAAAGATGACGCAAATTTGTCTTAAAACATAAATCAAAAGGAGCGCTTGCTCCTTTTAAAATTATTTGCAGCTTGGCTTGCCTGTGCGGTGATTTATCGCTCCGTTTTCTATAAGAAGCTTAACCATCTCGGGATGATTATTATCGCAAGCAAAGGATAGTGCGCTTTGATCCTTTGGAGTTGCCACCAAATTTACGTTTGCGCCCTGAGATATGAGATATTTTGCTATCTCTATGCGGTTATTGCTTGCGGCTACGATTAAAAGCGTCTCTGCGTCACTTTCTACGGTCTGATCGTTAAAATCAACCTTCTTGCCTGTCTTTTCCTCTATCTTGGCTTGAATTTTACGAACGATGTTAAGATTTTTACCTAAAACGGCTGACTTTAAAGAGTTATAAACATCACCCCTATCGGTTGCAAAGACATCAGCGCCTTGTGCTATGAGATAATCAACCATATCTTCATATCCGATAAAAGCAGCCCAGCCAAGTGCCGTTTGATCAAGACTTGCGCTATCTTTCGCCTCGATATCCTGACCGCTAGCAACCATCTGCTTAACTTTTTGCAAATTTCCTTGCTTTACGGCATCAAACCACTCGGCATCTTTCCCGCTTGAAGCCTCTTTGTAAAATATCCTCCACTTTAGCTTGGTAGGACTTGCGATGTCTTGCATCTCTTCTAAACTAAAGCGAAATTTACTCAGATCCGCATCCTTTGCATTAGCCACACCAAAAACCGAACAAACAGCCAAAATAGCGGCTAAAATTTTAAAATTTTTTTGCATTTTTACTCCTTGAAGTGCGAATTTTATCAAAGAATTTATGATTTATTATTAACGCTATTTCAATAAAATAGTTAAAATTTTAAAAAGGTCGTTATGAAAGAGTTACAATATATACCCGATATCATAGATTTAATCCAAGAAGAGCTTTCGGGAGGTCATTTTGCAAACCCTCCTTTTGGCGGCAGCTATATGAAAGTTTGGCAGTTTTTCTATCCTTTTAGCATATCTTACGCAACCAAAGGGCTTACAAATCACTTCTTATCAAAAGCGGGTTATACCGACACTTATACACCGCTTAAGGAATTTATGAGTAAAGCAGGCTTTAGCGCGATACCAAAAGAGGAATTAAACGACGACTACAACGATGTATTTTTAATGATTAGCTTTTATCATTATCCGGCTATATCAAATAAATTAAAAAAGCTATACGCTAATGAAAAGCTGCTATTTTTCGTTATCCCCTATGGAGAAAGCGAAGAGGATTATAAAATTTTACTCAAATCAGAGCCAAACGAAAATATATTTTTAGATATGAAAGAGAGTAGAATTTTAAATCCAAATAGCGAGGATAAAGAGGATCAAATCTACCTTAATACACTTAGCAAAGCGATTAAATTTATCTGCAAAAGGCTTGGCATAGTAATTGATGATGAGCTTTTAAATTTAACTACCGATGAGGCTTTGAGCGAATTTATGAATTTATGCGAAGTAAAAGACAAAGAGGAGTTTAAAAAGCGCTTTTATAAAGTGCTTCTTGAGCCTGAAATTTGTAGCGCCGAGCTTGCCGAGCAGGGTTATGCCGATCCCGATGAAACTCTTAGTAGAAAAGAGTTATTTTATAGTTTTTTACTTGCACCGATGCTTGAGGCTCATGAGGATGACTGGAAATTTGACACGAAGGATTTAAGCGCTTATATATTTAAATTTACGGGTAAAAGGTTGCGCTTAAGTGAGGATATGGAGCTTTTTGATGTTGCAGATAGGCTTGAAAAAAGGTCGGAATTTTCGCTGATTGAGATTGATACGCAGATGGATAGCATCTGTGTTTTTGTATGTAAAAAAGAGCACAAAGAAAAGATCGTAGATCTTGGACGAATGCTTGGATTTGACATTAAGGGGTTTTAAAATTGAAAAACGCAGTTGAGAAATTTAAAGACATAGAGAGATATTTAAACGAGAACGAGGCTACGACTATAAGCTTTGACAAATCGCCTTTTGCTGCAGACGTAACGGTTGATTATTACCTCTATCCGCAGGAATTTTTAAATGATGACGAGGCGCAAAACGCGTTAAAAAGAGCTAAATTTAACAACCTATACGAACCGCTTGCAAAACTTATGCAAAACGCCAAGCTAATTCCGCCTTCAAAAGAGCGAATTGATAGCGGTGAAGGCTGTTTTTTTACCGTTATAGGCGTGTGCGTAAAGCCGGTGATAAAGCTTGATATGAAAAAATATCTGCACTTAGAAGATATCGCCTTCATCTGCTTGCCGTTTGAAGATGATGAGGGCAAAGAGGGCTTTAAGATACTCATCAAGTCGCCTACTACGGGAGATTTGTTTTTTGAGATGAGAGACTGCAGGCTCTTGGGCGAAGATTTAAAGGACGAGCAAGAGAAAAAATACATAGAAGTGTTCATAAAAGCTGTAAATTTCATCCACAAAAGGCTAAATTTAAGTACAGATGAAACCGAGGATATAAATTTAAGCACCCAAGACGCTCTTAGCGAATTTGCAAATCTAACCCAGATGAGCGCTAAAAACGAAGCGGAATTTGTAAAAAGATTTTTCTTGGCTCAAAATGAACCCCAAAAGTGTGCGAAAATTTTAATAGAAAAAGGAATTTTATGGCAAGGATACGAAAACCATACTCCAAGCCGGGAATTTCTAGTCTATAACTTTATCTTAAAAGACACGCTTAAAAGCTTTGAAAGCCATTGGGAGATAGATATTTCAGGGCTTAAAAGATACATAAAGAAAACAACGGGCGATGAGCTTAAAATCAGCAAAAGCGATATCCTAGAGCCTTACAAGATAGCTTTAAAGCTGGAAGAAATTTCAGACTACACGATACTAAACGTAAATCCGAGTAAAGATAGCTTAGAGGGGTATTGCTTCTTTGTTTGCAAAAAAGAGGATAAAGATAGGATTTTAAAGCTGGCGGAGTTTTTAAATTTAAATATCCACGAATTTTGATTTTTCAAGATAAATCAAGAAATTTTAACGCCGTCTTAAAAATTAAAGGTATAATTTTTACAAAACAAATTTTAGGAGCAGCTATGAAACTGGCAGAGGCCCTTATCCTGCGTGCGGATTTACAAAAACGCATCGAACAGCTTCGTGTGCGACTTAACAACAATGCAAAAGTCCAAGAAAACGACGAAGTTGCGGAGCAACCAAGCGAACTTTTAAAAGAGCTTGACGGCTGTATAAACGAGCTAAATTCTCTCATATCAAAGATCAATAAAACCAACTGCGCTTCTCAAATCGAAGGGCAAAATTTGGTCGATCTTATAGCTAAGCGCGATACTATGACGATGAAAGCCGGAATTTTGAGGGGTTTTATAGAAAACGCCAGCAGAAAAGTCGAGATGTATTCAAGCAAAGAGATTCGAATCTTAAGCACGGTGGACGTAGCAAGCCTGCAAAAAGAGCTTGACGGAATTTCAAAAGAGATTCGCCAGACCGATACGCTGCTTCAAAGAGCAAATTGGCAGGTTGATCTGATTTAAATTTTGGTTAAATATCATCAAAAGCGAGTATAAATCCGTTTAAAACTAGGCTACACCCGCGATTAGGAGAGATCGCAAACAAGCAGATTTATCTCAGTAATCTTACAAGGGCAAAGTTAGCGAGTAATGTTACTACCATATACTGATTTGATGATACAGGGTGGGTTTGGGGGCAGATAAACCTAGCGGTTAATTCAAAATTCGGTTTAAATTTGATCCGCTAAAATTTAAAACAAAAAGGAAGATAAATGTCGGGATATATTAAATTTTTAGGCCTAGCGATAACCGCGGCTTTGTTTTCAGGTTGCTTTGAAACTAAAAAAGAGTTAGCTTGCGATGATAGAAATGTTCAAGAGACCATTAAAAAACTTATCAAACCTCATCTTGGCGATCTTTTTGCTGCAAGTGTTTATAAAGACGAGCTTAACTCAAACAAGGCAGTAAAAGACGTAGTATCCAATCTATCCTCGGGCTTTTCGCTCAAAAAAGTTCTACAAACAAGCCATGTCGCTCAAAAATTTGACCCCTCAAAAGAGTGTGATAAAGACGATCTGCTTTGTAAAATCATTAAAGTATCGGATAAATTTAATGAAAAAGCCACTTTGGATATGATTGTGCTTAACGGCTTTAATACCACAGACAAAAGTAGCGACGGAAACGCTATCGCTTGTAGTGCGGATATCGGCATTAAAGATACTCAAAAGATAATTCCCGATATAAATGCGACAAATTTTCCTAAAATTTCTACGCTTGATTATGAAGCGAAGCTAACCGAAGATAAAAAGCAAATCAGAGTCGAGATAAAAAGACTTTAAAGACTTTTTAGGCGCTATTCTTTGTAGCAAGATAAAAATAAACTGAAATCAAAAATGAAAATTTGAGTAAATTTATAAAATAAGATTTGGTTATTTTATCTTTAAATTTATGAATTGACTAAAATAAAAAGAAACGGCAAGGGCTAAATTTAGCCCTTATCTGCAATGTTTGCAATCCTTAACTGTGGCTAGAACATTCATCCTCTCAACTATGTTTCCAAGCCTTTTTTCAAGCTTCTGCTTACAATCATCAAGCGATATATCACTATGGGCTACGTCGCTGACTTTACCGCATTTTTCGCATACCACGTGTATATGAGGCTCTTCAAAGATATCATATCTTGCCTTTTGGTTTGGCATATTTACTTCAACTACCAAACCTTCGTCTTTTAGCATATTTAGGTTTTTATATACCGTGGCAAGCGATACTGAAGGATTTTCGATACAAATTTCTTCATAAAGCTCATCGATAGTCGGGTGCATATGACGATTTAAAATTTTTAGCACGCTGATGCGCTGCGGAGTTGCTTTTAGTCCGTGTTCTTTCAATAAATTCATATAGTTCATGCTTCTCTCCCAATTTTTTTAGCTAACTATACAAAAAATTTATTTAAAAGTTTATTATAGTTGTTAATATAAATTATCTTTTAGTATTTTTTCAGAAATACTTTTAACGTCCACTCCAAGATATCGCTCAACGGCTTGGGTTTTACCGTGGCTTATAAATTTATCCTCATACTCAAAACTGGTAATTTTAACGTCATAAATTTTTTCATCCTGTAAAAATGCTGCGAGAATTTCACCTACGCCGCCCTTTTTGGCTCCATCCGAAAATACATACCATATCTTTTTTTCTTGAGCTAAATTTAAAAGAAGCTCCCTATCAAGCGGCTTTACAAAGACTAAATCAACAAGAGTTGCATCAAGCTTACCGATAAGCTCTTTTCTAACCAAATTTGCTTTTCCAACCGCGTTTCCGTATCCTATAAATGCTATTTTTCCTTCTGCAGGAGCTAAAATTTCGCCTTTACCAAGCTTAAATTCACGAGCTTCAAATTCGCCCTCTTCAAGCAGAAAATTTCCGCGAGGATATCTAAAAGCACAGGCTCCGATGTGCATATATGCATACTCCATAGCGAATTTAAAATTTGCCGCGCACCTTGGAGCAAAAAGCGTGATATTTGGAACTAAATTTAGATAACTGATATCAAAAGCTCCCTGATGAGTCTCTCCGTCTTCACCCACGATACCTGCTCTATCCATAGCAAAGACGACGTTTAAATTCATAATGCAAGCATCGTGAATAACCTGATCGTAAGCTCGCTGCAAGAAAGTTGAGTATATAGTGATAAAAGGCTTAAAACCCTCTTTTGCCATCGCAGCCATCGAAGTTACGGCGTGCTGCTCGGCGATTGCTACATCCCAAAATCTATGCGGAAACTTCTCTATAAGTGCGTCAAGACCTGTTCCTGTAGGCATCGCAGCAGTAACGCCTACTATATTTTCATGCTTGCTTGCAAGCTCTGTAAGATACTCGCTATAAAGAGCGGTCGCCGATTTTGCGACGGATTTTTTGATACTCTCTCCACTTTTAAGATCAAACGGACCAACTCCATGCCAGTTTGCGTAGTGCCCTTCGGCCTTTTCGTAGCCTTTGCCTTTTAAGGTTTGAGCATGCACTATAACGGGTTTTTTCATAGCTTTTGCAACTTCAAGTGCGTCTATGAGGGCTTTGATGTCGTGTCCGTCGACAGGACCTATATACTCAAGTCCAAGCTCTTCAAAAAACATGCCCGGAGTTATAAGTCTAATCCCCTCTTCCATCCTGCGCGCCATGTAAGCGGCAGAATCAGGCATGTAGCTTAAAAATTTCTCGACCCTGCTTTTAAATTTCTGATAAGGCTGTCCCGCCATCATCTGGCTTAGGTATTTACTAAGCGCGCCTATGGGCTTACTTATACTCATCTCGTTGTCGTTTAAGATGATGACACAAGGGTATTTGCGGTCTCCAAGCTCATTTAGTGCCTCGTAAGCCATGCCCGCACTCATCGAGCCGTCACCTATCATAGCTACGGGCAAGCGATCTTCGCCTTTAAGTCTTATCGCCTTAGCGGCTCCTACGGCAAGAGAGATAGAAGTAGAGCTGTGTCCCGCTACAAAATAATCAAATTCGCTTTCGCTTGGCTTGGTGTAGCCGCTTATGCCGCCAAATTGCCTTAGCGAGTCAAATTTATCCCAACGACCCGTTAAGAGCTTATGCGCATAGCTTTGGTGGCTCACGTCAAATATAAACGGGTCTTTACTCACGTCAAACACATAATGCATAGCAACTATAAGCTCTACCGCACCGATGTTTGAACTAAGATGCCCGCCGTTTTTACTCACGGTTTGTAAAATTTTATCTCTAAGTTTTTGAGCAAGCTCTTCTAGCTCGCTCACACTCATCGCTTTTAAATTTATCTCATCCATTTTCATTCGCTAATTATCTTTTTGATCTTTTCAAATCTTGATTCTATAGTGCCGTCAAGATTTCCGATATCGCTCATCACGATCACGCCGCCTACATTGATGGCTTCATCAGGCACAACTTGTATATTGTCGCTTGCGCCAAACTGCTCTTTTAAAAACTCAAAATCCTTTTGACTAACGCGAATTTGCACATCTTTAGCCTCGCTTAAATCCTTCATCAAGGCTTTTGCCAGTGCGTAAGCCACGCTTGAAGAGCTTGTTGAAATTTCTTTTTTAACTATCTGCCTTGCGATATCAATAGCGGTATTTGAGAGCTCCTCTTCGCTTGAAACCAAAAAACGCTCAAATTTAGCAGACTCGTTATCAAGCCTTGAAACAGAAGAGCTATATCTACTTTCAAGCTCTTTTAATTTCTCTTCAAATTTCGCTTTAGCCTCGGTATTGCCTTGCTGTAAGCCTTCGTCTTTAGCTCTTGCAACTTCGTTTTCAAGACGTCTGGCAAATTCGCTCTCTTGATTTTCTATCTGCATTTGAAGCTTTATGATACTGCCTGAGAGCTCATCGATTCGCTTTAAAAGCTCCTCTACGAAATTTGACTGAGCAGCATTATCTTGCGAAAGAGAAATTTTGGGCGAATTTTGAGAGTCATCTTTAGTAGGAGTAAAATTAGAATCAAAAATTTTTACATCATCGGTTGAGCCTATGTCTTTTTCGTATTTTAAATTTTGCCCTACAAAGCCGTTGTCATGAGTGTGGCTCTCTTCGACTTTTTTTTCCTGACCCAAAACCTTAAACCGATAATTTTCAACAAAGTGCTTTTTAGCATCTTCGTTGGATATAACGCTACTTCTCATTCTATCATCTCATCAGCTTCACCGACCTGGAAGACCCCCTGATCGGCTAAGGCTTGGACTTGCTCTACTATTCTGCGCTGCGCCTCTTCGACGTCTTTTACGCGAACGGCGCCAAGATACTGCATCTCCTCTTTAAACGCTTCGCTTGCACGCTGTGACATACTGGACATAAATTTCTCTTTAAGTGCGTCGCCTGAGCCCTTAAGTGCAACCATAAGATCTTTTTTATCGACATTTTTAAGAATTTCTCTAATGGCGATTTGATTAAGCGTGTTAATATCTTCAAATGTAAACATAAGCTCTTTGATAACGGTAGCAAGCTTTTCATCACTGTCTTCAATATGCTCAAGCGTTGATTTTGAGGCTTTTTGTCCAAGTCTATTAAGAACTTCGGCAACCGCTCTTGGACCGCCGACCTCAACTTTATATGAAGTGAGACTTTCAAGCTTGCCTTCAAGCACGGTTGAAACTCTTTTGATAACAGAAGGGCTGATATCGCCTAAATTCGCCATTCTCATCACGACTTCGCCTCTAAGATCGTCGCTAAAATAAGAAAGCGTCTCCGCAGCGCTCGTTGAGTCCATATGAGCAAGTATCAAGGCTATGGTTTGAGGGTGTTCTTTGGTGATGAAGTCCGCTAACTGCTGAGGCTTGATCTTGGTTAGATAGCCAAAGCTCTTAGTGCTTTCCATGCTTTTAGCAAGTTTATCAAGAATTTTTTGCGCGGTTTCAGGACCAAAAGTGCGGTATAAAATTTCTTTAGCATATTCAAGACCGCCACTTCTCATGTATTGATTTGACTGCATAAGTGCGTAAAATTCTTCCAAAACCGCAGCCGCAACCTGTCTATCTACGCTTTTTGCCGTAGCGATGTAGCGTGAAATTTCAGTTATCACATCAACTTCCATATGAGAAAATAAAAGCGTAGTGGCATCTTCTCCAAGCTGGATTAGAAGTATCGCGACCTTTTCGGGCATTGAAAGATCGTCGTAAATTAACTTTTGTTGTTCGTTTAACTTAGTAGCCATCAAAAATCCTTGCGGTTGCTAAAATCAACGTCATTTTTAATCATATCCTGAAGCAATACCGATATCTCTTCGCTTCGCTCCTGCACGATAAGCTTAGTCTTTTCAAGCAAGACATCGTATCTTAACTCGTCCTCGTTGAAATTTTCACCGATTCCAAGTTGCTCTTCGACTTTTTTCTTAGCGGCTTTAAATTTCTCCAAAGCATCTTCGCTATCGTCAAGATCTATCATATCAGGTAACTCTTCAGGCTCTTCTTCTTTGATATTTTCAACCATTTTTTCCATGAACGGCACGATGATTTTCTTATAAAATATAAATAATAAAAGCGCGACAAAAAGATACTTCAGTATCGGCAAAAACGGCGTTACGTAAGCATCAAAAAACGAATTCACCTTACTTGCGGGCGTTTCGTTGCTAGGGCGCTGGAATTCAAAATTGCTAAGCGTAACTTCATCGCCTCTATTTGCATCAAAGCCTACGGACTGCTTGATAAGTGCGTTTATCTGATCAAGCTGTTCTTTGTTAAGCGGTATGTATTCGATCTCTTTTGTTAAATTTCCGCTCTCATCTTTTTTATTTTCGTATCTTCCGTCAACCACCACCGCAGCGCTTAAACGCTTGATAGTAGCGAACTGATCCTTGATACGCATAACTTTCTTTGAAATTTCATAATTCGTAGTTGCCGAGCTTTTGGTATAAAGCTCCTCAAGCTTTTTATCTTCAAGACCCTCAACAGGACCTATATTGCTAACCGCACCAGGCACGCCCTGTACCTCCGGAGCTTTAGAGCCTTGGCGTTTTTCTTCAATATTTTGCTCGCTTCTGGCGACCGAATTTGGATCAAAAGTCTCGCTTTCGCTATCTTTGCGCGAAAAATCAAAATCAATCGTAACCTTAGCCACGACCTTATGCATGCCGCCTACGATTGGCGAAAGCACATTCAGTATCTTTTGCTCGAGCGCATTTTCGGCTTCGCGTTTATACCTTATCTGCTGAGCGATCATATCGCTATCATAGTCGCCATCCTCTTCGCCTAAAGGAATTCCGTCTTGATTTACGATTTTTACGTTTTGAGGAGTGAGATTTGCAACCGCCGAAGAGACTAAATTTTTAATTCCCGTAATCTGCTTTAAATTAAGACTCTGTCCGTCTTTTAGATTCAATACTATCGAGGCTGAAGGAGGAGTCGTTCGCTCCGTAAATAACGTCTCTTTTGGGATTGCTATTCGCACAAGAGCCTTATCTATCGGCGCTAGGCTTTCTATCGTGCGGGCTAACTCACCTTCAAGAGCTCTTTGAAATTTGACCTTTTGCTCGGCATCCGTAGCTCCAAATTCCTGCTTGTCAAAAATTTCAAAACCGACTTTATTGTCCTTTAAAATTCCCATAGAAGCTACGGAAATTCGCTCTTTATAAACGTCGGCAGTCGGCACTAAGATGGTGCCTTCGTTGTAAATTTTATATTTTACGCCGTTTTTTTCAAGCTGCTGAACGATAAGCGCGGAATCACTCGGAGAGATGTTTTCAAAAAGTACGCTATATCCGTCATAGCTTTGAGCTTGAGAGCTTTTATAAATACTAAGAAAGACCAAAAAACCCACGACAAACACAACCGAGCTTGCCGCGATTATACGCTGTTTTAAAGAGAGATTTTGATAAATTTGTCCAATCTGCTGAAATATCGCTTTAAAATCCATTTCCTATCTTATAGTCCCCTCTAATTCGCTTAAAACTCTATCATTTTGCCACTGTAGTCCTATCGTGATACGAACGGCATTTAGTCCATAACTTTTTAAATCACGTAAAATTATACCTTTTTTTAGCAGAATTTGCGCGATATTGCCTGCATTTAGCTCATTAAATTTATAAGTTATGAAATTTGTATAGCTATTTATGAACTCGATTTGGTTTTTCTTTGCAAATTCTTCATACCTTATCATCTCTTTAAAATTCGCTTCTATCGAGCGCCTTACGAACTCCTCATCCTTTAGAGCTTCAATCGCCGCTTTAAGACTTAAATTCGTGATATTAAAAGGCGCTCTAAGCTTGCCAAGCTCGCCTATGACGCTAGCGTCTGCGATACCGTATCCCACTCGCATACCGCCAAGCCCGTAAGCCTTAGAAAAGGTACCAAGATAAACGGCGTTTTTAAATTTCGCTATAAGCTCGTTTGGTTTTATCTCTTTTTTAGCGTCTTTAAATTTTGCAAATTCCTGATACGCGCCGTCGATCACCACAAGCACGTTTTCATCAACTTCGCCAAGAAATTTATATACTTCATCCGCATCTACGCACTCGCCAAGCGGGTTGTTCGGCAAGCAAAGAAATATGATAGCAATCTCGTCTTTATGTGCGTTATAAATTTCTCTAAATTCGTTTAAATCATGTTCTTTGGCTTTGGTTTTATAAATTTTAGTGCCGGTTTGTTTGGCGTAAATTTCATACATAGCAAAGGTTACTCCCGCCATCAGCACGGCGTTTTTAGCATTTGCCTTTGCATGAACGGCAAACTCTATCACCTGATCGCTTCCCGAGCCTATTATAAGGCACTTTTCATCTACGCCAAATTTCTTTGCAAGTGCAGCTTTTAGCTCAAAATAGCTATCATCAGGATATAAGCTCATCTTGCTTGCATACTCTCTTATGGCTTCAACGACGGCTTTGCTCGTGCCAAACGGATTTTCGTTACTAGCTAGCTTGATCACGTCATTTGCTGCTATGCCAAACTCCCTAACCACAAGTTCAATCGGCTTACCCGCTTCATAGTTTATCAAATTTGCCAAATTCTCGTTAAATTTCATCTCTCATCTCCTGAAATGTAGCTTCCAAGCCAGGTTATCTCATCACCGAATGTCTTTACCTTTTCAATGGCTCTAACGACGTTTTCATCGTCTATATGACCTTCAAAATCTATATAAAAGACAGTCCTAAACTCGCGCTCTTTTATAGGACGGCTTTCAAGCTTGGTTAAATTTATCCCCTCGTCCCTAAAGGCTCCAAGCAGGTCGGCAAGCCCACCGGGACGGTGATCGGTGCGAGCCAAAATAGATGTTTTATTTCTCTGAGCGCGTTCGTTTTTAAAATCACTCAATATAAAAAATCTCGTGCGATTTGCCATATTATCCTCAATCGTCTCAAACAAAATCGGCACATTATAAAGCTTAGCAGCAATCTTTGAGCAGATCGCCGCCGAATTTGGCTCTGTTGAAGCAAATTTCGCAGCCTCTGCAGTTGATTTTGTAGGGATAAACTCGGCACTTGAAAGCAGATGATCATCTAAAAATTTAAGGCACTGGTTGTATCCTTGCGGATGCGAATAAATACGCTTAATGTCGCCTAAATTCTCGCAAGTACTTGCAAAGCTGTGGTGTATATCCATGTAAATTTCAGCCACTACTTTAACGCCCTCAAACCTACCAAGACAATCAAGCGTCGCACCAACTGCGCCTTCGGTATTGTTTTCGATAGGCACTACACCGTATTTTGCCTCTTTGTGCTTAAGCTTAGTAAAAACCGACTCAATCGTAGCAAGCGGCAGATACGAGCTCATCGCGCCAAATCTACTCTCGGCAGCTTGATGAGTGTAAGTGCCTTCAGGCCCTAAGTAGGCGACTTTCTCGGGCATTTCAAGATTTCTGCTAACTGCGAAAATTTCAAGATATATCGCTTCGATTGCCGATTTGTTTAAGATATTTGAGCCGCTACTTTCAAGGCGGTTTAGTATCGCTCTTTCTCGCTCGGGACGATATATCGAAGTGCCGCTGGTCTGTTTTAGTTCGCCGATTTTTTTGACAAACTTCATGCGTTCGTTTAATTTTTTTAAAATTTCATCATCAATCTTGTCGATTTCACTTCGCAAATCATTTATATTTTGCATTTAGCTCCTTTAAAAACTCGGAAACATCGACGTAAATTTTATCTACTACGTGTGGCTTAACGCCTGAATTTTTAGTATCCTTTACCTTGCCGCTTAAAACAAGAGCCGTTTTCATGCCAAGCTCTTTTGCACCCACCAAATCGCCCTTAGCGTCATCGCTGATTATCAAAATATCGTTAAATTTAGCCTTTGTATTTTGTAAATTTAATAATTCCAAAGCGGCTTTATAAAACTCTTTGCTTGGCTTTCCGATGACTTCATATTCGCGTCCCGTAGCGTAATTTAGCATCTTGGCTATCGCTCCTACGCCGGGATAACTTCGATTATTTTTTTTATATACGCTAGTTTCGCTCATTGCAATTAGTTTTGCACCGTTTTGCAAAATTTCTATCATTGAAGCAAATTCATCAAATTTAAAGTCATCTCCGCTAGCCACTATCACGGCTTTAGCGAAATTTTCATCAAGCTCATAGCCTAAATTTCTCATTGTTTGTTTGAATTTATCAGCTCCAAAGGCTGCGATTTTACAAGGCGGCAAGATACTTTCAAGCACGCAAAAAGGATCTATATAAGCACCCTCTTTTATCGATAGCCCCTTGTTTCTAAGCTCTGCTAAAAACTCATCGCTTTTAAATTTCGTGTTATTTGTTATGACGACATACGGAATGCTTTGCAAATTTAAAAACTCAATCAGCTCACAAGCGCCGTTTATGGGGCTTTTGTCACTATCGCTTATCAAAGTGCCCTGAACGTCGATAAATATCACAAAAGATCCTTTTCAAGAGCGATCAGATCTTCAAAACTTTCGCGACGCCTAATCAAAAAATCCTTACCGTCTTTTACGCCAACTTCTGCAGCTCTTAAGCGCGTGTTGTAGTTGCTACTCATGCTAAAGCCGTAGGCTCCTGCTGATTTTACTACGAGCAGATCCTTGCTATCGCAAGTCGGTAAATTTACATTTTTAGCTAAAAAATCGCCGCTTTCGCATACGGGGCCTACCACATCGCAAAGACTAAAGTCAAATTTGTCCAAATCCTCTTGCTTGCAGTTGCAGACTACTTGTCCGTCTTTAACTGCAAAAATTTTATGCTCCGCTCCGTAAAGGCTTGGGCGAAGCAAGTCGTTCATCGCTCCGTCAACCACGACAAAGCGCTTTTGTTTATTAAATTTCTCATACAAAACGCTAGTTAAAAAATACCCACTATTGCCTACGATAAATCTACCCGGCTCACAAACGATCGTTACGTCAAGACTGCTTAAATTGCTCAAAATTCCCTGCGCGTACTCATATAAATTCGGCTCTTTTTCATCACCATATACGATACCAAGTCCGCCGCCAACGTCAAAAAATTTGATATCGATCTCAATTGATTTTAATTCTCTAAGCAGATTTGAAACGACCTTTGAAGCCTGCACTATAGGCTCTATATCGGTGATTTGCGAGCCGATATGGGAGTGTATGCCGACAGGCTCAAAGAAGGCTGAATTTTTAGCGTGTAAGTACATTTTTTTAGCAGTTTTAATATCAACGCCAAATTTATTTTCATTAAGTCCCGTTGAGATGTAAGGGTGAGTTTTGGCGTCTATATCAGGGTTTACTCTTATACTTATGCGAGCCGTTTTACCAAGTTCTTTTGCAACCTTCTCAAGACTATACATCTCGGCTTCACTCTCTAAATTTATCATCAAAATTTCATTTTCAAGAGCGAATTTGAGCTCATCATCGCTCTTACCCACACCGCTAAAAATGATCTGGTATTTTTTAGCTCCCGCCGTCAAAGCTCGCCTTACTTCGCCTTGACTTACGCAATCAAACCCTGCGCCTAAATTTGCAAGATGCTTCAAAACGCTTAAGTTTGAATTTGCCTTAACGGCATAACAAACCAAAGATTTTCTAGCGTGAAAAGCCTGCTTTAAAGCCTCATATCTAGCGGCTATATAATCAAAATCATAAACATAAAGAGGGGTGCCGTAAGTTTTGGCTAAATTTGTAAAATCCATAAAACTAACCTTGATAGAAATGATTAGATTTTACTGAATTTTCGCCTAAATTTGACTTAACGGTGCTTAAAATAAAGATATAAAGCAACCCCAAATATACAAACTATTGGCAACAAGACTCCAAGCTCCGGCAGTATAACACCGTTATGAGCAAATCTCATGAGTACAAATAGAGCACCCCAAACACAAAGTGTTACTATAATAAACACAAAACTGGCAAGTGCGAGATTAAAAAATCTACCCGTAACAGGCAAGAAATAATAGATTATAAAAACCATTAGAGGCGCAAAAAACGGAGAAAAGACTAGATTGTACAAAGTAGTTTTGGCTGCATTTAGCCCAACGCCTTCTTTTTCAAATGCAAATATAAAATCAAGCGCGTCTAAAATAGATATGGAAGAGCTTGCCTGATAGGCGTTTTCTATGGTTTTTGGCTTAAAACCTTCTAAACTCTCAAGAGTGTCAAAGTGCCTTATATCAAGCCCTTTTGCGCCAAGCTTTACGATTTCCGGCATAGTAGTTACATTTACATCTTTAAGTAACCATTTGTTATCGCTAAAGCTTGCTTCGTTACCAAAAGTAGCGCTTAGCAGCTTTCCGTTAGACACATCAAATATCCTTATGTCTTTTACCGTAGCCGTTACGGGATTAAGCTCTTTGATGTAGATAAATTTGCCCTCGAATTTCAAAAATATATCAGAACTAACACGCGAAATTTGAGAAGTTTTCATCAAATTTCTTTGAAATTCGTAGGAGTAGGCAAAGGGGGTAAAATTTAAGCCGACATACATAAGAGTAATCACAAGAGCAATGATAAAAGGCGGCTTAATAAGCGTGTTTTTGCTAATACCAAGAGCGTAAAAGCTAACAAGCTCGTTGTTTCTAATCATGCTAAATTTGCTAACAATCAAGGCGAAAATCAAAGATAGCGGAAGCACGTAATTAACGGCAGTAAGCGATGTCAGCGAGAAATAAAGCAGTCTTAAGTTCGCACTTGTAGGCATGTCTTTTAGATTTGTAAGTATATCGATACCCACGTAAAAAAATATGAGGGCTAAAAATATCACAAAAAACGATTTAAAATATAGCCAGCCGACATATCTTGCGTACAAATTCACTAAAACACCTTCATTAAATTTGTCGAATTCTATCTAATTTAAATTAAATCCAGCCTATTTAAGGATAAATTTTAAGTTTTAATTTGACAAATAAGATATCCAATCTTCATTTAAAGCACTTTATTTGCAATATGAAATTTAAGCTTATTTTTACAGCTTTTAAGCAATTGGCTTTACAACAAAGCCAAAAAACAAATAAAAGAAATTTTATCTTGTCTAAATTGATTACTAAAATCTATTAAAAATTTTAGACAAAAGCGGCGACAATAAATTTAGCCTTAGACTAGCAACTTTCAGTATGAAATCATTAAAAATTTAACTAATTACTATTTGTACACACTCACTTTCGCAATACCCAACTTCTCTTTTTTATAAATGACAATTGATTGTTTTGTTTAAAATAGTGTTTTGCAATGATTTTATAACCGTCTTTCAGGTATTGATTTTGCAACACTAATCCCTTATATTATGCTTTAAAGCATAATCTTCTATCTTTTCTTTTAAGTCTTTAGGGAAATACTCTCTATACATTGCAGGTATAGTAGGATTTAGTTTTTTATCCAGTGTTCCTGCTTCATACATTCTTTTTAACTCTTCGGGGGTATTGTAGTATGGTGCATTAGGATAGCCTTCGGGAGGAGTTAAGGATATTATTTTAGATTCTAGTAGGGTTGAGTCTATGTAAAGAGAGATGTCTTTGTCGCTCCAATCATCAGGAAATGCAGCATTATACCTCTCAGGATTTTCTTGAAAATCTTTCTTAACATACTCCATAAATTCCTCTCTTGATCTTTCATCGGCATCCATATCCCTAGGATCAAGTAGTTCTCCTTTTTCTTCAACTAGTTCTCTTAGCCCTCTATGAAGACCGCCGGCAGGATCTAAAGCCAACCCTCCCCTATTAAAATCCATTATCCAATCCACTCCTATTATCTCGTCCAGATAAGGTATCATACCGTATTCATCTAAAGGCGGGTTGTTGTATATAAGTTCTAATTCTTTTGATCTGATTAAGTCTTTTTGTGATCCTGATGTAGTAGATGATGAGGAAAAATATCTGGCTAATACTTTTAAAGCATCTACTTCTCCCAATTGGGCAGATAAGAATACGGCTTGCCTAGCTCTTGTCTTAAATCCTGAATAGTTAAGTATGGTTGCCCTTGCAAATGATCTTTTATCTCCCAGCATTCCTGCACATATTCTCCATTCCCCTGAAAACAGTCTTGATTTTAAACTGTCTACATTAGCACTTACCCTATCATATATATCTTCATATTCGGGTTTAGTAAGAACTCCTTTACTGTCTACTCTAAGCATAGCGTCTTCAGGAATTTCTATCATAGTACATTTTAAGTTACTTCTTTTAATTAAATATATAAACCTTTCTCTTTTATCTTTTAAGCTTTCATAGTAAGCTTTTTCTTTTTTAGTCCAAGGAGCTATACTTCCTTTTTGAGGTCTTTTATAACTCATATCAAGCCATGCTTGAAATGAGAGATAATCTGTTTGTCCGTATGAGTCGGGTTTAGGGTTATAGTAGTTTGGTTTATAGTTTATATAAGCAGATGAGTCTAGGATGGCTCTGGAGTCTAGGAGCATTTGGGATTTTTCTTTTATTCCTTGAGTTCGGCTTTTAAATTTTTCTGCAGGTATTAGTAAATTAGTTTTACTATCAAACTGTATCTCTCTTCCATTAGGAGCTATAACCGTATAAGTCTCATTACCGTTCACTGAATTTCCTTTTAGATATATTGCTATGATTATTGTTAGAATTATAAATATTAAAGATATTATTGTAAGTTTATTAAATTTCATCCTATATAAAGTCCATCTTCCATTATGATTGTAGTGGCCAGTCTTCCGATTAGACGAGGGGGGATTTCTTCCAAAGAATTTTTATCTTCTTTCTTACACCCCACATACATACCTTTAAGATTATTCTGTCCTATTACGTTAAGAGCCTTAAGAAGCCTTCTTGCCTTATCATCCTGTTTGGTTTCTTCGTCAGTGTTATAAATTCCTCTGCTAAAGTCGTTTAGGATTTCCATTGATTCGTTGTATTTGTCTATAGGAATATCAACTTCATCTTCAGAGCCTTGCTGGTAAACTCTATACATCTCATTCCTGTGCTCTATAGGTATAGGGTTTAGTTTGGATATATTAAGCTCTCTATTAAACCCTGCTATCTTTAACTCTTCAGGCATAAAGCCGAATTCTTTACCTTTTAGATGTCTAAAGTATTTATGATCGCTTTTATCGCTTGTGGTCCTAAGCTCATCTAAACATAAGTATGCAAGCAGTTTGTTTAAAGGTAGTTGCTTAGAAAGATTATTTGACGTTTTAAGATTTGAGTTATCCATCTCGTAATATATAAAGGAGTTATAATCAAGTCCTCCGCTTGATAGTCTTCCTCCTATAAACATATCTTTTAGATCAATACTCATAAAAGATGAGTATATATTCATAGGGTAGTATAGATATGAACTTTTTTCATTTGAGGACGCCTTGTGTGTTAAAGGACATAAGGATATGTTTTCGACTGCATAAGGGTCGTTATACTTATGAAGAAATCTTTTATAGTTTATATCTTGGTATTCTTTTTTACGCTGTTCGTATTCTGTTGATACGATTGTTTTTATCAGGCTGCTTAAGCCGCTTTTAATAATCATACTTTTAAGCTCACTAAAAGATTGATTAATGATATCCTTGCCTATATTCCATCTAATATCTTGCAATATACCTTTTTTTCTTAGCTCTTTAAAAAATAATTTCTCTTTGTAGCTAAGAGGTTTATATGTTTTCACATACCATGCAAGATAACGTTTTTTTGAAATTTGCATTTGATTTACAAAAGATTTTTTGCCTATATTTCTTTCAACAAATTTTTGAGCTTTATATTTACTAATCAGTCCTTTGACTCTTAATTGTCCGTCAAGCCAAGGGAACTCCTGCAACATAAAAGCTATCATTCCAAATTCTTTTATCAATATGTCACGTAAATTTTTAGATTCAAACATAACTTTTAAAAAAACTTTTAAGATATAACTATAATCCTTGTTATTAATTATTTCAGATATAGGAAAAAGCTCTGTTAAAATTTTATCCGCAAAAGACATCATAAATTCATCTAAAAATTTCTTTTCTCTTTTGATATGATTTTCTTTTTCAATTAAATGGCTATAGCTTTGTTTCAAACGCTCATACTCTTGCTTATTTTTCGAGATTTCTTGATCTAGGCATTCATTTATTTTTTCTTCTTCATAAAAATCTTCATTTGTATTATTTTTATCTTCAAGAGTTTGAATAAATTCATAAAAACTATCATCAAATAAATACTCATCATCCATAGAAAAATTTTTATAAAATTTCTCCGTAATCTCTTCCACACATAAAGCATCTTCGTCTTTTGCTTCTATTTTGTTTTGCTTAAAAAAGTAAATTCGTCTTTTATTTTCATCGTATTGTATAAAGGCATCTTTGTTTAGTACTTTAAATTTGTTTCCATATATAGATATGTATTCGTCTTTATCTATTTTTAATGCTCTTATCGCATTTGAACTATATGTATGCTTCATAGTATAAAATATAATAGAGAGCAAAAATACCTCTAAAACAGAATGGGGATTAGTCATATACACATTGCCCATCCTTGTGTTGATAAAATGGCTTTTATCGTGAGTAAGGGGGCTACAATACTCCACTAAATCATCCGAATAGGAATCTATTTTTCCTATAAAATACTTAGCATTGATTCCGTTAAAAAGGGATTCAAAATACTTGATACTATCTTTTAGATACTCTTTTTCTTTTTTCTTCAATATCTCAACATCATCATATTGTTTGAAAAATTTATTTATATGGTTTAAATTTTTTATCAACTTAAGCTGTTTGTCATAATCATTATAGTTAATTATTCCAAGAAGCGATGTGTTTGCCTTTTTTTCTATTTTCTTTATATATTGTTTATAATCATCCAGTGTAGATTTGTCAATACGCACAAAGGGGCTTAAGCTTAAAACATAGGCGTCTTTTTCATCTTTTGAAGTTATTTCTATAGAATATCGGCTGTAGTCTTTTATAGGAGTAAAACTATTAGGATCTTGAATTCTAGCGGCTGTGTCTGTTCTGTTTATATCGTCTTTTATGGTATAGCCCAAGGCTTTAGTTAGTACACGTTCGCTAAGTCCTGCATTTTGTTTTGTGGGAGCGTTTGATATTACCAGATAGTTTTTAGATAATCCTGAATATTTTGCAGTATTAAATTTACTATCTTCGTGTTTGTTTGATTTGTTAGATATTAATTTGGCAAATTTAAAAGAGTTAAAAAACGGATGTTGAATATATGTAAAATTTGCATGAGTTAAAGATAGCTTCCTACTAAGAAATCCATACATACTTGCCTCATCCTTACTATTGGCCATATTTTTATATATAGAATACATAGCATCGCCATACTCTTGCCTTATACTGCCTACTTCGTCATTTATAAGTCGATTTTGAAATAGATCTATGCCCCCTTTAACAAATCCGCAAACCCCAAGATAGTCATCTGTATTAACATCTTCATTTTCGCTAAACGGATCAAATCCGCTAAAATCTAT
This sequence comes from Campylobacter sp. CCUG 57310, assembly GCF_013201975.1. NCBI lineage: Bacteria > Pseudomonadati > Campylobacterota > Epsilonproteobacteria > Campylobacterales > Campylobacteraceae > Campylobacter > Campylobacter sp. CCUG 57310. Next base: position 1,727,518 of record NZ_CP053845.1, read on the forward strand.
AAAATACCCGTCTTTGCTATCTTTAAAAGATTTAAAAACTACTATGTCACAAAGCGATCTTGTTTCTATAAGATTAAATACAAAGCTGAATTTCTTAGCTAACAAATTTGCAACAGGACTTGCAAAAGAGTAAAAACCCTTACTTTCAGAATAATCCTTTATATTTACGACAGACATAAATGCATCAAAGATAAATAAAGCAACATCTATCTTTGAAGGATGAATAATAGCATCTATAAGGCTAAAAATTGTTTCAATAGTCTCTTTTATTATATATACTTCATCTGACTCTGTTGATTTATTTTTTATATTTTTTCTTAATATAGAAAATGTCTCTTCTACACTTTCTTTAGCCTTGCTTATATCATCAAATTCTTCATTTTTCAAAAGTTCTTCAATCTTGTCTTTTATCTTGTTTTCTAAATTTTTTAAAATACTTTCTATTGCAGATTGCGCATTTTGAAAATTTTCTACAATTATTCTTGAAGCGTTAAAAAAAGTTAGAGTTTGAGTATCGGGTGCATATTTTTTAACAAGAGTCATCAGCTCAACAGCCAACTCTTCCACTATAGACTCCTCATCAAAAACTAGACTTACATCTATAGATGTTTTACCTCGAGTAATCTTAAAATTTGAGATTTTATTTTTACTTTCCAAGATACTTTTTTTATCTATATGAGAGTTTGTTATAATCTCAACGAATTTATTTTTAAACTTTAACTCAAAAAGCTTATTTATAATCTCGCCTCTAAGTTCATACGCAGAAACGAGATCAGAATAAAATTTGTTTAAATTTGAGCAATAAAATGTAATGTAATTATAATCTTTAGCACACTCATCAAATTTCTTTAAAAGTTCGTCTATATTATGCAGGAGCGTAATGTCTTTTAAAGGCACAAATTATCCTTTGCAATATAAATTAATAAATTATAATTTATTATATCGATTTAATACTACAAGCATGTTAAAATTATATTATATATTTTTAAAAGCTATTGTCATTTTAATTTAACTATTTAAAAATTTATTTCAGTAATAGCTATATAGAATTTATCATATATAATTCTATCTGCTTAAATACTATGATAATTTAAAATTCGCTTTAACAAATTCCTTTTTTTGTAGAGTATTTTTGAGAAATGATAGCAATATCACTTCTGATAAGCTCTAAAACCGCCTCTTTAGTATAGCTTAAAACTTTTTGCAAGCATTCATTTTCATCTTCGCTAAACGCGCTTAGAACATGACTTGTAACACTTGTTTTATCGCTTCTGCCTATGCCTATGCGGACTCGTTCATACTCGCTTCCGATTAAGCTATCAATCGATTTTAGTCCATTATGCCCGCCGCTACTGCCGCCTATTTTAAATTTAACCGTTCCAAGCTTAAGGTCTAAGTCATCGTGAATTACTATAATGCGCTCCGGTTTGTAAAAATCATTTACCGCTTTTACGCTGTTTCCTGATAGGTTCATGAAAGTTTGCGGTTTTAAAAGAAGCAAATTTGAAAATTTAAAAAGTTCGCCTTGAAATTTGCTAGAACTAACGTCGGCAAATTTCTCGGTTTTAAGTAGGTCTACAAGCATAAACCCGATATTGTGTCTTGTTTTTTCGTATTGTGAGCCGGAATTTCCCAGCCCAACTATAAGGATCAATCTATAAGCCTTAAACTACTTAGCTTTTACGACTCCGACAACTGCAACATGACCAGCATCAACCATGCTAACGCCTGTAGGAGCGGTGATATCTCTTACTAATATCGTATCTTCGACATCAAGCTTGCTAACGTCAAGCGCAAATGAATTTGGTAGGTTTTCAGCTGTACATTTTACCGCAAGTCTCTTTTTGGATAGGATCAAAACACCTTTATTTTTAAGACCGATCGGTGTTCCAAAAGGCTTAACAGGGATTAAGTATTTTGATACGACACCAGGAAGTGCAACTTTTAGATCCACGTGCTTAAGAGCGTTTGTGATAGGATCTTTTTGATACTCCACGATAACGACTTTAAGTACCTTATCGCCAACCTTTACATCAAATGCAAGACTATCTTTTTTGCGCACCTCTTTGATAAATTCATTTACCTTAAAAGCCGCCTCAATATTCTCTAATCCTTTTCCGTAAATGTTTGCGATTAGATAACCATCTCTTCTCAAAGCTTTAGAAGCTTTTTTACCGATACTCTCTCTAACGATACCTTCTAACATCGTTTTCCTTTCATAAAAAATAAATGCCGATTTTAGCCAAAATTTTATAAATTTAGCCTAAATTTAACTGTCCAAGTCTTTAAGCGCGATTACGTCGCGTTTTAACCTTTCTGTATAATCCTCTTCTCCGCTTGCAAGATCAAGCATGCCCTCTTTTGCTAAATTTGCGTTTTTTATCTTGATTTCAAGGTTGTTTCTCTTGCTTGATTTTTCCAGAGCCTCTTCAAGGTCTATTATCTCTTCATTGTAAAGTTCAAGTAGATGCTGATCAAAAGTCTGCATACCGTAAGTGTTTTTACTCTGCTCTATCGCGTCATAAATTTCACCCTCTCTGCCATCCATGATCATGTTTTTAATTCTTACGTTTTTAATCATTACTTCAACGGCAGGTCTTCTTGTATTTTGAAGAGTTCTAACAAGTCTTTGAGAAATTATCGCTTCCACAACCGAAGCAAAGGTCATCTTTATACGATTTTGCTCCTCTTTTGGAAACATATTTATAACCCGCCCCACAGTCTCTTTAGCGTCCAAAGTATGCAGGGTAGAAAGCACCAAGTGTCCCGTTTCAGCCGCAGCCATCGCTGTTTTTACGGTTTCAAGATCTCTCATCTCGCCAACCAAAATCACATCTGGATCTTCGCGCAAAGATGCACGTAAAGCATCTGAAAATCCGCTCGCGTCTTGTCCTATGGCTCTTTGATTTACGATACTTTTTTGATCGGTATAGACATACTCAATAGGATCTTCAATAGTGATAATATGACGCTTTTTTTGAGCGTTCATTCTATTTATCATACTTGCAAGAGTTGTCGTCTTACCGCTTCCGGTTGGACCGGTAACTAAGATAATCCCACGATTTACAGTATCGCAAATTTTTTCTATTATAGGCGGAAGATAAAGTTCTTCAAAATTTGGAATTTTCGTAGGTATAGTTCTAAAAACCGCAGAAACACCTTCCATTTGGAAAAATATATTTACACGAAAGCGATAATCGTCATTTAGCTTATGGGTAAAGTCGATATTTTTCATATCCACAAGCTCTTTAAAGCGCGAACGCAAAAGCTCTTTTGCCAAAGTAATGCTGTCTGACTGACTCATTATTTCGGTATTCATTTGGCGAATTTCACCGTTAAATCTACCGTAGATATATCCGCCCGATTTTATGTGAAGATCGCTTCCGCCGCCTTCAACAAGCTTTGAAAGATATCCGTTAAGTTTATCTCTTAAGATAAAATCTAATTTACTGACGTCTACTTCAAATTGAGAAATTTCCATAGCTCGCTCCCTAAATTTGGTTTTGTTTTAATGCTTTCATTATCTCTTCATATGCCTGCACAAACTGCTTTATGCCGTCACTTAAAAGCTCTTTATAAACTCTGCTCATATCTATATCGGCTCTTTTTACTACTTCAAAAAATCTCTCAATACTATCATCGCTTGCGGCTTCTTTTGGCTCGCTATTTTGACTTATAAAAGCTTTGATTGTATCAAGCGGAGCGGTATTGATCGAGTTTTTATACATTAGCTCTTTTACGTAATAATCCTTACTAAGTTCATCGCCCTTTACGCCGGTGCTTGCAAAAAGCGCTCTTACGTTAGCTAAATTCCTAGCCTCTATGATTTTATAAATTTTAGTAGCATTCATTATGCCGATTTGTCCCGTAGGAAGTGAGCTTTGACGCATCTTTTCGTCAAGCAATCTATCAAAACGGCTTACAAAAATACTTATCACGCCCTGAGGAAGTTTTGTATTTGGGAATTTTTTCTCGTAAATTTTTGTTCCGCTCTCAAAGGCTTCAAGGCAAGATATCGCTTGTTCAGGTGAAAATATAAGCGTAGCATTGACTGAAATTCCTCTTGCCATAAGCGCGCTCATAGCTTCAAATCCGGCTTTTGTCGCAGGAATTTTGATCATAACGTTTGGCATAGCCATCTCATTAAACAGCCTAACGCCCTCTTCTATCGTGCCTTGAGTATCATCACAAAGGTTTGGATCAACCTCGATACTTATAAACCCGTCATCCTCGTTTGCGAAATTTTTTATAAGCTTATTTGCTGCGATTTTGATATCTTGCATAGCAAGAGTCTCGTAGATATTTTTAGGATGTTTTCTCTCGCTTTGCTCTATAGTGCTTTTGTAAGCGCTTGAAGTTAAAAAGGCAGATTTAAATATCGCGGGGTTTGAAGTAGCTCCGTTTATCGCGCCTGAATTTATAAGTTCTACAAATTCTCCATTTAAAAAATCTCTCTCCACAAAATCACACCATAGCGAAAATTTGACATTACCGTTAAACATCTTTTTGCCTTTTATACTAAATTTATTATCTCTCTTAAATCTTTTTTATCTATACAGTGCGTCGCTTTGGCTCTTAAAATTTCTTTAGCGCAAAAGGCGATTTTAAGACTTGAATATTCAAACATGGATATATCATTGGCTCCATCCCCTACACTCATAGTTTCGTCTTTGCTTATACCTAGCAAATTTTGCAAATTTTGCATCATAGCGCCTTTTGAGAAACCAAACATCATCTCGCCTCCCACAAGTCCGCTTAAAGCGCCGTCTTTTGAGTGCAAGATATTTGCAAAGCTAGCGTCAAATTTAAGCTTAGCTTGCGCCCTATCCGTTCCTGCGTGAAATCCTCCGCTAAAAACGACTACTTTTATGCCTTTGGATTTTAGATGAGCTATCAGTTCAAAAGCTCCCGGCATAAGCGGTAAATTTTCACAAATTTCATCTACTTTCTCTACACTAAGTCCTTTTAGTAGGCTTACGCGCTTAGTTAAGCTCTCAAAAAAATCAAGTTCGCCAGCCATGGCGCGCTTGGTTATAGCACTAACTTCATCACCTACTCCGTGAGCCTGCGCTAAAAAATCAATAGTCTCTCCGTCCATCAAAGTAGAGTCAAAATCAAAAACACAAAGTTTTATCAAAATTTAGCCTTTAAAAATCGCGCTTTAAGAGCGACTCAACTTTTAAAATCGTAAGGATATTTTGATCTCTTTTGCCGATTCCATAGATCATGCCCTTTTCTTTCAGCAAAGTTTCAGGCGGCGGATCGATCCTGTTCTTTTTAATTCTAATTGCCTCGGTTAGCCTATCTATAACAAATCCCGCCACTCTGTTTTCATCATCCTTCATCACGATATATCTCGTATTTGCATTAGGCTTTGTGGCGTTTAGAGAAAAACGCTTCCTAAGATCAATTAGCGGTATAACGCTTCCGCGCAAATTAAACACGCCTAAAACATACTCAGGAACGCTTGGCACGCGAGTATATTCGATCGGTTTAATAATCTCTTGGATGTTTAAAATCGGTATCGCATACTCCTCGTCTCCTACTATAAATCCGACAAGTTGGACTATCTCGTCTCTATCCTTTTCGGCAGGATCAGCCATCTGCTTTTTCTGTCTTTTTAGAACCTGATTTAATTTGTCATTCATGTTCTATCCTATCATTTTAATATTTTTTCTAACTACGTTTTCAAGGTATTCCGATGAATACGGCTTAGTGATATACTCGGTCATTCCTACTTCAACCCCTCTTAATCTATCCGTCTTTGAAGTCCTTGAAGTAACTGCTATCAGCGGTAAATTTCTATACTTTGAGTATTTGCGAATTTCCGCAGCCAAAGTATATCCGTCCATCCTTGGCATCTCTATATCTATAAGCATAGCATCAAGAGCATGTTCGCCCGATTTTACTATACTAAGCGCTTCAACGCCGTTTGTAGCTTCTATAACGGTTACGCCAAGCGGCTCAAGCGATCTTTGCATGATATTTCTATCCATCTTGGAATCATCCACTATCAGCACCTTATAATCGCTTGGCTTTTCTTTAGTCGTTTTTAAAGCTTCAAGACTGGCTCTGATATCTACTTTGATATCTTTTGCCATCTCCATCATAGCGGCAACGTCGATTATAAGCGTTACGCGTCCGTCACCTCTTATAGTAGCGCCTGCGATTCCAGGGATATTTTGTAAGTAATCGCCCATGGATTTTATAACGATCTCTTCTTGGCCCACAAGGCTATCTACTATGATACCAAGCTTGGCTTCCGCAACTCCGATGATAACGACATAAGTCTGCTCTCCTCCGTCAAATACCTGCTTAACGCCAAAGATGTCAGAAAGCTTAACAAGCGAAAGAACCTCGTCTCGCAGCCTAAGTACGTTCTTACCGTCGATAGTGTATATATCATCTATCGGTACGCGAACCGTTTCAAGAACACTTGCAAGCGGGATAGCGAAAAATTCCTCTTGAGAGCCTACTAAAAGCGACTGGATGATAGCTAGAGTAAGAGGAATTTTAAGTTTTACGACCGTTCCTTTTCCAAGCTCGCTATCTATATCGATTAATCCGTTTAGCTTTTCTATATTTGTCTTAACGACATCCATTCCTACGCCGCGTCCGCTTACGTTTGTGACCTTAGCCGCAGTTGAAAATCCCGGTTTAAATATAAGACTAAACGCCTCTTTATCACTCATCGCATCAGCTTCACGCTCGGTTATTATGCCTTTTTCGATCGATTTTGCCTTAAGCATATCGGCATCAAGGCCTTTACCGTCGTCTGCGATCTCAACTACTATGTGATTACCTTCATTATAGGCTTTTAGCTGAATAGTTCCTTTTTCGCTCTTGCCTGCGGCAATTCTGGTCGCGCCGTCTTCTATACCGTGATCACAAGAATTTCTTATCATATGCACAAGCGGATCGCCGATTTGCTCCACTATAGACTTATCAAGCTCGGTCTCTTCACCCGTGATTTCAAGATCGATTTGTTTATTTAACTCACGACTTAAATCCCTTATCATACGCGGAAATTTGTTAAACACTTTAGCAATAGGAAGCATTCTTGTCTTCATAACCGCAAGCTGGATATCGGTAGTTACAAGGCTTAAGCTAGAAACTACTTGATTTAGCTCTTCAAGGAATTTCTCACCCTCGTATCTTTCCTCTACGTCATCATAAATTTTAAGCAAGCGGTTTTTGCCAAGTACCAACTCGCCGATTAAATTCATCAAATGATCAAGCCTTTTAACCTCTACGCGTATAGTTTGTTCAGCATCGCTTCCGCCTGCTGAGGCAGCTGGGACTTTCTTCTCGGCTTCTACTTTTTTAGGTGCACTTGGTGTAACAGGTTTAGGTGCAGGCTGGGCGGCTGCTTTTGGAGCCTCAGGAGCTAAATTTGCACTTGGCGCAGGCGCACTTGCCGCTTTTTGCGCTCTACGAGCTTGATCTTCCGCTTTTCTTACTTTAAGCAGTCTTTCTATCTCGGCCTCTATCTCATCATCGCTTAAATTTGATAAATTTTCATCGCTAATCGGCTCAGGTTCAGGCCCTGACTGCACTTCCTCTACAGGCTCGGCTTTTGGACTTTCTTGAACCGCAGCTGCGCTTTCGCCCTCTGAAATAGCAGTAAGTCTAGTGCAGATATCAGCTATATCTATGCCTACATCGGTGTCGTTTCCATTATCTCTAATTCCGTGCAGAAGCGACTTCATCATGTCGATTGATTCAAGTACGACGTCCATGATGTCAGGCGTTATCTTAAGCTCATCTTTTCTAGCTTTGTTTAAAACATCTTCCATATGATGCGTAAGTTTGGTTAAAACATCAAAATTTAAAAACGAAGACGATCCTTTTACGGTGTGAGCAACGCGGAAAATTCTATTTAAAAGCTCCAAATCTTCAGGATTTGACTCAAGCTCGATAAGGTCATGGTCGATTTGCTCGACTAGCTCAAAGGCTTCTACTAAAAAGTCTTCAAGTATCTCTCTCATATCATCCATATCTTACCCCTATTTCGCTGATTTTTGCGCTTCGATAACACGAAGCACCTCATTATAAAGAATAGTCGCATCAAATTTCGTTAAGTACGCAGCACCGCCCGCCTCTTTGCTCTGAGCCTCACTATAAACATTACTCAAAGAGGAGTTAAAGATAATAGGTATGTTTGAGTATCTACTATCATCTTTAAGAGTCGCCGCGAAGCGGTATCCGTCCATCTGAGGCATCTCGATATCGCTTAATATAATCCTTAAATGCTCGTTTAGCTTATCTCCGTACATCTCGTAAAGATCTTGCATCTTAGAAAGTCCTTCGATACCGTCTTTTGCTTCAACTACCTTTAGCCCCATCTTTTCAAGAGTATCTTTTACGAGCTTTCTGGCAGTCGAGCTATCATCAAGCACAAGCGCCACGCCGTGAAGCCTCTTAGCCTCATCTATATCAACCTCGATCTTAGGACTATAAATTCCAAGCTCTTCAACGATACTTTCAAGATCCAGTATCAACAAAACTTCATCGTTTTCTATGCGAGTTACGCCCGTGATCTTGCCTTTATCAAGCGTGCCTGAGCTTGCAGAAAAGCTTGCAGCTTCTATATCCGCCCAATTAATTCTGCGAATTCTTTTGGCTTCATGGACTATAAAACCTATCAAAATTTCGCTAAATTCCGAAATTATCACGCGCGGTTTCATAACGGCCTCTTGCGGCTCTTTTATATTCATCCATTTGGCTAAATTTATAACCGGTATCACTACGCCCCGTAAATCAAAAATTCCTTCTATATATTCAGGAACACCCGGAAGTTCGGTCAAATTTGGCATCTTGATGATTTCGCGGACCTTAGCGACATTTACGCCGTATATACCCTCATATACTCTGTCGCCCGTCTGCTTAAAAATTCTAAAATCAACAAGCTCCATCTCGTTTGAACCGGTCTTTAAAACGTTATCATCAAACATCTTGGCCCCTTGCGCTCTTTAGAGCAAACTTAATCTTTGGTGCGTATTCTACTATAAAATAACTTTGCTCGCATGCAAAACTTGGAACGTTGATATATTGTTGATTTTGAAACTCAAATATATCTCCTTGGTGAAAATGCCCTTCGATTATGATTTCTTCGGTATAATTCGCCACTCTTTTTGCTGCTAAATTTTTAAAATTTGGAATTTTATAAGTTAAATTTTTATGTCGTAATTTTTTAAAAAGCGCCTTTGAAATTTTAAAATTTAACAAATTATCAATAAAATTCATACATTTTAAAAACAACTTGAGCCTTAAAAATCTCAAAGCATATTTGCTAACAAAAGGCAAAAATATATCTCCGTGCGCAATAGCCACGTTTTGCGCGCATTCGCTCTTAAATTTGACAGGTTGCGCAGCGATTGGAAAGACTCGCACGTTTTTTAAGATTTTTGAAAGGTTAAAGTCGTGATTTCCTTCAAAATAATAAATTTCCATGCGTTTGGAAAGCTCATTTATAAGCCTTATATGTTCGCTTGCAAATTTAAGCGGATAATCGCAGTAATCCGATAAAAAATCAAACATATCGCCCATCAAAAATAACTGCGGAGCGCAAATTTTGCCCTCTTTTAATGCTCGTAGAAATTTTAAAAATTCGGGGCGATTTTCGTTAACGTGAGAATCGGCTATAAAAATCGCGCCATTTTTTATCGTCAAATTTTGCATTTTAAGGAAGACAAGTATAAATAGGAAGTGCCGTATCTTCGCTAAATCCGCAGATTAAATTCGCATTTGCAAGAGCTTGCGAGCTGGCACCTCGCAAGAGATTATCGATGGCCGAGTTTATAAAAATTTTATCCTCGTGCACATAAGCTGTTATATCGCAAAAGTGCGTTCCGGCAACGCTTTTGATGCTAACGGGCTCATTTTTAACCCGCACAAATTTCTCGGCTTCATAAAATTTATTTAAAATTTCGATAGGATCTATCTTACTAGTAAGTTTAGCATAAACACTTACCAGCATTCCGCGCGTTATAGGAAGCAAGTGAGGCACGAAAAGCGTGGGTATTTGCCTGCCTGCAATAAGTGAAATTTGCTCTTTTATCTCGTCACTATGGCGGTGTTTTATCGGATTATAGGCGTTTGCGTTTTCATTCACGCTCACAAAATGGCTTGTCGCACTTAGCTTCTTACCAGCTCCGCTAACTCCGCTTTTTGCATCTATTATCACGCCAAATTCGGCGTCTAAAAACTGCAAAAACGGTGCGATGGCCAAGATCGAAGCGGTAGGATAACATCCCGGATTTGCGATTAAATTTGCTCTTTTTATTCGATCGCGGTTTAGCTCAACTAGCCCGTAAACCGCACTTGATAAATTTTCAGGATCTAGGTGCTCGCAATAATTTTTCTCATAAAGCTCAAGACTCAAGCGGTAATCGGCGGAAAAATCAACAACCTTAACGCCAAATTTCAAAAGCTCTTTTGCATATTTCATCGCCTCCTGATGCGGCAACGCCAAAAAGACAAGTTCGCATTTTTTAGCCGCTTGGCTTGCGTCCGCAGCGCTTACTTCAAACTCAAAAACGCCTTTTAAAGAGGGGAAAATTTCCTCTATCCTAGAAGCAGAACTTGCAGCAAGGTAAGAAATTTTAAATTTAGGGTGATTTAAAAGCAGCTTTATAAGCTCAAATCCCGTATATCCGCTAACGCCGATGATGCCTACATTTATCATCTACTCTCCAAATTTGATAGGTTTATAGCTAACAGAGATGATCTCTATCTCGCTTGCGCCGTTTGGCAAATTTAGCGTCACGTCATCGCCCTCGCTCTTGCCGATAAGCTGTCTGCCAAGGGGCGAATTTATAGAGATTAAGCCTCGCTCTAGGTTGCTTTCAGGCGTTCCTACTAGAGTATAGGATTTTTCTATTTCGGTTTCAACGTCCATTATCACAACCGTTGAGCCGAATTTCACCTTGTCATGCTCGTATTCGCTTGGATCTATCACTTTAGCTCTACTTACTATGTCGCTAAGCTCGGCGATCCTGCTTTCGATGAAGGATTGCTTCTCGCGGGCTGCGTGATATTCGGCATTTTCTTTTAGATCGCCGTGACTTCTTGCGATGTCGATCTCTTCAACTATGCGCGGACGCTCTACTGTTTTTAAATTTTTAAGTTCGTTTGTGATTTTTTCGTATCCAAATATAGTCATCGGTTCAGTCATTTTTATCCTTTTTTATTTTGTATCATATTTGCAACTGCGTTTGCAGAGCCGTGCTCAAGGTACTCTCTAAGCTGTGCACAACCTTTTATAAATTTTTGCCTATCACACTCTTTATAAGCTTTAAGCAAATTTTGCGCAGTTACTTCATCTTGCAAAAGCTCGATGTGAAGCGGCTCTTTGCCCAAAAAATCAAAAATAATATTAGCAAGCCCTGCAAATTTCACCTTCACAAGCCTTCTAGCGATAAACATATCAATGGCTTTTGCCTTGTAAGCTAGCACAAACGGCGTTGCGATAAGGGCTGATTGAAGCGTAGCAGTTCCCGAGCAGATAAATGCAAATTCGCTTTGCAAAAGCGCTCTTGGTGCATTATTTGTAAGCGTAAATTCGCTTATATCGCCGTAAATTTCAATATCTTTCATCAAAAACTCAGGCACGCAAAGCAGTTTTTTGCCCTCTATTTGCCTTGCAACCTCTTTAAAAACAGGCATGAGCCTTGTTATCTCAGCCTTTCTAGAACCCGGTAAAAAGGCTATTTTGCCGCTATTTATAAGCGTATTTTTACGAACTCTAAGCTCGTCCATCAAAGGATGCCCCACGTAAGTAGCACGATTATAAAACATCTTATCAAAAGGCAAGATAGAAGCCAAGTTATCGCAATACTTCTGCACTTTAGCCACTCTGCCCGCCTTCCAAGCCCAAACTTGCGGCAAGATGTAGTAAGTTATAGGCGTTTTAATGCCTGCTTCTTTAATCGCCTTTGCCAGCGGCAAATTAAACGCTGGACTATCGATAAGCAAGACGTGATCGCACTTGCTAGCTAAATTTACCATCTCTTTGATAGCGCGTTTTGCCTTAAAATAAAGCGGCAAAACCTCCACAAAACCCATCGCCGAAAATTCGCTACTTCGCATAAAAGGCTTGCCGAATTTCTCGTCAAAAATTCCTTCAAGCTCGTAATTATGCAGATACTCAAGCACCTCGGCTAGGTGCAAATTTGCCGACGCCTCAAGGCATGAAACAAGCAGCTTCACTGATTTCCCTCAAACTCTTCTATGATATACTGAAGCTCTTGCGTTCGCTCCTTAGTCATCTTTAGATAACAATTCGCCGAAGCAACGAGATACATCGTGCCTTGAGGCGGGACAAACGGGCATTTAGCCTCTTTATAAGCGACCCATTTTCTTTGGATATCTTTTAGCCTCTTTTTATTTTCGTCGTTTAGTATACTCATAGCCTTTTTATAAGTTTCGTTTAAAATTTTGTCTTGAATTTCAAACTCTTTATTTATGCACTCTATCATCCCTGCCGTAGAGCTATCGGCCTCTATGCACGCTTTAACTCTTAGTTCGGATTCATCCGCTGCGCCCTTGCTTAAATTTGGAGCGCTTTCATTTTTAACCACAAGCTGCTGCGCGCTAAAAGCAAGGCTTGCCGCAAGCGCGATAAATGTAAATTTTTTAAGCACATTTTATCCTTTGGAATTTGACAAAGATTATCCCTAAAAGTGGCTAAATAAATAATAAATTTAAAATTCGGCTTTATGAGACTATAACGAAAGCTATGTTAAAATCGCAAAAATTTTAAAGGCGAAATTTGAAAGAAATTCTTATCACAAACGACGATGGATTCGAGGCTAAAGGGCTTCATGAGCTTGCTCGTGCCTTAAAAGAAATTCCTGATACAAACGTTACTATCGTAGCCCCAAGTAGCGAGAAATCAGCCTGCGCGCACTCCCTTACTCTTACAAAGCCGCTTAGGTTTATAAAGATAGACGATAACTTCTTTAAACTAGATGACGCAACGCCGAGTGATTGCGTATATCTAGCACTTCACGCACTTTATAACAAAAAGCCAGACCTCATCATAAGCGGCATAAATCACGGCGCTAATTTGGGCGAGGATATAACCTACTCAGGCACGTGTGGAGCCGCTATGGAAGGGGTTTTGCAAGGAGTTAAGAGTATAGCGTTTTCGCAATTTTACAAAAACGACAGCATCGATATGCTTGGTTTTTCTTTGGCGCGAGAAATAGTTAAATTTATCGTTCCTCGAGTGCTTGACGGGCGAATTTGCTTGCCTGAAAGGCAGTTTTTAAACGTAAATATCCCCGCCGTTACGCAAAAAGATTTTAAAGGCTATCAAGTGGTTCCTGTAGGCAAGCGAAGCTACGCGACTCACGCAACGCTAAATCGCAATCCGCGCGGAGTGGAGTACTACTGGCTGGGAGTTGCCGCGCTTGATTACGAGCAAGGTGATCCAAGCGACATCAGCGTCGTAAATGAAGGCTACGCGAGCCTAACGCCCATAATGCTTGATATGACGGCGCACGCGAGCTTAAATTCGCTCAAAAAGAGCCTTGATGGATAGATTTACGCGCGCTAGGTGGCTTTTGGGCGATGAAAAATTCGCCAAACTTCAAAAGGCTAAAATTTTAGTTTGCGGCGTGGGCGGCGTGGGCGGAATTTGCGTCGATGCACTTGCTCGTTCGGGTGTGGGGCAAATAACCATCATAGATAAAGACACATTTGACGTCACAAACCAAAATCGCCAAATTTATAGCGAAGCGGTCGGAGCGGTGAAGGTGAGTGAATTTGCTAAAATTTATCCTAACATCACGCCCATTTGCGAGCTTATAACGCCTGAATTTGTGGCAAATTTTGACTTTAGCGAGTTTGATTTGGTAATCGATGCGATCGATGATATGGCAGCTAAAGTCGCTCTTGCAAATGCGGCGCACGGCAAGCTCATCTCCTCGATGGGCGGAGCAAAAAGGCTTGATCCTACTAAAATTTGCGTCGCTTCGGTTTGGAAAACTTGCAATGATCCTTTGGCTAGGAAATTTAGATATGAACTTAGAAAATCAGGCTTTAAAGGCGATTTTAAAGTAGTGTTTTCAACCGAAGAGCCAAACTGCAAAGAGCTTGGAAGCTTCATGGGAGTAACGGCTGTTTTTGGACTAAATTTGGCAAGTCTGGCGATTAAAAAAATAACAACTACATCAAATTTATCATAAAGGAGTCTTATGACAGAGTATCAAAAAAAAGTTTTTTCAGACCCAATTTTGCTTAGGCAAAAGCTTGAAATATACCTTCAAAAACCTGAAAAAGTAGAAATTTACGCAAAAGCTTGCGAATCATTCTTTGAAAATGGTAATAAAGAAGAGTTATCATATGCAATAACTTGGAGCTGGTGGGGATTTTTTGGAACAATATTTTTCTTTGCTTATAGAAAAAACTATATTTACATTATTGCAATGCTCCCTATAGTTATATTTTTAAAAATTTTTGGATGGGTTATATGTGGCATGGCAGCTAAATATGCTGTTTGTTCTCGATTTTGTAAAATATTAGAATCTGAAAACGATGAAAATTTAAAACAAGGCGGTGGAACAAGTCCTGAAGGAGCTTGGGTATTGGCGTTTATTTTAATGATAACAATAACAGCAATATTAAAATAGTTAAGCGATCTTAACTATTTGTTTTGCATACAAAGCCGTAGTTGTATTAATTTATATAAAATAATATACTTTTATATAAATAATACTGACGAACAGCAAAAGCAGTTTATAGCAAGCTCATCTCCTCGATGGGCGGAGCAAAAAGGCTTGATCCTACTAAAATTTGCGTCGCTTCGGTTTGGAAAACTTGCAACGATCCTTTGGCTAGGAAATTTAGATATGAACTTAGAAAATCAGGCTTTAAAGGCGATTTTGAAGTAGTGTTTTCAACCGAAGAGCCAAACTGCAAAGAGCTTGGAAGCTTCATGGGAGTAACGGCTGTTTTTGGACTAAATTTAGCAAGTCTGGCGGTTAAAAAGCTAATCTGTGAAAATTAAAACTTAAAAATAATACTAAGACAAATATAATCGATAAAAATCAAAATACTAAGATAAATCGTCTTTTTATTTATCCGTCTTTCAATCTCAAAAATGCTGTAAATTGCCAGTAAAAGCCGGTCCATCATCTCTAAACGCTCCTAAATGTTTCTATTATCAAGACAAAAGAGATAATCGTAAAAAATACAACCATACTTTTAGTGATTTTACGGCTGTAAATATGAACTAAAACAACAGCCAAGATCATTAAAAGTTTTATGATATCTGGTAAAAATTCCTGCATAACTTTCTTTTAATCCGCATCAACGTAAATTTTATACTTGCCGCTTTGGCTTTAAATTCATCTAGCGCTTTAAATTTTCCTCTCAAAGCCCTTGTTAGAATTTTCATCAAAATAATAAATCTTGCTTCTGCCTTTATAAATTTCAATCGCGTTTAATTCATTTCCTTTTGCGTCTTTTAGCATAACAGGCTTTGCAAATAAAGCTTCTCCAGCCTTTTTGCCAATGCTATCATGCCAAGAAGTGGCGGCTACAAGCAAAATCAAAACAAAAACTACGCGCATAAATTTTCTAAAAGGAGTGTATAAAATGAGATATCCAAACACAAGAGAGATAGGTAAAATAAAAAGCCACGGCACGCTATCAACGAATATGACGTTAAAGTATTCATTGACGCCGTAATAATCAAAATAACTAGTCTTAAGTCCCACAAAAAGCGTAAAGATAGCGGCTAAGACAAATAAAAATCCGATAAAAAACGCATTTACAAATTTCATCTAATTCCTTTTGAGAAATTATATTGAAATTAGGCTTTGAATTCAAAAGTGCGGGTCAAATAAACCTATCTTAAAGCAAATTATCAAATTTAAAAGCTCAAATTTTATCTTAAAACATCAAATAAAAAGCAAAATTTAAAAGCCGAGCGGGTTTAGTTAAAATATAAATAGTGTAAAGTGTCGCTTAATGCTATCTTAAGCTAAAAGGGTGTAAGATTTCATAAATTTTAAAAAGGAGCATGGAAATGCTAAAGATGAATGAGCTTATAGAGCGTAGCAAAACGCCCAAATCAACCATCCTTTACTACATCAAGGAGGGCTTACTGCCAGAGCCGTTTAAAGAAAAAGCGAATTTGCACCTTTATAGCGATGAGTGCGTGGAGATAATTGAGTTTATAAAATATCTCCAAAGCAACTTTAACTCAACAATAGCGGAGATAAAAGCGCTTTTTGCCCATCCAAATTTTGATATCAAAAGCCCATATGAAGCGCTTTTAGGCACGCTTGAGCTTGTCATGGGAGCATCGCTTACTCAAATTTATAGCGCCGATGAGCTTTGCAAGGAATTTAAGATAGATCAAAAAACGCTTGAAAAATATGTAAAAGACGGTTTTTTGATGCCGCGAGAGGGCAAATTTACGGCTAAAGAAAGAGAAATTTTAGCCATCATCATGAAGTCGGATAAAAACCAGCTTGAGATACTAAAAGCTTATATAAATTTAGCCAAAAAGCTCGCCAAAGAAGAGGTCGCGCTTACTTTTAAATCGCTTGAGGGCGTAGATGAAGCAAGCAGGAACGAAAGCTTAAAACACCTCTTTGACATCTTGCTAATCGCAAAACCATACATACTAAACATGCATACATTAGAGTTTTACCAAAAGGAAAACAGATGAAAAATTTACTATACATCAAGGGATTTTTACCCTATCTTGCTATCGCGTTTTTAAACGCAAGCGTTGATCTGGCGCATAAGATAACCATACAAAACGTGCTTTTAAAGAGCTTTTCGGGCGACACTTTAGTAGTCTTAACTGCGCTCATAAACGCGATGATACTGCTGCCTTTTATCGTTCTTTTTTCGCCGTCAGGATTTATCAACGACAAATACTCCAAAACTAAGGTCATACAGATATCCTCGCTCGTTGCCGTGGCTATTTGCTTGCTTATCTTGCTTAGCTATCTTTTAGGGCTTTTTGAGCTTGCATTTTTCCTAACGCTAATTTTAGCGGTGCAAAGCGCCATCTACTCGCCCGCCAAATACGGCATCATCAAATCAATAGTAGGCACTGAGCTTTTAGGCATGGCAAACGGCGTTATACAAGCTCTTACTATCGTTGCGATACTGTTTAGTTCGTTTGCATTTTCTTATATGTTTGAGATATTTTACGTAGCATCTTCAAGTCCGAATGAAATTTTATCAAGCATATACGTGATAGGGTTTTTCTTAGTTGCTCTAAGCGCTCTTGAAGCGATTTTTGCATTTAGACTTCCTTATTTTGAAGCTAAAAATAAAGACGGCAAATTTAACGCTAAAAGATACTTTAAGCTTAGCTATCTAAAAGAAAATATCAAAATTTTAAGAAAAGATAAAAATATCTGGCTTAGTATCATCGGACTTAGCATATTTTGGGGAGTTTCACAGGTGATACTGGCAGCGTTTCCCGCGCATTATAAAATTTTATTTAACGACGATAACTCAATTATCATACAAGGAATTTTAGCCGTAAGCGCCGTGGGTCTTATCATAGGCTCGTATATAGCGGGCGCGATGAGTAAATTTCACATCGAGCTTGGTATCGTGCCGATCGGTGCATTTGGGATTTTCGTATCGATGTTTATATTCGGCTCGGCAAATAGCGCCTTTGTCATAGCTCTTTGTTCGTTTTTATTCGGAGTTTTTGGAGGGCTTTTTATCGTGCCGCTAAACGCCACTATACAGTTTTTCGCGCCTGAAAAAGACATGGGCAAGATAATGGCTGGCAACAACTTCTTGCAAAACATCGCAATGGTTGCGTTTTTATGCTTAAGCATCGCCTTTGTCTATACGGGAATTTCAACTAAAGGTCTCTTTATCTTCGCTTCGGCGGTGTGTTTGCTTGGAAGCTTTTATGCTATTTTTCAGCTTCCGCATCTATTCACAAGGCTGCTTCTTTTGCCGCTTCTTAAGAGCAATTACAAATTTAACGTCGAAGGACTTAAAAATCTTCCTCAAAGCGGCGGAGTTTTGATGCTTGGCAACCACATAAGCTGGATTGATTGGCTGGTGCTTCAAGTAGCAAGCCCTAGAGGGATAAAATTTGTGATGTATAGAGGCATTTACAACAAGTGGTATCTAAACTGGATTTTAAAATTCTTTAAAGTTATTCCAATCGGAGCGGGTGCTAGTAAAGAGTCAATCGAACTTATCAGAAAGCACCTTAAAAACGGCGAAGTCGTTGCGCTATTTCCTGAAGGGCACATCAGCTATAACGGTCAGATAAATGAATTTCAAAAAGGCTTTGAGCTCATCATAAAAGATCTTGATGAAATTTGCATAGTGCCGTTTTATCTGCGCGGACTTTGGGGCTCAAGCTTTTCAAGAGCGGATAAATTTTATAAGGAGCTAACGGCTAAAAAAGGCAAGCGAGAGATCATCGTGGCGTTTGGTAAGCCGATTTATGAGTTCATAGATAGCGCAGCCATGAAGCAAAAGGTGGTCGAGCTTTCGTTTTCATCATGGGAAAATTTCCTCTCTCGCCAAAAGCCGCTAACTCATCACTGGCTTGATACGGCTAAGTCAAATTTACTCAAAGAGTGCGCGGTAGACAGTATGGGCACGAGCCTGAGCAATGCCAAATTTATCACCGCCGTGCTTGTCTTTGCCAAAATTTTAAAATCCAAGCTAAAAAATGAAAAGCACGTCGGAGTGCTGCTTCCAAGCTCGGCTATAGGCGCTATCATCAACATGACGCTTTTGGTTATGGGCAAAATCCCTGTAAATCTAAACTACACTCTAAGCGAGCAGGCTATGAACGCAGCACTTAGAAAGGCTGATATCACGCGAGTTATCACATCGCACAAATTTATTGAGAAGCTTTCAAGCAAGGGGTTTGATTTCGCTAGTGTCTTAGAAGGCAAAATTTTAAGCGTGGAAGAGCTTGGTAAAAAGATAAGCAAACCGCTTAAAATTTACTCGTTCATGCTTGCGCTTTTTGCTCCTGAAAGCCTTATTAAAGCGCTTTACTTCGCAGATGTAAGTCTTGAAGACACGGCTACGATTTTATTTAGCAGCGGAAGCGAGGGCGAGCCAAAAGGTATCGAGCTAAGCCACAAAAACCTGCTTGCAAATATCAAGCAGATCAGCGAACTGCTAAATTTCAGAAAAGATGACGTGATACTAAACTCGCTTCCGATATTTCACTCCTTTGGCTTAACCGTAACTACGCTAATGCCGCTTTGCGAAGGTGTAAAGATGGTAAGCGTGCCAGATCCTACGGACGGTGCGGCGGTAGGCAAAATGGCGGCAAAGCACTCGGTTAGCATTCTTTTTGGAACTTCGACGTTTTTTAGGCTTTATATCAAAAACAAAAAACTCACTCCGCTTATGTTTCAAAGCGTTCGCATGGTCGTTGCGGGTGCAGAAAAGCTCAAAAAAGAGGTAAAAGACAGCTTCAGGCTTAAATTCGGACTTGAAATTTACGAAGGATACGGCACGACCGAAACCGCTCCCGTAGCAGCCGTAAATATGCCTGACATCCTTGAAAAAGAAAGCCTCAAAGAGCTAAATTTCAACAAACCGGGCTCAGTTGGATTGCCACTTCCAGGCACCATTATAAAGATCATAGATCCGGATACTCTACGCGAACTTAGCGTAAACGAAGACGGTCTTATCGTCATAGGCGGCTCGCAAGTGATGAAAGGCTACTTAAACGACGAAATAAAAACTAACGAAGTGATAGTTCAGATAGAGGGCACCAGATACTACAAAACCGGAGATAAAGGTCATATCGACGAAAAAGGTTTCGTAAGTATCGTAGATAGATACTCGCGCTTTGCCAAAATCGGCGGAGAGATGATAAGTCTAGGAAGCGTAGAGGAGCAAATAGCTCAAATTTTAGCCGATGAGGCAAATTTCATCGCGGTAAATATGCCCGATGAGAAAAAGGGCGAATGCGTCGTGCTGATAGCTAAAAGCGAGCTTAGCGAAAGCGAGATAGCCTCAAAGCTAAGAGAGGGAAATTTACCTGCGCTTATGCAGCCTGCGCATATATTTTTAGTTGATGAGCTGCCAACGCTAGCAAGCGGCAAAGCGGACTTCAAAGGCGCAAAAAACCTAGCCGCAAATTTAATGGAAAAAGCAAATGAAAACGCTTGATATACACACTCATCTTTTAAGTTCGGAAGTAAAATTTGATCGGTTTTTCGATAAATTTGCCATAAATTTTTTCGCTAAGAAATTTGGACTTGAGGCTAAAGAGCTTTACGAAAATCCTTATGAGGCTTACAAAAAAGGCCTCATAAACAACTTAAGAAGTTCAAAATACGTAGGCAAAATCGCGCTTTTTGGAGTTGATGCGAAAGTAAATGAGCGTGGCGAAATTTTGCACAAGGATAAAACAGTATGTGCGACAAATGACGATGTGTTTGAAGTTTATAAAGAAAATCCAGGCATCATAGTGCCGTTTTTTTCGATAAATCCGCTTAGACCCGATGCGCTTGAGCTTATAGAAAAATATCACGAAAAGGGCTTTAAAGGGGCGAAATTTTTGCAAAACTACTGGGGAGTTGATACGAGAAAAGAGCGGTTTAGAGCGTATTTTGAAAAGTTAAAAGAGCTAAATTTGCCACTAATCGTGCATGTAGGCAATGAAAACACCATCCATTCGGATAAGGCGTGCGAGGATATCAGCATGCTTTATCATCCGTTAAAGGTGGGTGTAAAGACGATTTGTGCGCACATGGCTTTAGGGTATGACGGCAACATCTTTCGCGCCATCTCGAAAAAGCCGCGAAATTTCAACAAAGAGTATCACGCTCTTTTAGAGCTTTTAAAGACGCATGATAACTTATACGCCGATGTTTCGGCACTCTTAACGCCAGTTCGCGCCAAAGTGCTTCGTCACTTAAGCGAGCAAAAAGAGGTGCATGAAAAGCTGCTTTACGGCTCTGATTTCCCTGTGCCCTACTCGGTTATCTACAACAGCTACGATCTAAATTTTAAGACACGACTTGATCTGCATAAGCTGCAAAATCCCTTTGATAGATACGCTAACGGAATTTTGGAGTATTTTGACGAGGAAAATCCGATATGGAGCAACTATAAAAAGCTCATAGTCGAGTAAATTTCATAAAGCCTTGCTGGTTTAAACGCCTTGCAAGGCTTATAGTGCACAAAAGACGACATAGATAAACTGAGCTATCATTAAAAAAGCCGCAAATTTCTTAGCAACTGCGAATTTATCGGGCATAACTAGATACACAAATACCAAAAACGGCAAGTATAAACACGGCTAAATTTTGCATTTAGACTCTTTGAATTTCGCCACGCACGCAAGCATAAGTAGGCTTAAATTTCACCTCTGCTTCATGCCAAATTTCACACATACCCCTGATCTATCATGGCATCAGCCACTTTTCTAAAGCCAGCGATATTTGAGCCAAGCACAAGATTGCCCTCATCGCCAAATTCCTTGCTCGTCTCATAGCTTAGCTCAAAGATATGATCCATGATACCGTGAAGCTTCTCATCGATCTCATCAAAGCTCCATGAAGTCATGCTTGCATTTTGCATCATCTCAAGCCCGCTGGTAGCTACTCCGCCGGCATTTGCCGCTATTGCCGGAGCGAAATAAAAATCCTTTTGCGCCAGCATAAAATTTATCGCATCCAAAGTACTTGGCATATTCGCACCTTCTGCTACAAACCTACAGCCGTTAGCATAAAGCGTCTTAATATCCGCAAGTCGCAGCTCGTTTTGCGTTGCACACGGAAACGCTCCGTCGCAAGGCGTGTTCCACACCGCGTTTCTGCCTTGGTCATAATCGCTAACAGGCGTAAATTTAGCATGCGGACGAAATTTCAAATACTCGCTTATACGCCCTCTTTGCACCTCTTTAATCTCTCTAAGAGCGTTTATATCAATGCCCTCACCATCGTAAATAAACCCGCTAGAGTCAGAAGCCGTTATGGGCAAAGCGCCCACGTCATAAAGCTTTTTAATCGTATAAATCGCCACGTTACCAGAGCCACTCACTGCGCATTTTTTACCTTCTAGGCTAAGTCCTGCGCGTCTTAACATATTTTGCGTAAAATAAACAACCCCATATCCAGTAGCTTCCGTCCTAGCCAGACTTCCGCCCCAGTTTAGCCCCTTGCCCGTAAAAATTCCGTCAAATTTGCCCGTAAGCTTCTTATACTGACCAAACATATATCCGATTTCGCGCGTTCCTACGCCGATATCGCCTGCGGGCACATCGGTCGTATCGCCTATATGTCGGTAAAGCTCGTTCATGAAAGAGTGGCAAAATCGCATGATCTCATTATCGCTCTTTCCTTTAGGATCAAAGTTGCTTCCGCCCTTTGCGCCGCCTATTCGCACACCTGTAAGAGAATTTTTAAAAATCTGCTCAAATCCAAGAAATTTCAAAACTCCAAGATCAACACTCGGATGAAACCTAAGCCCGCCCTTATAAGGACCGACGGCTGAGTTAAACTGGATGCGATATCCGTTGTGCACGTGCACACTACCGTCATCGCCCGTATATGTAACGCGAAATATCACGCTTCTTTCAGGCACGGTGATGCGCTCTAAGATGGCGTGTTTTTGGTATTTACTTTCTCTTTTTAAAAGCGGCTCGAGGCTATAAAGCACTTCGGTTGCAGCTTGCACGAACACATCTTGCCCGGGATTTGCTCTTTTGATATGTTCCATCATTTTGCTTACATACTCACTCACGCCATCTCCTTTGTAACAATTTATGGTGAAATATTAGCACGATATGATTTTTTATTTTTTTAAATTTAATTTTATATTTTTATCTTAGTCATTTGATGTTACATATCGAAACTATGAAGAAATTTACTTGGTAAATAGAAACAAATTTTGGCGAACAAGAGCTTTGATTTAACTTTTAAATTTGATAAATTGAAATTTTATATAACCTAATTACTCAATATATAAAAAGTAAGTGCGTTTTGAGTTTATGATTTATCTATCTTATCTTTTTTAAATTTATTTTTGATAGTTTGTAGATTTTCGAGCTTGAATTTTCTTGAAAATTTTCATCGACAACGACATCAGCAACGCTTCTAGCCCAAGCTTCGTCAAATTTCTCCGAGCTTAAATTCGCACTGCTTGAGTAAAACCATCCGTTTTGATCAAGAAATTTAGCGTGCGCACACTCTTTGACGACCCGCACGGCCTTTAAATTCGGATATAAAAATGTAGTTTTTCTTGCTCGGCGCACTAAATTTTTAAATTTATCAGGAACCCGCACAAGCGTTTTTAGCTCGCTAAATTTTGACGTAGTGATAAGGCAAGGCTTATGCAAAGGGCGGTTTTTTAAGCGGTTTATCTCATTAAAATCCTTGCTTAAAAATCCCGCCGTAGTGTCTGTTTGCGCTAGATAGATCAAAATTTTCCTTTTGTTTAAAGATAAATTATTTGTGAGTTTATCGCTGTAAAATTATAGCTAGCTTAAATCTATAAATTTACATTAGATAAGGCTTGAATTTATCTTTGAAATAAGCTTCAAATCGGAAATTTTACTCTTAAATTTATTCAAATTTTGATCTAACTCTCTTTTTCTATCTAAAGAAATTTTTATAAACTCATCTTCTTTTTCTATGCCTACAAATTTTCGCTCAAGTAAATTTGCAGCGATTCCGGTTGTGCTTGAACCGCTAAAAGGGTCGCAAATGACGGAATTTTCAACGCTTGCCATCAATATCAATCTAACCAAAAGCGAAAGCGGTTTTTGCGTCGGATGTTTACCGCAAGCTTTCTCCCAAGGCGCAATAGCCGGAAAACTCCAAACATCCTTCATCTGCTTATCATTATTCAGCTTTTTCATGAGCTCGTAGTTAAAGATATGCTTATGTTTTTCGCTCTTTCTCGCCCATATGATCTGCTCGGTAGAGTGGGTAAGATACCTGCAACTAAAATTTGGCGGCGGATTTGTCTTTTGCCATGTGATGATATTTAAAATTTTATAATCAAGCTTCTGCAAAGCCCGCCCGATAGAAAAGATATTGTGATACGTTCCGCTTATCATCACGCTCCCATTATCCGTTAGCGCATTTTTTGCTAAATTTAACCAAGTTAGGTTAAACCCGTCAATCTCGTCTATGCCGTAACTCTTATCCCACGCGCCCTTATTGACGCTAACTATCCGCCCGCTTTGGATACTTAAGCCGTCGTTTGATAAAAAATACGGCGGATCGGCAAAGATTAGATCAAATTCTTTTGTGAATTTCGGCAAGATTTCAAAGCAATCGCCTTGGATAAGATTAAACTCGCTTGTCATACTATCTATCATTTTTTATCTCGCAAGCAAAAAGATGAAGTGTGGCTAAGTTATAAATCTTAACGTTTTCATAGGCTTCTTGAAGTTTGTTTTTAGCATTTAACCAGCCTTGCCCATCCGTTATCCAGATGAATTCAAATCCGTTAAATTTTGAAATTTCTTGAGCGATTTTTGTATAGGCTCTTGCTACCTCATTTAATTTTGAGCCTCCTACGCTATAAAAATTCGTCTCAATCAGATAGGTTAGATTATCTGCTTTTACTACAAAGTCAAATACTTTGTTATCGCTACCTAAATTTAAGCCGAGCTCTTGGCTGCCAACTTCAGTTTGAAAACAAATATTAACAGACTTTTTAACGAGAACAAAGAGTGCTTTGAAGTGTTAAATTTACTTATAGCGGTTCATAAAGACAATACCGACATACTTGATAAAAATAACGTTTTAACAAGCGTTAAAGCATATTTTAAAAGTCCTGAAAAAATTTATGAGTTTTTTTGCGAAACGGGACTTGATAAAGTTTTTAGAGCGGAAAAATTAAAAATTTATTTGACTATGTATTTGGAGTAGAAGTGGGTCTTGATACTAATGCCCGTAAAAATCGCAGCGGAAAGAATTTCGCTCGGATTATTTCAGAATATTTTAGGAGTGAAAATATTTGTTTTCAAATCATTTTTACCAAGCAGAAAGTTAAGAGTATGAAGCTTTATACAAACTGATTGCAAATTTTTATCGCACTTTTCAAAGTCGGTAAAATAGCTCAAATTCGCATTAGTTTTCTTAAGCAGTCCCAAAAACTCGTCAAAATTCGTTACATTTGGCCCCATTTAAAACCTAAATTTTAGATTTCAGGCTTAGATTGCTCTTTGGCTTCAAACTCCACACAATAAAAATCATCCGCACTTAAAACCACTTCGCATTTCTCGTAAGCTGATTTTACGATCTTACGTGCAACTTCCTTATTTTTAGCTTTAACAAAGATCTTTTTTACAAGAGTCTCGGTGATTTGTACTTCAAATTCCAACTTGCACCCTTAAATTTTCTTTTTCATATAGATTTACTATGCTATCATAATCTACAAAACGCACGCTACTTGCTATACTTTCATATATCGATGCGCCTATTACGCTTTCAAATTGTGCTCGTCTATTTTTATTAGCCACTATAAACATTTTGGCGTTAAAGTCTTGAAGCTCATAAAATTTATTAAGAGAATTTTTAAAATCGGTGCTGTGTTCTACTTCAAAAAACGAATGAGGCAGCTTGCGCTCATTAAACCATATAGCATCGATAGTTTTGGCAAATTTTATAATTTTCGGATATGAAAATTCATAAATTTCGCTAGTTGTAGCTACTTCGTGAAGCTTTTTATCAACAAACAATCTATTTTTATCTTGTGGGGGTATATAAGTATGAAAATTTCTTAAATTTCCGATTTGTGTGATAATGCCTTGAAAATAAGAGTGGGTAAATTCGCTCTGTGTCGCAATTTCTTTTAGGTTAAATTTTGATAAAATTTCATCTTTGAATGCGCTAAGCCCCCAAAGCCCGGGCTGAATTTTAAAAAACTCTTTATTTGTCTGAACTATCCTGCGTATCGTAGCAAAAGGCGTTTTAGTCTGCCACGAACTAACGTCGGTTAGCCTATAAAGCTGAGAAAGAGTGGCTAAATTTCCGTTTTCTAACATAGCTTGTATGACAAAATCTTTTTGCTTCATAGTAATGTATAAATTCTCCAAAATCAGACTATAAATTTAACGGCCTTAATCCTATTTTTAAAATATCGGCAGGCAAACCCGACCTGCCAAGTTAGATTTACCCCAAATACTCCTGCAAGCTTTTCACCTCAAGAGCAGAGCCGTCTTGAACGCTTCTAATTGATTTTGCGGCAGCAAGTGCAGCGGCGATAGTGGTAAAATAAGGAATTTTAAAGCGCAAGATATTTTGGCGAATTTTCTTTCCGTCCTCGGCATTTGATTTGCTATCGCTGGTATTTATCACAAGCGAGATATCGCCGTTTTTAAGCCTATCCTCAACGCTTGGACGACCTTCGCTGATCTTATAGACGAATTCAGCATCTATACCGCTATCTGCTAAAATTTTATGCGTTCCGCCGGTGGCTATTATCTTAAAGCCCAGATTTATAAGCTCGTTTGCAAGAGATGCGGCATAGATTTTATCGTTATCCGCAAGTGTTAAAAAGATCGTTCCGCTAGTTGGCAATGAGTTGTTAGCGGCGATTTGAGATTTGGCAAAACTCTTTGCAAAATCATTACTTATGCCCATAACTTCGCCCGTACTTTTCATCTCGGGACCAAGTATCAAATCAGCTCCGCTTAGTTTATTGAAAGGAAATACCGCCTCTTTTACGCAGACGTGATTTTTTACGCGCGGCTTTAAGATGCCGTCTTCTTCAAACACCACTT
The DNA here is from genome assembly GCF_013201975.1 of Campylobacter sp. CCUG 57310. Lineage (NCBI taxonomy): Bacteria > Pseudomonadati > Campylobacterota > Epsilonproteobacteria > Campylobacterales > Campylobacteraceae > Campylobacter > Campylobacter sp. CCUG 57310. The sequence goes on from NZ_CP053845.1 coordinate 1,754,237, forward strand.
TGTAACTGTCGTAAAATTCAAGAGCTTCGCGCAAATTCCCCTGCCACATTACGCGTGTTGCGACTTTTGCCATCGGAATTCCCGTAGCCTTGCTTACAAAAGGCACGGTGCGGCTTGCGCGAGGATTTACTTCGATCATATAAAGCTCTCCTTCGGCATCGTTTTGATCGCTTTTATAGATAGCAAACTGTATGTTCATAAGTCCTACAACGCCTAAATTTAATGCTATTTCGCGAGTTTGAGCTTCAACCTTTTTTATCATCTCGGCGCTTAAACTCATCGGCGGCAGTATGCACGCGCTATCTCCCGAGTGAATTCCCGCCTCTTCGATATGCTGCATGATAGCTCCGATATAGACCTCTTTGCCGTCACATATAGCGTCCACGTCAAGCTCGGTCGCATCTTGAAGGAATTTATCAAGCAGTACTGGGGAGTTATTGCTAACCTTAACCGCTTCGTTCATATATTGCTTTAACTCATCTTCGCTATGCACGCGCCTCATGGCTCGTCCGCCAAGCACGTAACTAGGGCGCACAAGCACCGGATAGCCGATAGCGTTAGCTTTTTCTATGGCTTCTTTTTGGCTGGTTGCGGTGTCGTTTGTAGGCTGTTTTACGCCGATTTTATTTATAAATTCGCTAAATTTCTTTCTATCTTCGGCGATATCTATAACCCGCGCGGTCGTGCCTATAATCTTAGCTCCCGCTATACTTAGGCGCTTAGCGAATTTTAGCGGAGTTTGACCGCCAAAATGCACGATCACCCCATCGGGCTTCTCTCGCTCGATGACTGAACGTACATGCTCAAAATCAATCGGCTCAAAGTAAAGTATATCGCTCGTATCATAGTCGGTTGATACCGTTTCGGGGTTGCAGTTATACATGATGGTTTTTACGCCAAGATCGCGCAGAGCGTAGCTTGCATGCACGCAGCAGTAGTCAAACTCTATGCCTTGACCTATGCGGTTTGGTCCGCCGCCTATGATCATAACTTTTTTGGACTTGTCCAAATTTTCATCGCTGTCTATTTTGGTTACATTGGTCGTAGAGTATAGATAAGATGTGGTTGATTTAAACTCGCCTGCGCAAGTATCTACTTCGTTGTATTCAAGCCTAACGCCCATCTTTTCTCTGGCAAAATATATATCGTTTTGGCTTAGTTCAAGATTGTCTTTTAAATTTATCAGATGAGCTATCATCTTATCGCTAAAGCCCATTGTTTTAGCGGTGCGAAGAAGGTTTTCGTCATTTAAGATATCCATATCGATCTTATCTTCAAATTCCACGATTTGACGAATTTGATCCAAAAACCAAGGATCTATCTTACTAAATTCATGCACTTCCTGCATGCTAAATCCGTCTCTAAAAGCTTGAGCTATGTATAAAATTCTACTTTCATTTGCGTTTCTAAGCCCGTAAATCAGGTCGTTTCTGTCTAAATTTAAAAAATTAAACCCGAAATAATCCTTCTCCATAGAGCAAAGTGCCTTTTGGATACTCTCTTTAAAGGTTCGTCCTATCGCCATAACTTCGCCTACTGATTTCATAGCGGTGCCAAGATGCGGATTTGATCCGGGGAATTTCTCAAAAGTAAAGCGAGGAATTTTAGTAACGATATAATCAATCACAGGCTCAAAACTAGCAGGCGTGCCCGTGATGTCGTTTCTGATCTCATCTAAGCTAAATCCGACCGCAAGAAGTGTGGCAACCTTAGCTATCGGATATCCCGTAGCCTTACTGGCAAGCGCAGAGCTTCGACTTACGCGCGGGTTCATCTCGATAACTATCATGCGACCGTCTTTTGGATTTACCGCAAACTGAACGTTGCTTCCGCCCGTATCTACGCCGATCTCACGCAAAATTTTAAAGCTGGCGTCACGCATCACCTGATACTCTTTATCCGTTAGAGTTAAAGCCGGCGCAACCGTTATGCTATCGCCCGTATGAACGCCCATCGGATCGAAATTCTCAATCGAGCAGACGATAATGCAGTTATCTTTTCTATCCCTGATAACTTCCATTTCGTACTCTTTCCAACCAAGCAAGCTCTCCTCTACTAAAATTTCATGTATCGGACTTGCGTCAAGTCCCGCTTGGGCTAGCTCTTTGAATTCGTCGATATTATAAGCCACACCGCTTCCCGCACCTCCAAGAGTATAGCTTGCGCGGATAATAATAGGAAAACCTATCATTGACGCCGCCTGCATAGCGTCTTGCATGCTGTATGCGTAGTGGCTCTTTGGAAGATCCATGCCGATTTTTATCATAGCGTCTTTAAACGCCTGTCTGTCTTCACCCTTTTTGATAGCTTCAGGTCTTGCACCAAGAAATTTAACCCCATCGAGCATGCCCGATTCATAAAGCTCCATAGCCACATTCAGAGCAACCTGCCCGCCCATAGTAGGAAGTATGGCATCGACTTTTTCTTTTTGTATTATTCTTTTAATGCTTTCTTTTGTTATAGGCTCTACGTAAGTTGCGTGCGCAAAATCCGGATCCGTCATTATGGTAGCCGGGTTTGAGTTGATAAGCACAACGCGGTAGCCAAGCTCTTTTAGCGTCTTAGCCGCTTGAGTGCCCGAGTAGTCAAATTCACAAGCCTGACCGATCACGATAGGGCCTGAGCCGATCAACAAAATGGTATTTATATCTTCTCTTTTTGGCATTATTTTTCCTTTATAACAACATACAAATATGATGGGATGGTAACTTTTGCGTATGGTTCGACCAAAACGCTTTTATACAAACTCTCTTCTATAACTTTTGTAACTTTCCCTACCGAAATTCCGCTAAAAAATATCCCGTCAAGCCCGCTTGTATAGACCTCATCGCCCTCTTTGGGGTGAAGCCACTGGGGGATAAATTTGATAATAAGTCCGTTTTTATTTCCGTGAGCTATGCCTGGAATTTTTTCATTGCCTATATAAACGGCAAATATATTTTTAGGGTCGTTTTGCAAAAGCGCCATAGGTCTATCGTCTTTAGAAACTACGATACCGGCACTTTTGCCCTGATAAATAAGTCCGTAAATTTTAGAGCTATTAAAATCCTCAAATTTATCCAGCCAAATTTTATTATAATCGCTTATATTAACGTAACTTAAGGCGCGAACGAGCTGAATTTTCGGCTCATAAACGCTTGAGTTTTTATCAAGCAAAATTTCATTTAATTCATTTGCGAAATTCGCAAGCAAAACGGCTGATTTTTCAAGCTCCGCGTTTTGAGCTCTGAGGGATAGAATTTCTTCTTTTTGTCTAAAATACTCATTTACACTATCTCTTATAAAATTAACGCTATCATCGTAAATTTTAACGATAGAGCTATTAAAATTTATAACTTCCTTGGTGATAAGCTCGCTCTTATAAAGAGAAGCCGACACCAAAAAACCAATTATAAAAACAAATAAAATTTTACTCTTCATTTGTTAGCTGCTGAAGCAAGCCGATCTCTTCAAGCGCTCTGCCCGTGCCTCTTGCAACCGCCATCAAAGGCTCGTCCGCGACAAACACCGGGAGCTTCACGATGTCGGCTAGATACTTGTCTATACCTCTTATCAAAGCGCCGCCGCCGGTTAACACGACGCCGTTTTCTACGATATCGCCCGCAAGATCAGGCGGCATCATCTCAAGCACGGTTTTTAAGGCGTCTGCTATCTCTTTAAGCGGCTCTCTCATCGCCTCGCGCACGTCTTCGCTTGTTAGTTCTATCCTGCTTAAAAGACCGCTTACTTGATCGCGTCCTTTTACTACGATTGAAAGCTCTTGAGGAAGCTGAATGGCAGAACCTACGCTTATTTTGATATCTTCGCCGGCTCTTTCGCCGATTAGAAGATTGTATTTTTCCTTTATGTAATTAACTATACTAACATCTATCTTATCGCCTGCGGTTCGGATTGATTTGCTTATAACCAAGCCGCCAAGTGAAACTACGCCGATTTCAGTCGTTCCGCCGCCGATATCCACAACCAAATTTCCTTGCGGCTCGCGAACCGGCAAATTTGCTCCGATCGCCGCAGCCATAGGCTCTTCTATCAAAAAGACTTCCCTAGCTCCTGCGCTTAGAGCGCTTTCGCGAACGGCTTTTCTCTCAACTTGAGTTAGTCCGTAAGGAACGGATATGATGATACGGGGGCGGATGAAGCTTTTGCGCCTATGAGTCTTTTCTATAAAATACCTTATCATCTTTTCAGTCATGTCAAAGTCAGCTATAACACCGTCTCTCATAGGCCTTATCGCTTCTATATCGCCCGGAGTCTTACCGACCATATCTTTAGCTTCATGTCCTACGGCTAGAATTTTTTGCTTACCGTATTTTTCACGCTGCACGGCGACAACCGAAGGTTCATTTATGATGATACCTTTATCTTTTACTAAGACAAGCGTATTTGCCGTGCCCAAATCTATACCCATATCACTTGAGAAAAATCCAATAATTTGATCTAAAATCATCTTCTACCTTTTATATTATGCACTTAGTTTGTTTTGTTTGACTAAAATCGGCTTAGCATCGCCGTTTACGACATCTTTTGTTATCACTACCTCATATCCGCCAAGCTCCGGAAGCTCATACATGATATCTATCATAACCTCTTCCATTATACTTCTAAGACCCCTTGCTCCTGTCTTTCGCTCTATAGCAAGCCCCGCAACTTCCTTAAGCGCCTCATCGTCAAATTTAAGCGTTGCTTTATCGATAGCAAAAAGCTTTTGATACTGCTTTAAAATCGCATTTTTCGGCTCGGTAAGAATTCTTACCATATCATCTTTGGTTATCTCGTTAAGCGTTGCTACTACATGAAGCCTTCCGATTAGTTCCGGGATAAGCCCAAAATGCACCAAATCATCAGGCTCAAGTAAATGCAACAAATTCGATCTCTCCTCTTTACTGCGCTTATCTTGATTAAAGCCAAGCACGTTTTTGCCTATCCTGCGCTCAACAATATCGCTAAGACCGTCAAATGCGCCGCCGCAAACAAACAAGATGTTTGAAGTATCTATCTGGATAAACTCTTGATTAGGATGCTTTCTGCCGCCTTTTGGAGGGATATTTACAACACTTCCTTCGATTATCTTAAGAAGCGCTTGCTGCACCCCTTCGCCCGAAACATCGCGAGTTATCGAGCGATTTTCGCTCATTCTGGCTATCTTATCGATCTCATCGACAAACACAATCCCCTGCTCGGCTCTTTTTACATCGCCGTCAGCCGCCTGAAGCAGTCTTGTTAAGATGTTTTCCACGTCTTCACCCACATATCCGGCCTCAGTTAAGCTTGTCGCGTCGCAAATCGCGATAGGCACATCAAGAAATTTAGCCAGAGTCTGAGCCATCAATGTTTTACCGCTTCCCGTAGGTCCTACAAGCAAGATGTTTGACTTTGAAATTTCGGTATCATCCTCAATCTCGCTCTGTTTGAAAATTCTCTTATAGTGGTTATAAACACCTACGCTAAATACTTTTTTTGCCTTATCTTGACCGACTACATAACCGTCAAGCACCTCTTTTAACTCTTTTGGAGTCAAATTTTTATAATCATGCTTTAAAATTTCTTCGCTTTTTTCAAGGCTGGTATCACCATAAATCATATTGTAAGCGGCATTTATGCAGTATTCGCATATAAAAGCGTGTCCTTGTATATCAGACAACAACCTTCTGTCGTTTGACTCGACTTCGCCACAGAAATTACACTTTTTCGCCATTATTCTCTTCCTTTTGCTAGCGGAATTCCCCGCGTCGTGCTTAATATAAATTCGCACATTTTTTTTACATTTTCGTTGTTTTGAGTTTGCATAAGCTCGCTTGCAGCCTCTTTTAACCCACCTTCATGTCTAAATAAAAATTTATAAGCCCTATTTATCTCTTCTACGTTTTCTTTATCAAATCTTCTGCGAATTCCAACCAAATTTAGCCCTCTTATATAGGCTCTATTGCCCTCGGCTAGGCAAAACGGCACTACATCTTGACTAAGCGCGCTTGCCCCTGCGATCATGCAGCTTTCGCCGATTCGCACGAACTGATGCACGGGAGTTAATCCGCCGACTACCGCAAAATCTCCCATCTCAACGTGTCCGGCTAAAGTAGCGTTGTTTGCTAGGATTACGTTGTTGCCGATTATGCAGTCATGCGCGATATGACAATACGCCATGATAAAGGCACCATCGCCGATTCTGGTTAGCCCATCGCCTTTATGCGTGCCCGAATTTATCGTGCAAAATTCTCGGATTGTGGCGTTTTTGCCTATTCGAACGCCAGTATCGCTTTCAGGCTTGTAGCTGATATCTTGAGGTATGTCGCCTACGATCGCGTAGCTGTAAATTTTACTAAAGTCGCCTATGTGCGTATCTCCCACGATTCTGGCACCCTGCTTAACCAGCACGCCGTTACCAAGCATCGCGTCCTTTCCGACATAGGCATAGGCTTCAATTATCGCGTCTTCGCCGATCTTGGCGCCGTCTTCTATGACCGCCGTTTTATGGATATTTTTCATCAAATTTCGCCTATTTATCTACTATCATCGCTTTTAACTCCGCCTCGCAAGCAAGAGTTCCGTCCACATAAGCCTTACCGTCAAGCACCCAGATATTTCCCTTGTGTTTTAGCACTTCAAGGCGGTACTCAAGCTTGTCGCCCGGGCGGATAGGATGGCGAAATTTAGCGCGATCTATGCTCATAAAATAGACAACCTTATTTTCAATGCCCGCCTGATGTTCATCGCTCATACTCTTAAACGCGAGCACTCCGCCCGCTTGCGCCATGCCTTCTATTATCATTACACCCGGATATATCGGATGATCGGGGAAGTGTCCTTGGAAAACCGGCTCGCCGATCGTTACGTTTTTATAAGCCACTATGTGCTTTGCGGGCTCGATTTCTACGACTCTATCGATGAGTAAAAACGGATATCTATGCGGAAGTATCTTTTGAATTTGCATTATGTCTATCACTACTAAGCCTTAATCATTAAAATATAGACCCGATTTTAGCTAATTTTTGCTAAGAGAAAGATTATTGAGTTTAATTTTAGCTTTTTAAGCAGGAAATTTTAAGCCGAATTTTAAGCATTAATTCACTCTAAAACCAAAATTTCCCTGCTGTCGTTATAAGTTACGCTTTTGCCATAAATTTCATATCTGCCCTCTAAAATTTGATCAAGCACTATTATTGGATTTTGGCTAAAATCCCCGCAAATTTGCCTTCTTAAATTTAACTCAGCTTCCACGCTTGGCGGATTTTTGCAAAGCATATTAACGCTTGCGTAATCACTCTTTGTAAGCTCGTTAAATTTGGCTAAATTCATCATCGTTACGCCGTCTCGAAGCTCATCAAGCAGATCTTTTGCCTTGCTTACACTAAATTTCACGCTCGAACGCTTAAAATTTGAGTAGAGCAAAAAGTAGCTAGGCGCAACCTTTCCGTCAACTCTCACAAATCCCCTAAGCAGGCGGTAGTTTAAAAAATACTTGCGCGAAAGATGAAATTTCACGCCCTTTTCTTCGCATTCTCGCACTCTTTTATAAAGCTCAAGCCGCTCTTCGATACTGCCGGGTAAAACGCGTCCGTTTATCTCACTTGCAAGCTCACTTAACGGCAAATTCTGCGCCTCTCGCTGCTTACTAAGCCCAAAGATACATCCGCAGTAATTTTGATGATAGAGCTTATCTTTTTTGGCTAGCTCAAACTGCTCGTTTGTGCCGCCGTTTTTTCGGTAATCAACAGCCACCGCTTCAAGCTCATAGCCGCTTACCGCCTCTTTTAGCGAAGCTTCAAGCTGGCTAAAATCCTTCTTTGGACTCATCAAAAGCGTCGTTGTAACCGACTTTTGCCCAAACTCAATCGCCTTAGCAGCCGAGCTTCCTACACGAAAATCAAAGCAGTATTTACAGCGCTTGCCTTTTTCAGGCTCATCTTCAAGCCCTTTAGTTCCGGCAAGCCAGCTTTCATAGTCGTATTTTCCGCATATCAGCTTGATACCCATCGCATCGCACGAGCGCTTAACGTCCTCGTAACGCATCAAAAATTCGCTATAAGGATGGATGTTTGGGTCATAAAAATAGCCAATCAGCTCCTCATCAGGAAAGTCCTCGCGCAAACGGCGCAAAAAGTAGTGGCTATCGACAGAACAGCAGATATGAACTAGCAAATTTTTCCTTTTTTTACTTGTGATTTTATGGCAATTTTAGCCGCAAATTTTAAATCAGCTTAAAAATTCGCGAATTTTTGTTTCGCAATCTTGGATAGAGCCGCTAAATTTCTCTTCAAATTGCGAGCGGTTAAAGGTGCGCTGACGTTTGGCAAGCTGAGCCGTATGCGTTGAAATCAGCTCAAAAAGCTCGCTTTCATTGATCTCGCCTCTTAAAAACTCGCCGCACTCTTTAAGCCCGATTGACTTAAGCGGTTTTGGCTCATTAGGATACTTTTCAAAAAGAAATTTCGCCTCATCTAAAAGCCCTTTATCAAGCATATTTTCCGTGCGAATTTTTATGCGCTCACGCAAAATTTCCCTATCCCAAACTATCTCAAAAATCTTTAAATTTGAGATGATGGGCTCATAAGTATTTTCTTGCAAATAAACGCTTGGAGCGGTTGAAATTTGAAAATTTTGCACCGCCTTACCCTGCACGATTTCAATCAAATTTTCAAGCCCAAGCTCTTGGGCGGGGTTTTCAGTCTTTAAAATATGAACGTAAATTTCAAGCCATTTGTTTAGCCTATATGTGTCATTTTGGCTAAATTTAGCGGCAAAAACAGGATCTATCTTACTTGCAAATTCGTAAATTTCAGCGTTACTAAGTCCGCTTTCAAGCTTATCAAATTTCGGCGAAAGCCCTGAGATCAAGGATTTTAGATAAAATCCGCTTCCGCCTGTTATAAATAAATTTTTGCCATTTTGCATGGCAAACTGTCTAGCTTGCCTATAAATCTCAAAAAACATCCCCACGTCAAAATGTTCGTTTGGATATATCAAATTTATCCCAAAATGCCTCACACTGACAAGCTCCGCCTCGCTTGGCTTTGCACTTGCGATATTGATCTCTTTATAGACGCAAAGCGAGTCAAGACTTAAGATAATGACGTTAAACTCGCTTGCAAGCTTAAGCGCAAGATCTGTCTTGCCGCTTGCCGTAGCGCCTATGATAGCAAGTTCTTTCAAGCGTAAATTCCTGAAAAAAGCAGCACATCATCGCTATTTTCATTTGAGACACCACGCACTATCATATCGGATAAAATTTGAGAAACGCACGGAGCAAATAGGCTCTCGTTTAGCCCAAAACCGCTTATATAAAGCAGATTTTTATAACTCTCATCGCGTCCAAATATCGGCAGTGAATTTGGCGTAAATGCTAAATTTTTAGCCTTAAAAGTCGGATTTTTAAGCTCAAAAAATGAAGTATAAGGCTTTAGCTTGGCTAAATTTTCATTTATCTCTTTTATATCCACAAGCACATCTTTTGCATTTATTTGAGGCTTTGTAACGATGTTTGCAAGACCGTTTTTAGCATCTATATTTAATCCGAAATCATCAATCATAAGCGGCATTTTAGGCGATATATCCTCATTTGCTTCAAAACTTACTTCATAAATTTTCGCACTAATGAGATCGAAATTCACGCCTAATTTTTTAACCAAATTCTTATCATCTCCGCTTGCTTGGATGAAGCTGATTGCCTCATATCTGCCAAGTCTTCCGATTACCGATCTTACGCCATCTGCACCAACTTCGTAATCAACAATCTCATCGGTTACAAATGTAACTCCGCTTCGCTCTAAAAACGCTTTTAAATTTTCATATAGTTTTTGCGCGTCCAGTCTTGCGTTTTTCTTTAAATTTAAAGCTCCCTTTACGCCGTTTTTAACAAGACCCAAAGTATTTTCGTCGCGTATATCTAAAATTTCGAAATTTTCATCGTTAAATTTTATATTTTCAAGCATGAATTTGTATTTTTTATCATCAAAAAACACAAGCGCTTCGCCTCTGCTTTCAAATTCAAATTCCCCTATTTCACTTGCTAAATTTTGGTAAATTTCATAACTTTTTAATCCGTATCTACGAGTTAAAATTTCAAGCTTTTTACTAGGTCTAGTTTGATTTACGCCAAATTTTAAAAGCCAATTTAAAAACGATTTATCGGCTAAATTTTTAAACCCTACAAAGCCGTCTCCTCTAGCAAATTTTAAAACCTCGTCAAACAAACTTCGATGTGCGCCTAAAAATAAATTTAGCGTATTTAAGCCGTTAGTTTCAGGCTTTTGTGATTTAGATACCACACTTACGCTAAGAGAGTTTTTAACACACCAATAAGCGCTAAAAAGCCCTGAAATTCCGCTTCCTATAACCACTACGTCTTTCATAGGTTTTCCTTTAAATTTATCTTGAGCGGCTTAATTTTAGCAAATTTTTGTAATTTAAGATAAAATAACGCCAAACTTAAATTTATGGAAAAATATGCAAAAATTTCTAACGACACTAAAAGATATCGGCGAACTAATCGTATTTAAGCACTCTATTTTTGCGTTGCCGTTTATCTTTACGGCAATGATAGTTGCAAGCAAACAGATAAATAACTCGGCTTGGTTTGGCTGGAAGCTGCTTATTTTAGGCGTTATCTGCGCGGTGAGTGCCAGAAATTTCGCGATGGCTTTTAATCGCTATATGGATGAGGATATAGATAAATTAAACCCGCGCACCGCAAATCGTCCAAGCGTTGACGGACGCATAGGCAGGGGGAATTTGCTTGTTTTTATCATCGCAAATGCGGCGATCTTTGTCATAGTAGCTTGGCTTATAAACGATCTTGCATTTTGGCTATCTTTTCCGATTTTAATCATTCTTGGCGGATATTCGCTCTTTAAGCGCTTTAGCGAACTTGCACATTTGGTGCTTGGTTTATCGCTTGGTTTAGCTCCGATCGCAGGAGCAGTGGCGATAAGTGCGAGCATACCTTTATGGAGCGCGCTACTGTGCCTTGGGGTGATGTTTTGGGTGGCGGGATTTGACCTGCTTTATTCGCTTCAGGATATGGAATTTGATAAGCAAAAGGGGCTTTTTAGTATACCTTCGATTTACGGGCAAAAAGCTACGATGTTTATCTCCGCACTTTTTCACGTAAATGCGGTTTTATTTTGGCTACTTTTTGCTTGGGCTGCAAATTTGGGCGCTTGGGCATTTGTTGGGGTTTTATTAAGCGGAGTGATTTTATTTGCCGAACACAAAATCGTTCGCAAGGATTTTAGCAAGATAGATAGAGCCTTTTTCACGCTAAACGGCTATCTTGGAATTATGTTTTTTATATTTATATGGATAGATTTATGAGGCTTTATCCTGCAAATTTAGATATCGTTTTTGAAGAAATTTTAGATAGAAAAGATGAATTTGCGATTGAATTCGATAAGCTAAGCGGAAGCGAGGACGATCCGCTAGGACAGTGGCTAAAGCGCGCTAAAGCAAGGGGCGAAACCAAAGAGAGCGATCAAGTATTGCTAACGCTTATAACCGAACTTCACCGCAAATTTGACGAGCTAAATGCGTATTTGAAAAACGAAAAAATTTCAAAGCTTGAGCTTAATGAAAGCTCGGTGATAGAAGGCATAGGCTTTGAAAATTTTTCGATAAAAGAGGCTAAATTTAAGCCAAATAACAATTATTACGCTAGAATTTCAATGCCTATATTTCCAAAACGCGATGTGGCGATATATTTTGAAGCGGTTGATGAAAAAACTGCCAAGATAACAAAGATGCATGAAAGCGATGAGAGCGACTACAACGGATATGTAACGGCTAGAGAGCGCGTGATGATACGCGAATTAAAGGGAACAAATGGATAATGAAATCTTAATTTACGGCGGATTTGGCTTGGTTTTAATCATTCTTTTTATACTTATACTCGTAAAAGACGCCGAGGCTTCAAAAAAATCGGCTCGCTACGAAAAAGTAATCGAAAGCATCATGCAAGAAAACCACCTAATAAAAAAACAGCTTAAAAATATAGAAACTTCAGGCATCGCAGATCTTGACGCAGAAGAGATAGAAGGAAAGCTGGAGCAAAGACTAAATAACGTAATAAACTCTAAAATCACGCCTATCATTAAAACCTTACAAAGCATCGAAGAGTCGATAGGAAATTTTCAAGTCGAGCAGCAAAATAGGCTTTATTCTCTTGAAGAGCGCACAAAAGATATAAATAAAATTTCATCTTTTGGCGAGGAAAGCGACGAGATGCGTATCATTGATCTATACAACACCGGCAAAAGCATAGAGAGCATAGCTAAAAGTTTACGAGTTGGAGTCGGTAAAGTCGAACTAGTGCTGAAATTAAACAGACTTATTTAATATAATAAATGTTAATCACACATATAAAATATAAAAAATAAACATCACAAAAATAGGTCAAATTTAAAAAAAAATAAAGCTAAGCCACATATAATACTCATAAATTTTGCTCAATTTTTGAGCGGTTTAAGGGTGAAAGATGTTAATAGACGGGCATGGACGAGTTGTTGATTATCTGCGCATTTCAGTAACGCAACGCTGTAACTTTAGATGCAAATACTGTATGCCAAAAACCCCTTTTGAATGGACACCAAAAGAGAATTTGCTTAGCTTTGAGGAGCTGTTTTTATTTGTCAAAGTCGCAATCGACGAGGGTGTAAAAAAGATCCGAATAACAGGTGGCGAACCGCTTTTAAGAAAAGATCTTGATAGCTTCATAAGAATGATACACGATTATAAAAATGACATAGACTTAGCCCTTACGACAAACGGCTACATGCTAAAGCACTACGCAAGAGCACTTAAAGACGCGGGGCTTAAAAGACTAAACATGTCTCTTGATAGCCTCAAAATCGAAAAAGCCAAATTTATCGCGCAAAAAAGCGTGCTTCACGAAGTTTTGACAGGTTTTGAAGCCGCACTTGACGCAGGACTTAAAGTAAAGATAAACACAGTCGCACTAAAAGGCGTAAATGACGATGAACTGGTAAGCTTGCTTGAGTTTGCAAAGAGCAGAGGTTGTCAAATTCGCTTTATCGAATACATGGAAAACATGCACGCAGACGACGAGCTTAAGGGCATGAAAGCAGCTGAAATTTTAGACGTTATCGGACAAAAATATAAAATCACAAGCGACGGCAAGTTGCCTACGAGCCCTGCTAGTATATATATGCTTGAGGACGGATATAAATTCGGCATCATAGATCCACACAAACATGACTTCTGCGAGAGTTGCAACAGAATTCGCTTAACAGCTGAAGGGTTTTTGATACCGTGCTTATATTTTGAAGATGCTATGAGTATCAAAGACGCCGTAAAAGCGGGCGATGTAAAGAGCGCAAGCGAAATTTTACGCAAGGTGCTTCAAAGCAAACCCGAAAAAAACAGATGGGAAGCGGGAGTTGCAAACGAAACTTCAAGCAGAGCCTTTTACCAAACAGGCGGCTGAAATTTGATATAATCTCGCCAAATTCGAAAGGTAAAATTTGGGTTTAAATTTGGTCGAGAGCTTTTTAAGCATACAAGGCGAGGGCGCAAGCAGCGGCAAACTCGCCATATTTTTACGATTTGCGGGATGTAACTTAACCTGCAAAGGCTTTGGCGTGAGTAAAATTTCGCCAAAAACCGGCGAAGAGCTAACGGGTTGCGACACTATTAGAGCTGTTTACACAAGCCACTTTAAATACGAAAATTTAACTTATCAAGAAATTTTAGCCCTCGTTAAAAAATACGATCAAAATTTACACCAAAAGCCTATCGTCGTCATAACCGGCGGAGAACCGCTTTTACATCATAAAAACGAAGATTTCATAAATTTGGTGCGAAATTTGCTTGATGAAAAATACAAGGTGCATTTTGAGACAAACGGCACGATTGAGATCGATTTTAGTAAATTTCAGATTTATAAAAACTGCGCTTTTGCCATAAGCGTCAAGCTCAGCTCAAGCGGTGAAAACAAGGCCAAACGCATAAATCAAGCGGCTTTAAAAGCCATAAAAGAAAATGCAAAAGAGAGCTTTTATAAATTTGTGATAAATAAAGAGACGATTCAAAGCACACAAGCGGAGTCTGAAATTTTTGAAATCCTTGAAATTTGCGACAATGATGTTTTTTGCATGCCTCAAGGTTATGATAAAATAAGTCTTGAAAAAAACGCAAAGAGCGTGGCTGAATTTTGCATAAAATTTGGCTTTAACTACACCGATCGCGTGCACATAAGGCTTTGGGGCGATAAGGACGGAGTTTAAATGATAATTAGAAAACTTTTTAAATTTGAAAACGCTCACATTGTGAGATTTTGTAGCTCAAGGAGATGCAGAACAAGCATTCACGGGCACTCTTATAGAGCTGAAATCCTGCTTGAATCAAATTTCTTAGACAATGCGGGCATGGTTTATGACTTTGGTTTGATGAAGCAAAATATCAAATGTCTAATCGACAGCTTTGATCACACAACCACGCTTTTTAGCGGTGATGATAAAGAGTACTTAGATGACATGAAAAAGCATTCAAAACGCTGGATAGAAATTCCTGTAAATCCTTCCGCAGAGCAGTTTTGCAGGATATTTTTCGTGCTAATCGACAGACTTTTAAAGTCAACCGTTATGCAAAACGGCGAGCGGGAAGTAAAAATCCACAGCGTAATCGTCCATGAAACCGACACGGGCTACGCGCAGTGCTTTAGAGATGACGCATATAACGCCAAAATGGGTGAGATAAATTTAAAAGATATTATATTTTCGCCTGAAATCATAAGCGAATGGGATGATAAAGATCTCTTTGATAAGATAAAACTCGGGCAAAAAATCATAAATCCAAAGGAGGTATGATGAGGCTAATTTTTTGGATTTTGGCTTTGATTTCGGCACTGTTTTTCGCAGGTTGCGAGGATGAAAAAAAGCAAATTTTACTTGATCTAAACGAAGCTCCTCCAAGCGATGTGCCGATTGCTACGCCTGATGCTAACGTAACCATAGATGAAAATTTACCGCCTGAACCGGTAGTCGAAGGGAAATAATGGAATTTAACGAGAGCTTAAAAGAACTTTACGAAATGGCGCTTAGTCTTCATTTGGCGATTGCCGTTATATTAATAACACTCATCATCATACACTTTTGCCTTATAGAATTTGGCGTAAATTCGCCATCTTATGCAAAGCGAATTCGACTTTTCTTGCCGACTTACTATAGCTTTTTGGCTGCTATGCTAATGACTGGGCTTTTATTGATGAGTGTTTTTTACTTTCATTTAAGCTTCAGAGCGGTAGTGATGATAGTCGTTTGGGTGCTTTTAATCGGACTTGGCGCAATGGAGTTTAAAAAATTAAAAGTGGCCATGAAGAGTAAAAATTTTATAGATTTTAGAAAAAAGATGAGATTTAAGATTTTACTTGATCTCGCCTTGGTTTTAATCGCAAGCGGTGTGAGATGAAATTTCTTTATTCAAGGCAGGCGGGAGAGGAGCAAATTTGCCTTCAAAACGAGCAGTTTTTACATCTTAAAGCAAGGCGAGCAAAACTTGGCGAGCGAATTGACGTTAGAAATTTAAAAGACGGACAAAATTATATATATGAAATTGCAATTTTAGATAGAAAAAGTGCCGAACTATCTTTGGTTTTTAAGCATAGCCTAGAGGACGAGGAGCTGAATTTCAGCCTTGGTTGGGCTATCATAGATACTAAAGTGATAGAAAAAACTCTGCCTAGCTTAAATGAGATCGGAGTTAGCAAGCTTATATTTTTCTACTCTGATTTTTCTCAAAAAAACTTTAAAATCGATAAAGATAGGCTTGAGAGAATTTTAATAAATTCTTGCGAGCAATGCGGACGAAATTCTCTTATGCAAATTGAAATTTATAAAAATTTAGATGAGGTTTTAAACTCTTACAAGGATATTGCGCTGGTTGATTTTGGCGGAGAAAATTTTGAAAATTATAAGCAAAGTGAGCTTTTAATAATTGGTCCGGAAGGCGGATTTAGCCAAATCGAGCGTGAAAAAACAGGTAAAAAATATAGTCTAAATTCTAAAAATATACTTCGATCTCAAACTGCTATTTTAAGCGTTGCGGCAAAAGTTTTAGTCTAAATTTGATTTTTAAAAAGTTTTTTTGTATAATCACGCCTTACTCTATGAACGAAACAGATAATAAAATAGGCTATAAAAAGGATAAAAAATGAAAAAAGAGACTCATCCGGAATTTGTTGAGTGCAAAGTAACCTGCGCTTGCGGCAATACTTTTACGACCAAATCAAACAAAAACGAAATCAGAGTAGATATCTGCAACGAGTGTCATCCATTCTTCACAGGAAGCGAGAAGATAGTCGATTCTGCAGGTAGAGTTGATAAATTTAAGAAAAAATATAATTTGAAATAATACTTTGCTCTATTTTATTCCTACCCCAATAGGAAATTTAGAGGACATTTCACTTCACGCATTAAATATTTTGCGTGAATGTGAAGTGATATTTTGTGAAGATACAAGAATTACTAAAGCTCTTATATCCCTTTTAAATTCTCGCTTTAATGCAGACGTCAAGATAGAAAAATTTATATCCCTTCACTCTCACAACGAAGCTCAAATTCTTTCAAATTTAGATACGGAAATTTTCAAAAAAACCGTTGCTTATGTAAGCGATGCGGGAATGCCTGCGATTAGCGATCCGGGAGTTGAATTAATAAGATTTGCGATAAAAAATAATATCGAGTATGAGGTATTAAGCGGCTCAAGCGCTTTACTTTTAGCAGTTGTAGCAAGCGGGCTTTGCGATAAGGAATTTACGTTTTTAGGCTTTTTACCAAATACAGGTAAAGAACGCGTAGTAGCTATACAAAATGCGCTTAATTCGCCCTATCCGGTCATCATATACGAAAGTCCAAAAAGAGTGCTTGCTCTAGTGGAGCAAATAGCAAATTTAGATCCGCAAAGAGAGCTTTTTGCGATCAAAGAAGCGACTAAAAAATTTGAAACCAAATTTAGCACAACCGCAAAAGAGTTAAGCCAAATTCTTAAAAGCTCCAATTTAAAAGGCGAGTGGTCTATAGTCATTGACAAAAGCTCACACCAAAGCAACGAAAAAATAACCATAGAAGATATCGCCTCTCTTGATATACCTCCAAAAACCAAGGCAAAACTAATCGCCAAAATCACTGGCGAAAATGTCAAAAAAATATATGAAAATTTGAACAAATAAGCTAAATTTTACTGATTTTTAGCTATTATGAGCCGATGATTATATATGGAAAACAGCTATTTTTACACATCATAAAACGCTACAAAAAAAGCGTCAAAACTATCTACCTTGCAAAAGAGTGCGATAAGGCTACCTTTTCCCAAATCGCTTCAGCAGGAGCGCCTATCAAGCGAGTGGATAATCAAAAAGCCCAAGCTCTTGCACGCGGAGGCAATCATCAAGGATTTTTAGCCGAAGTTGAAGAGTTTCAATTCAAGCAATTTGACGAGCTGAAAAAGAGAAATTTTATAACCGTTCTATACGGACTTAGCGATATAGGAAACATAGGCGCTATCATTAGAACCGCTCACGCTTTGGGGTGTGAGGGAGTGATAATCATAGCTAAAAATCTTGCGATAGAAGGCGTCATCAGAGCAAGCAGCGGTGCGGCATACGAGATAGATATCGTACTTGCCCAAGACGGTCTTAGTGCGCTAAATGAGCTAAAACAAAGCGGATTTAAGCTCTATGCGACGGCAAGGGGCGGCAAAAACGTAAACGAGATGAAATTTGGTTCAAAAACGGCTCTCATAATGGGCAGCGAGGGTGAAGGAATGCCAAAAAAAGCGATCCTAAAGTGTGACGAGTGCGTCGGCATAAAGATGAAAAACGAATGGGATTCGCTAAATGTAAGTGCGGCTTTTGCCATAATTTGCAATAGGATTATAAATGAATGAAATTAGTATATTACGAGAGATAGGGCTAAGCGAAGCAAGTAGAAAAACACATATCGAAGCGGAACATTTGGGATATATCGCCGATAAAAATTTTGAAAAATTGGCAAGACTGAATGTGCATGGGTTTGTTAAAATTTTAAAGCGCGAATACGATATTGATTTTGAGCAGTGGCTAAACGAATACAACGCCTTTATGGCGGAGCACGGAGAAGAAGTTAAGCACAAAACCATAACAATATCGCCTAAAATTCCCGCATACACGGCAGATGGGCATAGATCATCGGGAGGATGGCTCTGGATGATCATCGTACTTATCTTAATCGGCTTTGCGATATGGTTTTTTGAAGGATATAAATACATAGGAAATATCTCAAATTTATTCGAAGATAAAAATCGCAGTGTAAGCTACTCAAATAACGTAGTAGTAAATGAAGCTAAAAATAACCTTGGGTTAAAAGACACAAACCTAACTCCAAATTCGCCATCTTTAAAACCAAAAGAATCCGAAAAAGAAGAAAAAATAAACGAGCAAACCGAAACTGCCTTAATCATCGCCGATAAAACGGCAAAAGAAGAGGTAAATACAACATCAGAGCTTAAAGATGATACAAAAACCCAAGAAGAAGAGTTAAAAACAGAAGAAAAATCAACAAAAGAAGAAACACTTGAGGCAAATTTAAAAGATGAAGCAAATGCCACAAATTTAAATAATGCAAGCGTGGCAGAAAACGGCTCTAATGAGTACTTAACGTCAAATGTAGATGAATTTACAATAACTCCTAAAAGCAAAGTTTGGGTCGGCATCATAAATCTTGAAGACGGCAAGAAAAAAACTCTAAATAGCGAGAAACCAATAACAATAGAAGCTAACAAAAAACAGCTTATAGTAACAGGTCACGGAAACATCACTTTAAACATAGGCGATGAAAACATAAAATTTGACGCGGTAAATCCGAAGCGATTTCATGTAGAAAAAGGCAAAATAACCCTTATAACCTTTGACGAATTCGTAGAGCTTAATAAGGGCAAAAAGTGGTAAGAAAATTTATCATATTGGCTATAGCGGCGACTTTAAATTTCGCTTCAAACGTAGTTAGCATAGCAAACGGCCTGCTTGGCTCGGAGAGCTCAAAAGTAGCAAGCCTGTTTGGCGACGGCAGAGACTTTCTAGACGAAAACGGCAATGCCGATATAGCCAAAATTTCAAATTTACTCAAGTCAAAATCGCTTCTTACGCTCTCATATAAAAATCAAGCCAATCTTGATATAGTTTTTATTAGCGAACAGAAATCGCCGCTGCTGATGATAAAAATTTTAAAAGACGCGTTAGGTCGTCTGGGTTATAATGAAATTTTAACGACGGAATTTGCAAATGCGGATAGCGCAATTTGGGGCATTAGACTAAATACTAAATTTATGCTTGACCCGGGATCGCTGTACACAGCGTTAAAAGAGACAAACACATTCATAGAAGGCATTGAAAGAACAAGCGAATTTAGCTATAAGTATTTGATAGACATTTCAAAGTCATCGCTAAATTTAACTCCTGTCGAAATAGGCAAGGAAATCGAGCTTTCAAAGCCGCTTGAGCCGTATTTTATCGATATAAACGGAGCTTCAAAGGTCAGCATAAGCGCTCAAGCGGGCGATAGCTGGTTTGCTCTGGTTAGAATTTTGGATAAAAATCTAAACCTTATCGATGAAAAAAGAAATTCCAAAAAAACAAATAAAATGAACTTAGCTATCCCAAAAAATGCAAAATATATAACGATAGATGATTTAAATAGCCTTGAAAATATAAAAAGAGGTCTTAAAATTTACTTACAATAATTAGGAGAATTTATGTTCAGCGAAATTCGTTTCAATACAATCGAGCGCTTGCCAAACTATGTTTTTGCCGAAGTTAATGCTATAAAAATGGCAGCCAGAAGAAACGGAGATGATATTATCGACTTTTCTATGGGAAATCCCGAAGGCAGAACCCCTCAGCATATAGTCGATAAGCTTTGCGAAAGCGCGCAAAAGGATAAAACTCACGGATACTCCGTATCTCAAGGAATTTATAAGCTTAGACTTGGAATTTGCAACTGGTATAAGAAAAAATACGACGTAAATTTAGATCCCGACACAGAAGTCGTGGCAACAATGGGAAGTAAAGAGGGTTTTGTGCATCTTGCTCACGCCATCATAAACCCCGGCGATGTCGCCATAGTGCCCGATCCTGCATATCCGATACACACGCAAGCTTTCATCATCGCAGGCGGAAATGTCGCTAAAATGCCATTGGTTTATAATGAGAAATTTGAGCTTGACGAGAATAAATTCTTTGAAAATTTACAACACACCATCAACTCAAGCTCACCGAAGCCAAAATACGTAGTAGTAAATTTCCCTCATAATCCTACAACCGTAACCGTTGAAAAGAGCTTTTACGAGCGCTTAGTAGCGCTTTCTAAAAAAGAGAGATTTTATATCATCTCGGATATCGCTTATGCGGATCTTACATTTGACGGATACAAAACGCCGAGTATTTTTGAGGTAGAAGGTGCAAAAGACGTCGCCGTTGAGTGCTATACCTTATCAAAAAGCTACAACATGGCCGGTTGGAGAGTCGGCTTTGTATGCGGTAACAAACGCCTTTGTGCCGCGCTTAAAAAGATTAAATCATGGTTTGACTACGGCATGTTTACACCTATTCAGGTTGCCGCTACTTACGCGCTTGAGAGCGATCAAAGCTGTGTTGAAGAGATTCGTCAAATTTACGATAAGCGACGCGAAATCATGCTTGATGCGTTTGCAAACGCAGGCTGGCAGATGCATAAACCAAGCGCAAGTATGTTTATCTGGGCGAAACTGCCTCCGCAAGTCGGCAACATAGGAAGTCTTGAGTTTTCTAAGCAGCTTCTTACAAAAGCTTGCGTCGCGGTAAGTCCGGGTGTCGGATTTGGCGAAGCGGGAAATGACTATGTAAGACTTGCGATGATCGAAAACGAAAATCGCATCAGACAAGCGGCAAGAAACATCAAAAAATATCTTAAAGAGTTTTAATGAACGTAGCGATACTGGGGGTTGGAACTGTCGGCGCAGAAGTTGCCAACATACTGATAAAAAATCAAAAACTAATCACTGCAAGAAGCGGCAAAGAGATAAAGCCGGTTATCGGCGTGGTTAGAAATTTAGACAAGCCAAGAAACACGACTATCCCGCTAACGGATGATATACAAAGCGTAATTAATCGCGATGATATCGACGTATATGTAGAGCTTATGGGTGGAGTAAACGAGCCTTACCGCGTGGTGAGCGAAATTTTAAAGAGAGGCAAAGCCGTCGTAACGGCAAACAAAGCTCTCCTTGCGTATCATCGCTTTAAATTGCAAAATTTAGCGTGCGATACTCCTTTTGGATTTGAAGCTAGCGTTGCAGGCGGAATTCCTATCATAAAAGTCCTACGAGAAGGACTGAGCGCTAATCAAATTCTATCAATAAACGGTATAATGAACGGCACAAGCAACTATATCCTTACCTCTATGATGAACGGCGGAGTTAAATTTGAAGATGCGCTTAAAAAAGCTCAAGAGCTTGGATATGCAGAGGCTGATCCTACGTTTGACATAGGCGGATTTGATACGGCGCACAAGCTGTTAATCCTTGCAAGTATAGCTTACGGCGTGCACGGAAATCCTGAAGACATACTCATTGAAGGTATCGAGAAAATAACAAAAGAGGATATATTTTTCGCCAACGATTTTGAGTATGTCATCAAGCTGCTTGCCATAGCAAAACGAGTGGGCGACAAGATAGAACTTCGCGTCCATCCTGCGCTTGTGCCAAAAGACAAGATGATAGCCAAGGTTGATGGTGTGATGAACGCCGTTAGCGTAATCGGCGATGCGGTAAATGAAACTATGTTTTATGGTCCAGGAGCAGGCGGAAGCGCAACGGCAAGTGCGGTTATAAGCGATTTAATCGATATCGCAAGAGAGATCAAATTCCCGATGCTGGGATACAAAGCTCCGCTTGAAATCATGCAAACAGAGCTACTTGAGCAAGACGAGATAAGAACGAAATATTATTTCAGATTAAAGGTTGAAGACAAGGTCGGAGTCCTTGCTAAAATCACAAATTTGATGAGCGAAAATAACCTCTCGATAGATAGCTTCTTGCAAAAGCCTCACGTAAAAAAAGAAGATGATGCAACGCTGTTTTTTACCACTCATACGAGCCTTGAAGCAGATGTTAAACGAGTGGTAAAAATACTAAAAGAGCAAGAATTCGTAAAAGAAGAGCCATTTATGATGAGGATTGAGTCTTAAGTGGGGCTTAGCGGATATCTTTTTGGGAAAAGCGCAGAAAGCGATGCTTGCGATTTTTTACAAAAAGAGGGATGTCAAATTTTAGATCGAAATTTCAGCTGTAAATTCGGAGAAATAGACATCATAGCCAAAAAAGATGAAATTTTGCATTTTGTAGAGGTAAAAGCAACACAAGGCGATTATGAAGCGTCATACAGGTTAACCGGCTCTAAAATGCAAAAGATATTAAAAGCGGTTGATTATTATCTACTTAAAAATGGTCTTAACAGCGATTTTCAGGTTGATCTGATAACAATTGAAAGTAATAAAATAAACTGGATAAAAAATATCAGCTTATAATTTTTCTTATTATCTTAAATTTAAACTTATTTATGTATAATTGCAACCAAATTTCAAAAGGAGAAAAAGATGGGAAAATACATAGAACTAACATCGGAAAATTTCGACATAGCTAAAGAAGGTGTTGCATTGGTAGATTTTTGGGCGCCTTGGTGCGGACCTTGCAGAATGCTTGCACCTGTTATAGATGAGCTTGCCGAGGAATTTGACGGCAAAGCTAAAATTTGTAAAGTAAATACTGACGAAGTGCAAGATTTGGCGGTAGAATTTGGTATCCGCTCTATTCCTACGCTACTATTTTTCAAAAATGGCGAAGTAGTTGAGCAAATGGTCGGAGCACAATCAAAACAGGCAATCGCGGATAAAATCAACTCACTTCTTTAATGAGTGCAAAAAGACGGGGGGTGTCTTTCCCCCTGACATCTGTTTTCGCATCGTTTTTCGGTGCATTTTTAGTTGCTTCGGTCTTTGCTTTTAACAATTACAGATTTTCAAAGTATAAATTTATAGATTTTAGCTCTTTGATCTTTTACGAAAAAAGTGAAATTTTTTCTCCTAAAGAGAAAAAATTCCTGCTTGTCGTATTTAGTTCAAATATGTCTAACTTAAATGAAATTTTAGAAATTTCAAACAAAAATTTGCCTATAGTCGCTATAGACATATTTCAAAAACGACTCGCAAATGAAGGAAATTTAAGCTATATAACATCAGACATCAATACTATTTTAAAGCTTATGAATCTCCTAAACATTACAACTTTGCCAAGTAGTGTTGAGGTGATCCATCAGGATAATAAAATTTATAAACAAGATTCAAAAATAAATAAAATTTAAGGAAAAATCATGTTAGATTTAGCGATTATCGGTGGCGGTCCTGCCGGACTAAGTGCCGGGCTTTACGCTACTCGCGGCGGGCTTGGAAACGTCGTAATGTTTGAGCGAGGAATGATCGGAGGACAAATAACCGGAAGCTCTGAGATAGAAAACTATCCTGGTCAAAAAAATCCCGGAGAGAGCGGACTTGACTTCATGAGTACTTGGAGCAAGCAGTGCATGCACTTTGGACTTAAACACGAAGCGGCAAACGTCTCTAAAGTATCAAGAAACGAAGACGGAAGCTTTAAAATTTCTCTTGAAAACGGCAAGGAGATGAACGCAAAAGCCGTTATCGTAGCTACTGGCTCAACTCCTAAAAGAGCCGGGTTTAAAGGCGAAGACGAATTTTTCGGCAGAGGCGTAAGTACGTGCGCGACTTGCGACGGATTTTTTTATAAAAACAAAGAAGTTGCCGTTCTAGGCGGTGGCGATACAGCTCTTGAAGAGGCGATTTATCTATCAAATATCTGTTCAAAGGTATATTTAGTACACAGACGAGACGGATTTCGCGCAGCTCCTACAACCGTAGAAAAGGCTAGAAAAAATGAAAAGATCGAATTTGTCACAAGTGCCACGATAAAAGAGGCTTACGGCGATAAAATGGGTCTTGGCGGACTAGCTCTAAATACTAAAGAAGGCGAGCGAGACTTAAAGGTACCCGGAGTTTTTACTTTCGTTGGACTTAACGTAAATAATCAAATTTTGCTTCAAGATGACGGCAAATTCCTTTGCGAGATGAGCGAAAACGGCGAGATGATCGTGGATCTTAAGATGAGAACGAATGTGCCTGGATTGTTTGGTGCAGGTGATATCCGCATAGACGCTCCTAAGCAAGTAGTTTGCGCTGCGGGAGATGGCGCAATGGCTGCTCTTTCAGCTCTAAGCTACATAGAAAATTTACACTAAAATTGAAATTTGACCGAGCGAGTTCGGTCAAATTCGCTCCATTTTACCTACCTTCATCAAAAGTCGTTGTTTGTTATTTACGACTCAAATTCAGATATTTTTAAAAAGTTTGCAGATTTCTTTATAAATTTAAAAGCGAAATTTGTTCTATTGCAATTAAAAATTTGATAATTTTAGTTGCAACTAGATGCTCAAATTTGCCATAAGAACTTATTTGATAGGCGCAAAAGCGCAACTCAAATTTTACTCGATTTTACTTAAATATACTCCGAAAAGTTTTAGGCTAAATTTAATCAAAATCAAGTCCGGAAAGATAGCTTTAATATTTACTAAAGCAATCCGCCGAACTCAAAAGCTGGTTATTTAGGATTATTAACGCTAATTACCTCGTTACTCTCATCAAGATAAAGTCTAGCCGCCTCTTTTATATCGTCATTGCTTAGCGAATTTATCGCATCTTCTTGCCACTTAAGATCAAAAAGCTCGCTGTCATACAGCCTATTTGCCGTGATATTTTTAAGCCAAAATTCAGGCTGATCGTGAGTTTGCTTAATGCGCAAAACGGCTGATTTTTTATAGTTTTCAAGCTGCTCTTTCGTTGCGCCCTCGCTCTTTAGCTTCTTAATTATCGCTTTAACGCCACTTATCACATCATTTGTATTTTTTGGCGAGCAAGTAAAAGATATATTTGCGCTTGAACGATCATAAGGCTCCTTGCTAAGCTTAACTGCGACCGAAAATCCATAAGTTTCGCCCTTATCTTCTCTTATGTTTTCATAAAGAGCCATTTTAAAGACTGCGCTTAGAGCTTGAGCTTTTATGGCGTTTAGTTGCGAAAATTTTACGCTTTCGTTTTTAAGATTGATAACCACGTCAGATCTAGGAGTAATCTGATAATCACGCTCAAATTTATGCACGCCTTTTATGCTTCGCACACCGTCATCTACGAAATTCTCTTTGCTGTTTTTGCCCGGGATAGTGGCTATATATTTTGCGATTAAAGGCTCTAAAGTCTCCACTTCAAAATCGCCTACGAAAATAAAATCAAACGAACTAGCATTAGTAAATTTGTCATTTACGATTTGCCTTAGGCTTTCAAGCTCAAGTGCGGCTATATCGCTTTTTTCAAGCGGTCTCATGCGCTCGTTATTGTCATATAAAAATTTCGTAAATTCGTTACTAAATTTGTGCTCTGGTAAATTTTCTCGTTTGGTAAGCCTCTCTGCAGCGACGGTCTTAACCTGCTCAAGCGTCTTTTGATCAAGGCGCGGTGAGTTAAATTCAAGATGAATCGCCTCAAGAAGCCACTTGATATCCGCACGATTACTCTGTCCGTAAAAGCCTTGCGAAAGCAGATCGATACGTTTATCATATCCTACATATTTGCCGTTTAGGATTTTAGCCAGCTGATAGTTATTAAACTCCCCTGCCCCGCTTTCGTTTGAAACCTGCACGGCAAATCTGCCAAGCTTCGGATCGCTTAAATTTGAAACTCCGCCTTTGCTAACCGCCGCAAAAGTGATGTGATCCTTTTTGGTTTTAAGAGGCTTTAAGATCGCCGTAGCGCCGTTTTCAAGCTCAAGAGTAAAGATACCGCTCTTTTCGTCAAAACTTTTTGAAACTATCTTTTTTGGCTTTATATTTTCATCTACCAAATTTTTAGGAAGATTTGAAGATGAAATTCGAGTATCATAAGGCTTTGCGTTAGATTTTATCTCATCAAATTTAGTCTTTTCAAGCTTGAAATTTTTAACGCTAAAAACACTTACCGTTTCATTTTTAAGAGCCAATATTCGTCTAAATTCGGCATTTACCTCATCAAGAGTAACCTCATCTAAAAGCTTAAGCGCTAAATTTCTTGAGTCGGCTTCGCTTTGCAAGATGCTTCCCGCATCAAGGGAATTTAAAATTTCATTAGCCATATCTTCTGATTTTTTAGTTTTTGACTGAGCGTATCTGGCGTTTATGGAAGTTTTTAAATTTATCTTCGTATCGTTAAAGTCACTCTCGTTAAAGCCAAATTTCCTCACTCCTTCGATCACGCCAAGCATATCTGATAGTGCTTCTTCATAGTCGTTTTTGATCACATTTGTGCTAAAGCTAAACATGCTTTGGCTAAATTCAATCGGCGAGGAGAAAAATCCCGCACGAAGAGACGAGCCCTCATCTATCATCTTCTTTTCATAAAGCGTTGAAAAAAGTTGCGAGATAAGCATGCGAGTTAAAATTTTGCGTGCATTTACCTCGTTATCTCTTGGCAGATACTCGTCAAAAAAGGCTATACTAATACTATCCGAACCGGTTTCGTTTGAATCATAGTTATAGATGTTAAATCCTGATTTTTCAGGGATTTTTCTGCTTGGCTGAAGATAGGAATTTGTATTTTTAACACTTGAGAAATTCGACTTGATCATCTGCTCTATCTTGCCTTTATCAAAATCTCCCACAGCTACAAATTCCATAAATCTAGGCTGATAAAGTCTCTCGTAAAAGGCTCTTATCTCGTCTACGCTTACATTTCTTATCACGTCCATATCGCCGATTGGCTCTTTGCCGTCATAAGCGCTTTTTGCGTACCAGTGCTTTGCTTGCTCTTTATAAAGCCTGTATGAAGGGGTATTTCTTGAGCGCTCCTCTTCGATGATGATACCCCGCTCCTTTTCAAGCTCGTTAGCATCAAAGCTTATGCCGTCCATCCAGTTTGAAAAAACTTTAAAAACGTCATTTAAATTCTCGTCATTAACGCTTATTTTTAGGTTATAGCCCGTAGCGTCATAGCTAGTATAGGCATTTAAATCGGCACCAAAAACCACGCCAAGACTTTCAAGCTTCCTAATCAGATCATTTTTCTTAAAATCCCTGCTTCCGTTAAACGCCATATGCTCCACAAAGTGCGCCAAGCCTCTTTCGCTTGCGCTTTCGTCGATTGAGCCAACTCTAATCGTAAGATAAAAATAAGCCGTATCTTTTGGAAGAGAATTTTGCTTAATGTAGTACTTAAGCCCGTTTTCAAGCTCGCCTTTGGTTATATTTGCATCCCACGACATAGCAAAAGCCGCTACCGCCGTCAATAAAAAGAGTAAAAGTTTCCTCATTGTTTTCCTTTGATTTAAACAAACCGAAATTATATAAGAAGTTTTTTTAAAGATAGGAAAAAGTATTACGCAAGAGTGGTTGCTAAATGAGCTTTTTATAAATTTTATGCTAAATTTTACAATCAAATTTTCAAAAAGGAAGTGATATGGTAAGAGTTGGAATTCACGGCGCAAGCGGTAAAATGGGAAAAATGATCATAGAGTGCTTGAAAGAAAACAAAGATGCAAAACTAACCGCCGCTTATACGATAGAACCGATTAATTTTAGCTTACCGCAAGATGTCATAGTAACCGAAAATTTTAAAGAGCTGTTTGATAACTGCGATGTAGTGATTGATTTTACCATCAAAGAGGGTGCGATAAATTTGATAAATTATGCCAGAACCAACCCAAAACCGCTGGTAGTAGGCACAACCGGACTTGGCGAAGAGGGAGCAAATTTACTCAAAAGCGCAAGCCTTGCCATGCCGATCCTATATGCTACAAATATGAGTCTTGGGGTTGCGGTGTTAAACCGCCTTGCAAGCATAGCTTCAAAAGCGCTTAGGGAATTTGATATCGAGATAGTCGAGCAGCACCATAGGCACAAAAAAGACGCTCCAAGTGGTACTGCCATAACTTTGGGCGAACGCGTGGCAGAGGCTAGAAATTTAAAGCTAAAAGACGTGATGATAAGCGGCAGAGAAGGGCTTGTAGGAGCAAGAAGCAAAGACGAGATAGCCTTGCTTGCCATGCGAGGAGGCGATGTCGTGGGAAGGCATACGGTGGGATTTTATAACGACGGAGAATTCATAGAGCTAAATCACACCGCAACTAGTCGCGCTACCTTTGCAAAAGGCGCTATAAAAGCCGCCATCTGGATAAGCGCTCAAGAAAACGGGCTTTACGGCATTGATGACTGCTTAGGGCTTTAAGAGTGATAAAATTTAGCCTAGATAATACCGAAGAATACGAAAAAGAATTCGGCAAGGAATTTAAAATACCGCCGAAAAATGAGCGAACGGCTTTAAAAAAAGGCGATTTGGTAAAGCTTATTTTTAGATTTGAGGATAGCGATTTTGCCCAAGTTGAGCGAATGTGAGTTATGGTTGATGAAGCAAAAGACGGCTGTTTTATCGGAATACTGGATAATGAGCCTTTTATCAAAGGTAGCATTGAAGCGGGAGATCTCATAAAATTTGATCATACCAACGTGCTTGAAATTTATAAAGATTAATTTAAAACAAAAGGATAAAAATGTGTGCGATCGTCGGGATAATAAATTCTAAAAATGCGGCTAAAACTGCGTATTACGCGCTATTTGCTATGCAACATAGAGGGCAAGAGGCCAGCGGTATAAGCGCAAGCGACAACGGTCAAATCACTACTTTCAAAAAGCTAGGACTGGTAACTGAAGTCTTTGACGAGGAGAGTTTTAAGCTGCTAAAAGGCGATATGGCGATAGGTCACAACCGCTACTCAACCGCCGGCAATGCATCTTTTGACGATGCTCAACCTATTGCCGCAAACTATAGTCTTGGCTCTATTTCACTCGTGCATAACGGAAATTTAGTAAACAAAGATGAGACAAGAGAAGCGCTTATCAATGAAGGAGCGATATTTCAATCAAATATGGACACCGAAAACATCCTTCATCTAATCGCAAGAAGCAACAGCCAAAGCCTAAAAGAGCGCATTATAGAGGCGGTTAAAAAGATTGTAGGCGCTTATTGCTTGCTAATCCAGTCGCGACATAAAATTTTTGCCATACGAGATAGATACGGCGTGCGTCCGCTCTCACTTGGAAGGCTAAAAGACGGCGGATATATCGTAGCTAGTGAAACTTGCGCATTTGATCTAGTGGGAGCGAAATTCATAAGAGACGTAAAAGCCGGCGAGATGATAATCTTTGAAAACGGCAAAGACGAATTTGAGAGCATTCAGCTTTTTGAGCCCGAGCCTAGAATTTGTGCGTTTGAATACATCTATTTCGCGCGCCCTGATAGCGTGATAGAAGGCAAAAGCGTCTATGAAGCCCGCAAAAGAATGGGCGCAGCACTTGCTAAAAAAAGCAAAATCAAAGCCGATTTCGTAGTGCCGGTGCCTGATAGCGGTGTGCCTGCGGCGCTTGGCTTTGCAAATGAGAGTAAAATTCCCTTTGAGCTTGCCATAGTGCGCAACCACTACGTAGGCAGAACATTCATAGAGCCTTCGCAAGAGACACGCGATCTTAAAGTAAAGCTCAAGCTAAATCCTATGTCAAGCGTGCTTGAGGGCAAAAGCATAGTCGTCGTAGATGATAGCATCGTGCGAGGCACCACTTCCAAAAAAGTTGTAGAGCTGTTGCGTGCGGCGGGCGCTAAAGAGGTGCATTTCAAAGCTGCTTGCCCTGAGCTAAAATACCCTGAAAGATACGGCATAGACACTCCAAGCTTTGAAGAGCTGATAAGCGCAAATAAAAACGTCGAAGAGGTGCGTAAATTTATAGGCGCGGACAGCCTTGAGTTTTTAGGCATTGACGAGCTGGTAACTAGCCTTGGAGACGAGCGCAGATACTCGCTTGTAAGCTTTGACGGGGATTATTTTATAAAGTAGACTCTTATTAAAAAGCTTTTATTATTCAAAAGCTTTTTAAGTTTCCTTTATCAATTTTTTATAGCTTATTTTAAAATATGGATGCCAAAAAACTTAAAACAACATGCCGTATAATTCTACTTTTAATTCTATTGTCCAATTATTGCTTTTTTAAAATTCTGGAATCTAACCAATCTTAATTATTGTTCAAAAAATCAGATACAAATCCGTTGTCTTTTAGCACTTGCATAACTCCACGTAAAAGATAGCTATTGACAAAATATACTGTATAAATCCTTCCTCCATCAACTATTGACTTTATCATCTGCTTATCCTTTAACTTTGTTATAATATATGACTTTTCTTTTGAGCCCTTGATTCCAAACTTAGAAAGTTCTTCGGCTTTCATACTCATATCATCTTTTTTTACAAGATATGTTAATATATCAAACTCTTGCTTTGTAATATGCTGTCTTGCAAGTGCTATTTTTAGCATAGGTAAAAGTATATTTGTTTGCACATACTCTTTTTTTAAAAGATGATCTATTTTTTCAATCTCATTTTTTAACCCTATCAAGAAATATTGACACCAAGCCAACAAATCATCAGCTTTTAAACTATCTGCGCGAGAAAGCATATTATAATATTGATCTCTATCTGTATAAAAAACCGAAGACGGATTAATGAGCCCTCCTTCCTTTACTTTAAACCCAAGTTTTATTAAAAAAGCATAATTCAAAAGTCTTCCCATACGACCATTTCCATTATCGAATGGATGAATAAACTCAAACCTATGGTGTGCAATAGCAACCATTAGAAGCTGATACTGTTCTTTGTATCCTTTGTTAATAAAATCTATAAAATTATTAAAATAATCAGGCAGTAAAAAATGTTGTGGTGGCTTATGTCCTGATTTTTTTATACTTACATCATGCTTTCTTAATTCACCTGGATATTTCGAGCCTTCGCCGTTTGGTGGTTGGGTTAAACCTTTTGTTATGATGTTATGGATTGCTGAAATATATGCACGGTCAAATCTAGTCTCTTCATTTGTGTTATCCTCTATGAAATCTATAGCATTTTCTAAGTTTTTTATCTCATCGTCGCCTTCATCTTCTAAATTTTTATATATAAGTTTTTCAACATACTCAGATAATGTTGTGTTGTTGCCCTCAATTCTAGCCGACCCTAAAGTCTCTAAAATTTGAAAAATATTTTTGAGCTGAAAAAATATATAAGGCGGCACATCGCCGCCAAGCCTTTTAGTTCTTAGCTTTTCTAGATCTAAAATAACATTAGTTAAATCGCTCCCAAAAGAAGGTTCCGGTATTGCTATATATTGATTGCTTACTTCTTCTTTCATTTTTTATTACTTCCATTTTTATATGATAAAAGACCCAATTATAGCATAGTCTATTAAAAAATAAAACCGCATTACTTCCATTTGTGCCTATACGCTACTTCCAAAAAACATATAAAATTGTGTTTTAGTCTTTTAAAAAGTATCATTTTGCCAAAGTTTTCTTTGTAGGCATTTATATATTGTATTCTGCAGTTTTTTCACAAGTTTATAGATAACACACAATTTTAATTCCCAAACTCTTTGTGGCTTTACTATTAGTTTTAATATATTCTAAAATTGATAGTATTTTTAATCAAAAACAAAAGTAGGTCGCCAATAGCTTTTGAAGGCTCCAAAGATCAATAAAATCATTATAAATTAAAATCAGATTATTTGACTATTAAACCAGCTATAAGCAATTCAACAATACTGAGCCGTAATACCGAGTTCATTATGTGTTTACATATTTTAAATTTTTATAAGCAAATTTTACGCCTAAGACAAATTAGACCCAAAGATCGCATTAAGATATTTATTATCTATATTGAATAATCCTTGTTTACGATTTAAATTTAGTACAAGCTATAATCTATTTATGATATAGTAAATTTTCAGGCTTCCAAAGGTTGTCTAGATCCTAAATAGATAGTAATTTTAGGTTTTGCATAAACCCTTTGGCTATTAAAAAGTTATTAGTTCTACTGCTAAAATTTGCGTTTACCTTAACCAAAAAACACACATATTTAAAACCTAACTACAACTTAGCTTAGTAACAAAAGTAGGCTTCTTAAAATAAGGCGGATAAGGCATAGAGACGCTAAAATTTCTAAATTCTTTGGCTTTTAAATTCTTGGTGATGCTAAATTTATACTCAACGGTATTTGGTCTTTCGTCTTTACTATCGCCTAGTTTCATCCAAGAAAATAGCGAAAGCCCGCTTGGTTTAAAGAGAGATTCGCCCTTGAGACTTTCTCGGTTGAGCGGATCGTTAATAAGCTTGATAATAATCTTGCAATTTGCTATATCAAATGATCCTACATTTCGCACGACGCCTTTAAAAACTATAGTTTCGTTTATCAAAACGCGCTGATTGGTAACTTTCTCAAGAACGGCTTTTTTGGTGTATTTATCAACAACAAACATTAAAAATACGCCTATTAAAAGAGTTACGACGAAATTTATAACAACAAGAGAGATAAAAATTTTTCTATTTTGTTCATGTTGCGAAAGATAAATCAAAAGTGCGGAAAGCAACAATAAAGATATAATAATAAGAATATGAAAAATATTAAAATAACCAGCCATTAATAACACTCCGAAGTAGCTATTATATCGTAATTTTCAAATCTAAATCCATCTATCACGCTTTGCTCTTGCGTTGTTTCGCCTGCATCAAGGCTCTCTTTTAGCACTAAATTTGACTTTAAGAAAGGCTTTAGTTTATTTAGTTCATTTTTTATAAAATTTGATGATGGAGTATAAAATTTAAGCTTTATACTGCAATATTTAAAAGAATTTGCGGATAAATTTGTAAGATTTAGATCCACAATCAAAGTATTTGAGTATGTAAGCTGCTTTGTATCGGTTATGAGCACGCTTCTTTGCCTTAAATTTTCATCTAAAAATTTATGTAGATAAAACGCGCCGAATAAGAAAGCAAAGATAGTTAAGATAAACATCAAAACGCCTGCTACCGGATGCTTGGACATGATATAAAAGCAAGCAAAAACGATAGTAAAAAAGAGTAAAACAAGCCAAACATAAGAGGCGAAATCAATCCATCCAAGATGAGTGAGATAAAAATTTATCCCCTGCTTGAGCTCATTTATCATCTCTTGAGTTCTTCTCCTCTATCCCGCTTAGACCCATACGTCTTGCAAGTTCGGCTTTAACGCGCTCTGGATGAATTCCGTGCAGTGCAAGCGCTACAAGCGAATGAAAGCACAGATCAGCCACCTCGTAAATCATATCGTTTTTGGATTTTTCAAGCATTTCCTCAAGCAAATTTTGCTCTATTTTTTGATTTTCCTTAGGTTGCGAGGATAAAATTTTACTCTCGTTCTTGTATTTTGAGACATCCTTACAAGCCATCACAAATTCGGTTGCCTCTTCCCCGACTTTTTTAAGTATAGCATTTTCGCCCTTTGCAAAAAGACTTGCAACGTATGAATTTTTAGCGTCCGCATTTAGTTTGCGCTCAAGTATGGTGTGATAAATTTCATCGATTACGCCGTAACTTGGCTTTGTAGATAAGCTTGAATCGGAGTTTAAATTTTTAGCCTCTTTAAATTCTCCCTGCAAGCCAAAATTCGCTTGGTCTTTAAGTTCAAATTCTTTAAAAAAGCAGCTCTTTGCACCAGTATGACAAGCCACTCCACCAAATTGCTTAACTTTCATTAAAAGCGTGTCGTTATCGCAGTCAAGATACATAGACTCAATCTTTTGGATATTGCCGCTCTCTTCGCCCTTTTTCCAAATTCTATTTTTAGTGCGAGAAAAGTAGTGAGCAAAGCCGGTTTGCAAGCTTAAATTTAAAGCCTCTTCGTTCATATATGCAAGCATTAAAACTCCGTTCGTTGCGCTTTCTTGTACGATTACAGGCAAAAGTCCCGCAACCTTATCCCAATCGATTTTCATTTAATCCCCCTCATATATGCTTACAGCAAATTTAGCGATATCAAATCCGCAAAGCGAGTCGCCTTGCTATAAAATTTGATACAGATCGCTAAAAACTAGCGATCTGTGAATCAAAATTTATTTTATCTGTCCATAGCCGACTGTTTGGCTTTATCTTTGGTATCAACCCAGATATTTGGCACCGCACCGCCAGGAGTTAGGAAAATTTTAGCATCTTTATTATCGCGTAACGCTTCGTTAAATTTACCTTGAGTTTCAATCTGTTTTAGCTCAAGCAAGTTGCCATCCAAGCTCTTTGCGACCTCTCTGTTTGCGTAAGCTTGAGCGTCGGCTTCTATCTTAACGGCATCAGCTTTACCCTTTGCTTCGATGATAGCCGCTTTTGCCGTACCTTCAGCAAGAGCGGCTTTTTTAAGAGCCTCTTGATTTGCTCTTTCTACTTCGTATTTAGTTCTTTCCGCCTCTTGTTTTGCGATTTGAACGCGCTCGATCTGCTCTTTTACCTTTTCAGGAAGGATGATCTCGCGAAGTTGGACTGTAAGAAGCTCCACAGGCTTATTTGGCTGAGAATCGATATCTTTACGAATTCCGTCATCAATCGCGGCCGCTATCTCATTTCGCTTAGTAGGAAGCTCTTCTGCGGTGTATTTGCCCGCTATACTTCGCACCACATCACGCACGACAGGATCTACGATCTTGTTTTCCCAGCTTAAGCCCCAAGATGCGATAGTTTGAGGTGCATTTTCAGGATTTAGGCGATATTGAACGGTTATATCGATACTTACAGGCAAGTTTCTAGCGTCCAAAACTGAAATTG
Organism: Campylobacter sp. CCUG 57310; assembly: GCF_013201975.1. Taxonomy (NCBI): domain Bacteria; kingdom Pseudomonadati; phylum Campylobacterota; class Epsilonproteobacteria; order Campylobacterales; family Campylobacteraceae; genus Campylobacter; species Campylobacter sp. CCUG 57310. The sequence continues at coordinate 1,789,003 of NZ_CP053845.1, forward strand.
AGTTTTTACGAATAATTCCAGCTTGAGATTGGGTCGAAAATTTTTGTGCCTCGCCCATATCTTCGCCTGAAGTATAGTTTATAAGGCGCACTCTCGTATCTACGATGATAACCTTTTGTATAAACGGGATAAAGAAGTGAAAGCCCGGCTGCATAGGTGACGCATCGTATTTACCTGCAGTTGCTTTGATACCGACTTCGCCTGAGTTTATCACCACAAAAGGCTGAGTGATGGCTAAGACCGCTACAATCACGATGATAACGTAAGCAAGTCCTGACATTTTGCCAAAATTTTTAGGTAAATTCGGGGTTTTAAAATTCAGCTTTGGCCCTTGATTATCATTGCCGCCGCCTCCGCCGCTATTTGAGTTTCGTTTTTTAAAATAATCATTTAAATCTGCTGGCATTTATATCCTTGTTTAGAATTTTAAATATAAGTTAGCATTGAAGCGTATTTTGGATTTCGTCCGTAAACTACGTCAAAATAAGCATCTTGCAGCTTTTTAGTAACTTCACCTCGTCTTCCGCTTCCGATAACCCTAGCGTCAATGCTACTTATCGGAGTTACTTCAGCTGCCGTTCCCGTGAAGAAAGCCTCATCGGCCACGTAAGCCTGATCTCTCGTGATACGCTCGCGGCGAACTTCATAGCCTAAATCTTTTGCGATTTTAATAACGGTATCTTGAGTAATGCTTGCTAGGCTATTGTCATTTGGAGGAGTTACGATGGTTCCGTTTTCCACTATGAAAAAGCACTCGCCCGGACCTTCTGCTACGAAGCCTTCACCGTCTAAAAGCAGCGCCTCATCGTATCCGGCATCTTTTGCTTCGTAATTTGCCATTTGCGAGCTTAGATAGTTTGAACTGGCCTTGGCTCTATTCATTTGTCCTGAAGGATTTAGCTTAGCAAAGCTTGAAATTTTAACTCTAATACCCTTTTCAAGTCCCTCATCGCCAAGATAAGCACCCCACTCCCAAGCTGCGATTGCAGTTTGAACGGGAGCTTTTGTGTGAGCTAGCCCCATTATGCCGTAGCCTAAAAATATAAGCGGGCGAATATATACATTGCCGTTAAATTTATTAGCCCTTAAAAGCTCTATTTGTGCGTTTTCAAGCTCTTTTTGAGTATAAGGGCAATTTAAAATTGTCATTTTTGCAGACTTTAAAAGCCTATTTGTGTGATCTTGCAATCTAAATATTGCCAAACCTTTGTCGGTTTTATAGGCTCTTGTGCCTTCAAAAACGGCATTTGAATAGTGAAGAGAGTGAGTTAAAACATGAACTTTAGCCTCGTCCCATTTTATTAATTTTCCATCCATCCAGATAAATTCCGAAGCATTCATCTTGCGCCTTTCATCTTGTAAAATTTACGGAGTTTAGCAAAATAATCTTTAAAATTTAATTGTTTTGTAAATAAACACGAAAAAGCGCCATTAAAACCTTATAAATACAAAAAAATCATATAACGATGTCAGCAAATAAAATTTAAAAATTTAAGAATACAATAAAGATAATTCCAAAGATAAAAATCTAAATAAGGACATTAAATTCAAGATAAATTTAAAAGAAAATTAAAGAGCTAAGCAGTATCGCTTAGCTCAAATCGGGAGTATTATTTAGAGAATGCCTTTTCTATGCTAAACGGAAACGCTTGATAGCCCATAGCGTTTGTCATTTTAATCTCGATTGAAGGCTCTTTTGCACCCCATTCAAATTCGTTAATATGCGGACTTGGTACGCCTACAGGTTTGCCCGCTGCGATGTCAAACTGCATTCCTGCAACTGCCGAATAAGCAAATACGCTATCAAGGTCATCTTGGTACTGCGCAAGGCTGGTTACCGAGCTATACCAATCAGCTCCTCTTTGCTTGCCGTATTCCCAAACTTGCTCTACGGTTTTAGCCTTCTCATCCACCTTATAAACTACCGCGCGAGAGTATTTCATGCCCGCTATTGCAGGCTGCTCAAATCCTCTACTGTCGCCGTTATCAAATACGGTTAGATACACTAAGCCTTTTTTGGATTTGCTATCGATTCTAAATGCAGTGTGCTGAGTGTATTGCCAGTCAAACCCGCCTGTATCGCTTTCATATCCCGGGCATTTTGTGTAGTCATCTTCACAAACGATCTTTTTGCCGTTTTTATCTACAGGCTGTAAAAGAGCGTGCTTAAATTTCTCGCTCCAGCCTTTATGTCCGCCGATTATCCACTTAACTTTCTTGTCGCGTCCGATTTTGATAACCGCATTTTGGTGGCGTGAGCTTATGATGATACTATCGTCGCTTGGGTCGTGATCCACGCTATTTACGTGAGCCCAGTTGCGTCCCGGTCCGCTTCCTACGATATCGCCCCATTTGTCGTTTTGATCCATTTGCATCAGCTCATCGGAGGTTGCGGTATGCCCCGCTTTGCTAGCGTCGATATTTAAGCAAACGGCCCCTTGGTCAAGCACTTTTAGCACGACGTCTCTGTAAGGATCAAGGATATCATAAAGCCTCCAATCATCAACCACGTTTCCGTCTCTATCAACCTCTACTATCACGTCTCTAACGGTGCGAACGTTTTTGCCATCAGCCCTTTTGTAGTTTGCGTTAGCAACACGAAGCAAGTAGTGGCCGTTATCCATAGGATCCATAGAGTGGCTGAAGTCGTTATAGCTTGCAGGAAGTTCGCGGTTAAAAATTTCGCGTCCTAAGATATCGTATTTAACGTATCTTTGTCCATATCCCCAAGTGATAGCTCCGTCTTTATTTTGTTTAAAGCCCATCATAACGCCTGCGTTAAAAGGCTTTTTAAGGTCATAAATTTTGCTAGGCTCAAGATACCATCTAACTTCACCTTTGGTATCAAGGATAAAGTTGCTAGGCGTATAGTTCCACTCAAGAGCGCCGCCTGCAGGGTTGTTCCAAACTACCTTAGTGCCTTTGCCCGTTTTATTATAGAAGTTATTTACATAGTAAAGTCTATTTTCAAATTTCTTGCTTGGAGCTTTTATAACTTCGATCTTATCAAATAAAGCTCCCTTTTGGCTTGGGTGTCCCGTAGCCTCAAGATAGATAGCCGGAGCGTAAATTTTATACGTCTCTTTTATCCTCTCTTCTTTGCCTTTATAAGTTTTTGTATATTCTACTTCAACCGTATTTTGATAGTCGGCATACATACCAAATACGGGAATTCCACCGTGAGTGCGAAGGTGCTTGTTAGCTACGTCATAGCTTATCAATTGTCCGCCAGGTTTTGGGACGATAGTTACTTTGGCGTCTTTTATGTCGTATCCGCCGTTTTTAATAACAGCCGTTAAAGGTGCGCTATCATAAGGATTTACTACAACTTCTCCTAGTTTTCCCGTAATAGCGTAGTCTATACTAGGACCGCTTGCGCCTCCGATAGCAAATGCCGAAGTAGCGGTAGTAGCAGCGATGATGCCGGCAACAAAAACCGATGAAAGTGTTCTTTTCATATATTACTCCTTTGGTGAAATTTAATTTTATCTTTATATTTTAAATTATAAATTTTAGTATATCCCCCAAGAAGATCTTGGGGGAGGGAATTTTAGTAGTTATTATTTTTTGCTTTTAACTTTGCGGTCAAATGCCTTATCAAGATGTATAGGTATGGCTTGATATCCTATGCCTGTTCCTTCAAATTTCATTTGAAGACCAGGCTCGGTAGACCCCCACTTAAACTCAAGCAACTCAGGAGCAGGTTCTCCTACAGGAACGCCTTTTGACAAGTCAAACTGCATGCCCGCCGTTGCAGAATAAACTAGCAATGAGTCTTTATCGTCATGGTATTCAGTAAGGCTCGTAACCGCACTAAACCAATCTCCGCCTCTTTGTTTGCCGTATTCCCAAACTTGCTCTATGGTCATTTTGTTTTGATCTATCTTATAAACAACACCGCGTGAATACTTCATACTAGCAAGAGCAGGTTGTTCCATGCCGCGGCTATCTCCGTTATCAAAAGCGGCTAGATAAAGGATGTCTTTATTTGTTTTTGAATCGATAATAAACGCCGTATGTTGTGTCCAAGTCCAGTCAAATCCGCCTTTTTCGTTTGTGTATCCAGGGCATTTGCTATACTCGTCCTCGCAAACGATTTTGTTTCCTTTGCTATCGACAGGTTGCAATAGGTATTTTTTAAATTTCTCACCCCAACCTTTGTGAGGGCCGACTATCCATTTGATTTTCTTATCGCGTCCGATTTTTACCATCGCATTTTGGTGGCGGCTGGAAACTACTATAGAATCATCATTTGGATCATAATCAACGCTATTTACGTGAGCCCAGTTTCTGCCTATTCCCGTTCCTGCTATATCCCCAAATTGATTATTTTCATCAAGTTTAGCTAGCTCGTCAGCTCCTATAGTATGTCCGGCTTGAGAAGCATCTACGTTTAAGCAAACGGCTCCTTGGTCAAGAACCATGATAGCATCGGCTCTATAAGGATCCATGATCTCATAAAGTCTCCAATCGTCTACGACATATCCGTCTTTATCAACCTCTACTATCGTATCTCTAACGGTTCTAACGTTTTTGCCGTCAGGGCGTTTTGTGTTAGATGAGCCGACTCTTAATAGGTAGTTGCCGTTTTGTGCGTTATTTAAAGAGTGAGAGAAGTCGTTATAAGCAAGCGGAAGCTGGCGATCAAAAATTTGTCTTCCCATCAAATCGTATTTAACATATCTTTGTCCAAAGCCCCAAGCAAGAGCTCCGTCATTATCTTGCCTAAATCCCATTTGAATACCGGTTCTATAGATATTGCCAAAATCCAAAAGCTTGTCTGAGTCAAAATACCATCTAACCTCGCCTTTTGTATCTACTATAAATGAATTTGAAGCGTCATTCCACTCCAAAGCGCCGCCCGCAGGGTTATTCCAAACGGCTTGAGAGCTTCTGCCCGGAGCTTTTCCCGGAACGTTGTTTATAAGATATAATCTATCTGCAAATTCCTTATCGGCTTTTACAACGGTTACTTTTTCAAAAGGAACTCCAGTTTGCATAGTAAGTCCTGACGGAGTAAGTCCTATGCCACCTGTCGTTACTTGATACTTTTCGGTAATGGTTTCATCCTTAAAGCCCATGGCTGATTTAGTATAAGTAACTTCAACCGTATTCTTATAAGACGGATATAGTCCAAAAACCGGGATACCGCCGTAAGTTTTTACCGTTTGGTTATCTACCTTATAGCTGATAGTTTGACCTCCCGGTTTTGGAACGATAGTTACTTTAACGTCTGATAAAACATAGCCGCCGTTAGTAATGATAGCTGTTAAAGGTGCATATCCGTAAGGATTCATCTTAACAACTCCAAGCTTGCCTTGTTGTTGATAATCATTCTTTGGACCGCTTGGACCGCCTATAGCAAGAGAAGAAGTAGTTAAGCCTCCGACTAGTAGCCCTGCCACAACAATTGATGAAAGTAAATTTCTAGCCTTCATACGGACTCCTTTAATTATAGATTTTGTAAATTTTACTTTTAAAGTAAAATTTATCAAACCTACCTGTCAAGACAGAATACAAGATAGATTCTTTGACTTTTTTAATACTATTTCTTATAAAATTTTATTAGTGTAATTTTAAAAAAATTTACTAACATAAAAATCACACAAATATTAAAATATCTTTAAATAATTTTACATAATATAAACTTCTTATAAAATTTAAATTTGCGAACAGTTATTAAAATTTGAACTGAATTTTATCATTAAAATATCACTAAAATACCTAATTATAAATTAATGCAACAAAATATCTAAAAAATAATCAAGCTAATAAAATTATATAAATTTAAATGCTGCTAAATAATAGTTGCGGCTTTATCAGCAGATACGGATCTTAAATTTGAAAACAAATTTATATTATTTTTTCCTTAAAAAACTTTTGTTTATATGATTATAACTACCGGTAGATTATATAAATTTTAGATATATAGTCATAAAATTAAATTAAAAAATAAATTTTATATATATTAAAGATTATAAAATTTCAGTTATGAGAAAAGTGTTGATTGATCCAAATATATAGGTTTTACTTTAAGTCGCTTATTAAGTTAAATTTTACTCGAATTACAAAACTATAATCCGAGTAAAAATTTTATTTAAAAGCTTTTTGCAGATCGATAGGAAGCGCTCGGTAGCCTATAGTGGCAGCACCCATCTCGGTAAATTTAATCTCCACTTTAACATCCTGAGTACCATATTTTACTTCATTTAAAATAGGTTCGGTTTTACCCATTTTAAGAAGTTGTTTAGCTAGACCTGCAACAGCAGAGTAGATAAACATCGAATCATACTGCGGCTGATACTCCACAACAGAAGTTATAGGGCTATACCAGTCAAATCCGCGCTCTTTACCGTATTGCCAAACCTGCTTAACAGTCATATTTTTCTCGTCTATTTCATATTCAACGGCACGACTGTATTTTTCGGTGGCAAATGCAGGCTGTTCATTATGCCTAGCATCACCATTATCAAATACGCTTAGCATAAATTTTTCAGGCTTACTCTTTTCGTTTATTTTATAAGCAGTATGAGAAGTCCAAGAGAAGTCAAAATCGGTATTTTCGCATCTTCCATTATCATCACAATCAAGAGCTTTGCCGTTCTTATCAACAGGAGTTAATAACTTTTTGGCTAGTTTTTCATTCCAACCATTTTTTGAAGCAAGTATCCACTTGACCTCTTTATCTCTACCTATTTTTACGACAGCACTTTGATGACGGATAGAAAGGATGATACTATCGTCTGTAGCATCATAATTTACTGAATTTATATGAGCCCAATTTCTACCTATACCAACTCCTGGTATATCTCCCCAAGGGGCATTCGGATCTTCAAGTTCTTCTTTATTTGTAGTTGTTCCGGCTTTATCTGCATCAACATTTAAACATACCGCACCCTGATCAAGCGCCAAGATACCCACATCTCTATAAGGATCTAAGATCTCATAAATTTTCCATTCATCTATAACTTTTCCGTCCTGATCAAGTTCTATGATAACATCACGAACAGATCGGACATTTTTGCCATCTGCTCTTTTTTGATTAGCACTTGCGACCCGCATTAGATATGTGCCTTTTGCGGTTTGCTCTATATGGTGAGAGAAATCTATATAAGAATTTGGCAATACTCTATCAAATACTATCCGCCCCATTAGATCGATTTTAATATATCTTTGCCCCATGCCAAAAAGCATATAACCGTCTTTGGTTTGCTGAAAGCCCATAATATTACCCTTGCGGTATAAATTATCCGGATCGCGTATAACGTCAGACTTCATGTACCATCTTATATCGCCATTTGTATCTATAATCCAGTTCATGGCTTCAAGATCCCAAGGTAAAGCACCTCCTTCAGGGTAATTCCATAATGTTTGTCCTGCATTTGGTAACGAATTTCTAATCAGGTGATTTATAAGATAGAGTCTATCTTTAAATTTCTCATCCATTTTTACAATATTTGCTTTTGGCAAAGAAGTCTGCTGTCCCGTGCCGCTTGTATTCATAAATATAGCAGGAGCGTGAATTTTATATGTTTCGCTCATAGCTTCGCCATTTCTTTTGTAGCTAACTTCAACGTTATTTACATGATCAGCATATAGTCCCCAAACAGGAATACCTCCGTGCGTTAAAACATCCTTGTCTGATACTGAATATTTTATATCTATACCTTTTTCACCCTTTCCTTTTACGACAACTTCGACATCCTTTAAGTTGTACCCGCCGTTATAAATGATAGCAGTAAGAGGAGCCATTTTATAAGGGTTCACAAGAACCGCACCAAGCTTTCCCGGTGCCTTATAGCTAACAGGACCGCTAGGTCCACCTAATGCAAGAGCATTTGTCACTATAAGCAAGCTTGCAACTATTGCTGATGAAATCAAATATTTTGTTTTCATAATCGCCTCCTTGGTTGGTAAATCTACATATGCATTTTACTACTATATATAATTTTAGCAAATACTACTAACACAAAAACCACACGAGAGTTAAATTTATCTTAAAATAAATTTAGAATTATTATTTAATTTATTATATTAATATTTACGGTAAAATTTATCTTAAATTTATTTTCGTGTTATTTTTGTGGAAGTTCAGTTGTATAAAATTACGATATCAAATTTATTCCAAAGGAGTTTAGATGAAATCTCTACTTACAAAAACAACTAAAATTTTAGCTGCAGTTGCGCTTTTGGGCGCCGTAAGTGCTAACGCTTTTACAGAAGGTAAGGATTATATGGTTCTTGAAAAACCTCTAAGCGTAGAGAAAGGAACTCTAACTAAAGTTTTTAGCTACGCTTGCCCGTTTTGCTACAAATACGATAAAAGCGTAACTCCGAAAGTAGTTGAAAAAGTATCCGGCCTAAAATACGTGCCGTATCACTTAAAAACCAAGGCCGAATACGGAGAGGCTGCGAGCAAAGTTCTTGCCGTTTTGGTGGTTAAAGACCAAGAAAAAGGAGTAAATTTACTTGATGATAACTCAATGTTCAAAAAAGCGAAATTTGCCTACTACAAAGCATATCACGATAAAAAAGAGAGATGGAACGACGGCAAAAATCCCGAAGCCTTCATAAAAACAGGGCTTGATGCTGCCGGAATGAGCATGGATGAATACAACAAAGAGCTTGAGAATCCAAAAGTAATCGAACTTCTTAAAAAATGGGACGAGTCTTACGAAGTGGCTAAAATTCAAGGCGTTCCAGCGTTTGTAGTAGACGGCAAATACCTTATCTACACAAGCACCATCACTTCGGTAGACGGCTTTGCCAAGCTTATAGAAGAGTTGCTTAAAAAATAGGCTTTCAAGATGAATATAGTAAATAAAATTTCAGCTTGGCAGGATACTAGATTTCCTTGGCTGCTGATGGCTTTTGCGAGCATTGCGCTGGTTTTGCTGGCGCACTCGCTCTTTCAAAAGTACGTCTATATGCCACCTTGCGAACAGTGCGTATATATAAGATTTGCTTTTTTATGTATGGCATTTGGCGGTTTGATAGCGGCTATCAATCCTAAAAATTTAGTTCTTGCGTTTATAGGATATGTGTTTGCGTTTTGGGGAGCGATCCAAGGGATAATGTATAGCGTTAAGCTAGCCAAAATTCACACTGCGGTTCATAGCGACGATCCTTTTGGAGTTCAAGGATGCTCAACGGATCCTGTATATCCGTTTAACCTGCCGCTTCACAAATGGGCGCCTGACTGGTTTTTGCCTACGGGAGATTGCGGATATGATAACCCTATAGTTCCTGACGGAGTGGAATTAAGCGGATTACAAAAATACCTTGTAGACTTATATCAAGACGGCTGGTATCTAATCCCTTCAAAGCACTTCATGTCAATGGCGGACTGCACGCTTCTTGGCTTTGGTCTATGCTTTATAATCCTGCTTGCAATGGCGGTATCTAAAGTCATAACCTTAGTTAAAAACCCTAAATAATCTAATAAAAGGTCTGATTTTTCAGACCTTTTTAGATATACTGCTTGCCTAAACAAGGAGTAGTCCGGTGGGTATTGATATATTCAACAAATACAACTTCAAAATTTATATCATCATAATCCTATCCAGCCTGTTTGTGATACTTCTTGGCGCAAACGTATATAAAAACGCCAAACACCACATCGCAACCCTTTCAAATACAAACAAAATAGCCACTAGCGAAAACATCGTGCAGATATTTCAAATTTGGCTTGACGAGAGGATAAATTCTCTTGTGAAAGCCTCTAAGCTTATACAAAATGCCGATATATTAGACGATGAAGAGCGTATTAAGAAATTTACGCAAGCCTTTTTGGGCGATTTGGGTGAATTTGATCTGGTTCAGCTTTTAAAAGACGACGGAGAGATCTACATAAACGGCGAGAAATTTCCAAAAAGCCCCAAAGAGATAAATTCCAGACTAAGCCTTATCTGGTATCTGGAAACAAAAAATAGCAACAAACCTACGGTAAATTTCATGCCCGAGCATACGATTTTAGAGCAAGAGACTTTAAATTTATGCGTACCAAACTACAAAAACGGTAAATTTGCAGCGGTTTTATGCGGAGTAGTAAAAGTAAAAAGCATATTTGACAACATAAGCAACTTCAAGCTTCCTCCCAACTCATACTCCTTTATCGTAACGCACAGCGGCGAAATTTTAACAAAGATGAAAGATGAAAAGTTCAAAACGCAAATTGAGGATAAATTTCAAGAGCTGTTTTTAAAAGATGAGGACATAAGCAGCATAGTTGTGGATTCAAATTTCATATCCATAGCGGAAATTCCCTCGCTTAATTGGTTCATAGGCGCAGGCACGGACAACGCAAAAGAGACAAAAGAGCTGCTTGGAGCAACGACCAAAAACGCACTTACGTTACTTTTTGCGTTTATCGCTCTTGCTTTTATCGCAAACTCGCTTCATAACTTTATGTATGCCAAAATCAAAAAGCGTCAGGATGAATACGAAGCCATTCTTGCGCACAAAGCCAAGATGAGCGAAGCGGGTGAGCTCATAAGCGGGATAAATCATCAGTTCATTCAACCGGTAAATTCGCTAAATTTGGCTATATCAACATTGCTTATGCTAAAGCGAGAAGGCAATCTTGACGAGCAGATGCTGCAAAACATACTTGAAAAAGGTCAAAAGTCCATATTGCTACTAAGCAATACGATAGATATCTTTAGAAATTTTTACAAAACAAGCGAAAATATAAGAGAATTTAGCGTTAAACAAAGCATTAAAAATCTCTTAACTCTTATGCACACCGAGCTTACAAGAGCCAATGTACATGTGATTTTAAGCGAATTTGAAGATAAAAAAGTAAATCAGATAGAAAATATAATCCAGCAAATTTTACTTATCTTAATCCACAATGCAAAAGACGCTTTGGTGGATAAATTTAAAGATGATATCAAGTCAAGAAGAGTGCAAATAGATGTAAAATTCGATGAAAACAGGTGCTATATAGAGGTCATCGAATTTGGAAGCGGAGTGAGCGAAGCGATGAGCCGCAAGATATTTGACGAACCAAAAACCACCAAAAAACAAGGCAGCGGCATAGGACTGTACTTTGCTAAAAAGCTTGCCAACAGAAAGATAAACGGAGATATTAAACTCGTAAACAGAGCGCTTCCTACGGTATTTGAGTTAAATTTCGATGTTGATTTAAAGGGCAATAAATGAATAACGAATCTTTAAAATTACTAAAAAAGCTATCGATTTTGATCGTTGAAGACGACGATATGTCAAGAGAGCTCATAGCAAGCGGGCTAAAGCCGTATTGCGCTAGCGTTAGAGTCGCCGCGGACGGATGCGAGGGGCTTGAATGCTTTAAAAAACAAAAATCAGACATCGTCATAACGGATATCCATATGCCGATAATGAACGGATTTGAGATGATGAAAGAGATTTCAAGGCTTAAACCTCATCAAAAATTCATCGTCTTTACCTCTTACGATACGGATATGAATTTGATGAAAAGCATAGAACAAGGCGCTGCGCTATTTTTAAAAAAACCTATCGACATCAAAGATCTTCGCTCAATGATAATTGCATTAACCTACGAAAAAGACGAAAAATTAATCAAAATTAGCGACGAAATAAGCATAAATTTAAAAGAGGAGAAAATTTATAAAAACGGAGAGGAAATTTATCTGACATATCTGCAAAATAAATTTTTCTGGCTCTTTGCGTATAACTTAAACAAGCTTGTTAGCTACGAAATGATAGAGGAATTCGTCTATGAAAACGAGGTTGTGAGCAAGGGTGCTATACAAAATATCATCTTGCGTCTAAAGCGAGAACTTGGGATAAAATTTAAAAACATCTCAGAAGCGGGGTACATCCTAGTAACAAGCCAAAAAGAATAAAAGGTCTTGCAAAATTTGATTGGAAATTTAAAAGAAATTTGCCCGATTCATAAACAAAACGGGCAAAAACATTGGCTAATTAAATTTAGCGGGCTATCAAATATCAAATTTTGATGCTAGATGGGATTTATCTCGCTACTTCTTGCGTTATAAACAAACCAACTTAAGATCATGACCAAAAACACCGCTCCAATCAGAGCAAAAGAGCCAAATCCAAAAAGAGATATTGTATCTCTTGCTTCATTTGAGCCAAAGAAATTTGCATTATCTGGCGCAAAAACAGCAGGCAACATCTTATGAAGCTCAAGACCGAACGGAAAACTCACCGTAAGTTCGTGGATGTTAAAATTCTCGGCACTATTTGAGTAGCTAAGACCAAAAATCACGCCCAAAAATATAAACGCATATGCAACAAGCTTTACGATGAATGATTTTGGATTTATCATCGCTATAATCGCGCCAAAAGCGATAAAAATAAGCGCAAATCTAAGCTGAACTAAAAGCAAGCTGTTTGCAAAGCTAAAGCTAAGTGCAAAAAGACCAATCACAACCGCGAGCAAAATCGCCCACGGAATTATCGTGCGCTGCAAATTATAAACAAAGCAGACAAAGCCTTTATTTTCTCTATTATAATCAACCATGGCGCAGACTTATTTAGCTATAAGAAATTTGACGATTTCGCTTAGCTTATCAATGCTTGTAGCCGAGCTTAAATTTATCAAATATTTGCCGTTTACTACAAACGCTGGCACTCCGCTAATGACGGCAATATCATAGCCGTCATCCCAGCTAGTTAAAATTTCTTGCGCTCTTGGCGAATTTAAAGCCTTCTCATAATCGCTTTCACTCACGCCCGCGGCTTTTAAGGCAAGCTTAATCACGTCGCTTTTGTCGCCTTTTAAACCGCCTTTATCGTGTTGAGCTCTATAAATAGCAAATTTAGCTTTTTTAAATTTTGATTTATCGTCAAAAAGACCGACTCCGCTTTGCTCGTCAAGCGCCATCATAGCGGCTAAAATTCCGCTTACGGTCTCTCCAAATTCGCCCTTAGTCTTTAGATGATAAGGCTTAAACTCAAGCCCTTGGATACTAGCTACAACTTTTCCCGTGACTGATTTATCAAACCGGTAGCAGTACTTACATCCGTAGCTAAAAACCTTTACCAGTACGTTTTGTCCGACATTTAAAGGCTTATCAAGGATCAAATAATCCTTATTTTCCTCAAACGCTGCCGCAAAGGAGCTCAAAAGTCCAAAGACAACTAAAATTCGCACAAATTTGCTTAGTATTTTCATGCAACTTCCTTTCTTACTAATGACTTGCAAAATACTACAAAAGAGATGATAAATTTGAGGTTAAAATTGCTCTCTTTCATCTTGCCATACAACATCGCTTGTATATCTTGGAAGCCGCCACGCACCGCCTGCTACACCCTTACAAAGTCCGGTTGTGCCCTCGCTAGCTCTTACGAATTTCTCTCCATCCCAAACTTCGGTTCGATAGTAGTAGCAGTCCCCTACTCCTCTTATCTTTTGATTTGCTCTAAGCTCGCCTTTATAGTAGTCGTTTAAGTCGTTATCAAAGGTCTGAAGCACTTTAGTAAGCCCAGCATCCATGACCGCAAACAAATCAGATTCGTTATATGCGCTCATAGAGCAGCGAGTTTGCACAAGAGAGTGAGTTTCGTTTAGCTTATGCACCCAGATATCGCTGTGTCCGTGATCGTAAAACATACTAAAGCAGTCGTCTTTATTGGTAGTTGATTGAAGAAGCTTATATATCGGCTCATAACTCGCTTCGCCTATCCTTATGGTCTTTTCATCGCCTATCGTAGCAGCCGCGTTTATGACAGGCGCTTCTGCTGGCTCATAAGGCTTCATGCCCTCTAACCTTCCTTGATACTCAAGGGATTTTAGCCAAACCGCATTAAAGCCCTTTGGCGATAAAACAAGAGTAAAATCCCTTATCTTAAACTCAACTTTAGGGTTTCCTTTAAGCGCTTTTACGAGAGCCTTTATCTGCTTTTCATCAAGCCTTGCCGTATCATCTCCGCTTTGCGTTATATCAACCGTGCCGTAGCTTTTACCGTCTATAAAAAGCTCAGCGGTTTTATCATTATCTATATCGACTCTATCGTCATTTATCTGGACATATCCGTAAATTTCACTCTCTTCGCCCGCTTCTGTGGCAAACATAACAGAAACAAGCCCTCTGTCTTCATCGCTTTGATAGCCCGTGATCCTGCAAGCGCCGGTGTTATCGCAAACTACAAGCCAGTCTTTATGCTCCAGATACGTGCCGTCAAACCCCTCAAAGCCAAGCAAAGTAGCCGCACAAAACGTGCAAGAAGCTAAAATTCGTGCGAATTTATTCATAATTTTCCTTTCGGTTCAGTTATATATGTGGTTTAGTTTTAAAATTCTAATGATGTTAAAAAGGCTATTTAGATCAGCTGCGATCCTTTTATCCAAATTTTTACTAACGATACTTTGATGGATATCAGGCTCAAAGCTATCGATACCTCTGTTTATCTTGATGTAAATTCTCTCTGCGACAAAGCTTATTCCGATAGGAACTCTCATGTTTTTAGCAAGCTTTACTATGGACTCCATTAGCACAGGAGTTAAGATATACATCGCGTTTTGAATATCGGTCGTATATACCTTAAAAAGCTCGTTAAATTCAGCATTATCGACGATAATTTCTTTAGCCGAAGGCTCATCGGGCTTGCCATGAGATAGCACAAAAGTCTTTGAATCTATCTTTTTATTAAAACTCGCTACGAAAAATAACCCCTTAAAAAACATCAAAGCCCTATCATCACTCTCGCCTGTGATCGGATTTACAAAGCTGTCTTTGCCCTCAAGCGTAAGGTCGCTAAAGCTAAATTTAACGCCGTCTATCTCGCCGCTTACTAGGTCGTTGCCGTAATCTTTTGTAATGATAAAAAACAGCCTGCTTTGCATTATATAAAATAAATTTACGTGGCTATGCATGTCGTAGTTAAACCCAAGCGAATTAAGATAGCTTTCAAGATAAAATTTCTTATACTTCCTTGCAAATTCGTGCTTTTCTTGCCGAGCAAAATAAAAAAACAGGTTATCATAAGCCACATAAGCAAGAAAAAGCGAAATTGCAAGAGCTAAAATTTGACCTAAATTTCTACCTTGCAAAAAGCCTATGTGCATACTTGGTGGAATTTGAGTAAAAATTTGATTAAGGACGTAAAAAACGCAGATAAATATCGCTAAAGTAGCCGCTATGCGATATGAGAAAAATTTAGAAAGTATGAGCTTTCGCTCTTTTTCAAGCTCAAGTAGGGTTTTCAAAAATAGCCTTTTAAATTTGATTGATTATATCAAATTTAAGCTTTTAAAGAGGATTAGCGTGACCAAATTTAGCCACGCTAAAAGATTAAAAGATATTAATATTCAAATATATTTGGATTTATCACAAGAGAGCGATATGCTACATCGTCTCTTGAAGCAGACTCTACATCCATTTCAAATTTGATCTCGTTTGTCTTTGGATCGATCTCGATTAACACCATCTTAATAGTCTTATCGGGGCGAAGCAAATTTACGTTTGAGCTTGAGATGTAGTAAGTCTTTTTATCCTTTTGCCACTCGGTGTTGCTAGTAACCGCACTATAAAACTCAAATCCGCGCTCTTTGCCGAATTCCCAAGTTTGCTCGACAGTCAAATTTTTCTCATCTATCTTGTATTCAACCGCACGCGAATATTTATCCTCTTTAAACACAGGCTGCTCCATACCGCGACCATCACCGTTATCAAATACGCTTATGTGTTTTATATTGCCCTTATTTTCGTATCTGCCGGTTAGCCAAGCGGTGTGCTGCGTCCAAGACCAGTCAAAATCACTTTCGCATTTAGAATTTTCGCATTTGATTTTTTTGCCGTTTTTATCAACAGGAACCAAGACTTTAGCCTTAAAGTCATCGCTCCATCCTTCGGGACTTGCCAATATCCATTTGACCTTTTTATCTTTGCCGATTTTTACGATTCCTTGGTGGCGAAGAGAGAGAATAATACCCTCATCAACTGCATCATAAGAGATAGAGTTTACGTGCGCCCAATTATGTCCTGTACCGGTGCCGATCTTGTCGCCAAATGGAGCGTCTGAGCTAACGTCAATCTGCTTTGCGTTCATGTCGATGTTTAGACAAACTGCACGAGGATCAAGTGCTTTTATAAGATTGCTTCTATAGACATTGTTTCCAAAAATTTCGTTTAAATCCCACTCGTTTACAACTTTACCCGTACCGTCAAGCTCGATGATATGATCACGCACGGTGTGTGAAATTTGGCCGTCTTTGTGATGATAGTTGTATTTGCCTACACGAAGCAATAAATGATCGCCCTTAATCGGCAAAAC
Source organism: Campylobacter sp. CCUG 57310 (assembly GCF_013201975.1). NCBI lineage: Bacteria > Pseudomonadati > Campylobacterota > Epsilonproteobacteria > Campylobacterales > Campylobacteraceae > Campylobacter > Campylobacter sp. CCUG 57310. Next base: position 1,805,248 of record NZ_CP053845.1, read on the forward strand.
TTCATGGCTTAGATCTATATATCCGCGCGGTAAAATTCTCTCATAGACTTGCTTGCCCATGAGGTCATATCGCATATATTTTTGCGACATTCCAAAGCTTAGATCGCCGTTTGGAAGTTGATGAAAGCCCATCATCATACCTGTATTTTCGACATTTCTCTCGCGGCGATCGTAAAATTTGGCGTAGTCAAGATACCATCTAACTTCACCTGCAGTATCAATGATATAGTTTTCCGTGTAGTCATTCCAGCTAGCAGCACCGCCACTTCCCTTACTCCAGTCAAAAGGCTTATGTATGCCCGTAATAGTGTTATTTATAAGATACAACCTATCCTTAAAATCAGGCGCAACTTTCTTTGGAACTCTCTTTTGCATATGTTCAAATCTAAAATCGCGGCTTAAGGTTACAATCGGTTGAGCGTAAATTTTATACATCTCTTTTTTCTTTTCGCCTTTAAATGTATAACTTACCTCAACTTGGTTCAAGTAATCAGGATATAATCCCCAAATAGGCACTCCGTCATGGTTCAAAAGAGCATTTTGTGAGACATTGTAGTTGATATCAACTCCTCCGTTTGGTTTGCCAAGTACGCGCACATGGATATCCGTTATATCTTTGCCTGCCCGATCGACTATAGCCGTCAATGGCGCTACATCATAAGGATTGATATAAACTCTTCCGAGCTCTCCTTGAACTTTTATCTGATGAGCCAATACTCCGGAATTTGCAGGAATAGGCGCTACAATCAAAGTAGCAAGAGGTAAAGAGAGTGCAAGTGCTGCACAAACTAAGGAAATTTTTCTCATTTTCTATCCTTTCTGTAAGATGTTGTATGTTAATGTATATTATTTATTTCACACAAATTTTGGCTAAATTTTAATTAAAAATTAAATATAACATATGTTTATAAACTAATAAAATATATTAAGTATTGCATGATAAGTTGAGTAAAATTTCAATAAGAGGCCCGACAAGCGTTTGGCTTATCGGGTTAGGTTTATTTTTCTTTAAAATACTCCGCTTCAAGCTTCTCAACCTCTTTTATAGCCTTTCTTTCGTAAAGCTTAAATTCAGGCGAATAATACTGAAGCACGGTTTTTAAGCCTTTGTGTCCCACTTCCAAGTGGCAGCTTGCACAACCTATTTTATTTTCCGTATCCAGCAAACTTACGTAATGCTCGTGCATCTCTATGGCTTTTTTAGAGAATTGCTCGTTGGTTAAGTAGTTCGGATGACACTTTATACATCCGTCATCAAACACATACCTAGCTCTATGCTTCATATTGGCAAGCCAATACGGGCTGGTTTTGTTAAAATCATCTGTAAAAAAGTGCTTATACCCCTCTACTACGCCGTTTCTAGCCTTAGTATAGATATAATTCACAAGGCTATCATGCGGTAAATGGCAATCCACACAATCAACTTTAATTCCCGTCTTACCCGCTCCGCCATGCACATCTTTTCTATAGGCTATCGCCATAGGTATCATCTCGTGGCAAACTACGCAAAATTTCTCATCGCTAGTTGCCTTTAGCGCTCCGTAAGTTACGTATGAAGCGGCAAGACCCAAAAAGCCTCCGATAACTACCCACAATAAAATCTTTTTCATGGCGTCTTCCTCATCCACTGCTTAACCTCCCTCTCATGACACTCGTCGCACATATTTATAGACTCCTTGTGCTCTCTGTGGCACTCGTCGCAGTATAAATTCGGACCGTCATGAACGGAGTTATGAGGATTGGCTTTTAGCAGATCCATATAAGCAAGCCGCTCTGCCATGTATTTTTTGTTCTTATGACAGGCGAGACAGGATCTCTCTCCTGGATCTTTAAATTTTTGAGGATCGTCTCCTTGCTCTGCGTGACAATTTAAGCAGTTAAACATAAGCACGCTGTGATGATCCTTGATGGGATACTTTTCTAAAAGCTCTTTCGTCATTCCTAAATTTTTATCGGCAACCTTGGTTGCATTGCCGTCGGCTGCCGATAAATTCGATATAGCCATAAAAAAGATACTAATTAATATTAAGATCTTTTTTTGCATCAATATCTCTCCGATAAATTAGATATTTTCTCCGGCAATCATACCAAATACCAAACAATCGGTAATAGCGTTACTTCCTAGGCGGCTTGCTCCGTGAGTACCGCCCGTAACCTCTCCTGCTGCATAAAGATTTGGAATCGGCTCATTTGTCACAGAAGATATAACTTGCGCTTTTGTATTTATCTTTAATCCGCCCATTGTGTGGTGAACTTTCGGAGCCCCTCTAACCGCATAAAATGGCGCAACAGAGATATCTATACCCTTTGTTGTTTTAGCATCTACAGGTTTTCCAAAGTCTGCGTCTTTGCCCTCTTTTACAAAGCCGTTATATCTCTCAACTGTCTTTTTAAGCTCATCGGCAGGGATTTTAAATTCAGCCGCAAGTGCGTCAAGGGTGTCAAATTTTTTCACGAGTCCGGCTTCAAGAGCTTTTTCGTAATGCACAGGAAGCATGTGAGTAAGCGCTCTTGAGTCGCAGAAATTTATAGGATAGTTTCTGTCATCCTCGCCTTTTTCATAAATTACTTTAAACATCGCTTCACTTCTGGTTCTTCTATCTGCCAGCTCGTTCATGTAGCGTTTACCTGTTCTTGGATTTACGGAAATTCCAAACATAAACGCACCGTTTACGTTAAACATAGATCCAACGCCAAATCCAGGCTCATCAGCGCAAGCCCACGGTCCGTATTGTATCCAGCTTGGTTGAACAGGATATGCGCCCACTCTAAACGCCGCTAAAAGTCCGCCCGCAGTTGAGCCAGGTTGGTTGGTAGAATCGGTCTCAGGAGTAATTCTTGGATCTTGAAGTCTTCTATAGACTTTATCTCGGCAAAATCCACCGCTTGCCAAAACAACCGCTTTTTTAGCTTTAAAATACTTCACGTCGCCGCTTTTATTTTCGGTATCATCGCTTAATAATTTGCCGTCAAATTTATAGTTTTCTCTTGCCATAACACCGATCACTGCGCCTTTATCATCTAAGATAAATTCATCAAATTTAGTTCTTTTTTTGATAGTTGCGCCTTCCATTTTTTCAAATGTTTCAATCATCGGAAGCACTATACCCGCACCGCTTCCGTTTTGGGTTTGCAAGCTTCTTGGAACCGAGTGTCCGCCTGCGTGAGTGATTTGGTCGATATATTTCGCACCGCAGTCAAGTGTTAATTTATACGCATCTTGCGCTCTTTGTCCGATTATCTCTAAAAGCTCTTTGTGGTTGATGCCGCGTCCTGCTTTTAAAGAGTCTTTCATAAATAGCTCGGTGCTATCTTTGATGCCCGCCTTTATCTGCAAATCGCTGTTAGGCACGGCAAAAATTCCTCCGTTGATAACGGAATTTCCTCCAAGGCGACCCATCTTTTCAAGCAAGACTACTTTGTTGCCTTTTTTAGCAGACGTTATGCCCGCAGCCAAAGCTGCAAAGCCCGAGCCAATGATCACAACGTCAAATTCCTCATCCCATTTAATGTCTTTAGCGTTCATAGCAGCATTTGCATTAACGCCACCTAGCGCCAGCATACCCGCGCCTACCGCACTAATCTTAACAAAATCCCTTCTGGATAAGTTTCGATTTTGCATTACATCCTCCTATGAATGTGTTTTAGATTATAAAAAGTCGCATTAAACGACAAATTATTTTTAACTAAATTTTCCGTTAACAGCAGTCGGCTCTCTATGAAACCGACTGCTAAAACACAGGATGAAATCCACCTAAATATTCTCTCCTGCTATCATTCCAAATGTAAGACAATCTGTAATCGCGTTACTTCCTAGGCGGCTTGCTCCGTGAACTCCACCTGTAACTTCGCCAGCTGCATAAAGCCCCGGAATTGGTTTTTTGTTATAAATTGATATAACTTGAGCTTTTGTATTTATATTCACACCGCCCATTGAGTGGTGAAGCTTTGGCACACCTCGCATAGCATAAAATGGCGGAGTTGATATAGTCACCCCTCCAATCATATCAACAGGCTTTCCAAAGTCAGGATCTTTTCCGTCTTTAACATACTTATTGTATTGTTCGACTGTCTTTTTAAGCTCGGCCGCAGGAATTTTATATTCGGCTGCCAATGCGTCAAGTGTGTCAAATTTCTTTAAAATTCCTGCTTCAAGCGGTTTATTTAGTTGATCCGGTAAAATATCCTTAACAGCTACAGAGTCGCAGAAGTTGATAGGATAGTTCTTGTCTTTGCCGATAACTATAAACATAGCATCGGATCTTATCTTTCTATCGGCAAGTTCATTCATATAGCGCTTGCCTGTTTTCGGATCTACACTTATGCCGTATCTAAAGCTTGCATTTACGTTAAACAATGCTCCTACGCCAAATCCACTCTCATCCGCACATCCCCATGGACCAAATTGTAGCCAGCTTACTTGCACCGGTACCGCACCTATCGCAAGTGCTGCCATAAGTCCGCCGGCTGTTGCACCGGGATGGTTGGTAGAATCAGCATCTTTATCTAGTCTTGGATCTTGAATTTGTCTATAAAATACATCTCTACAAAATCCACCGCTTGCAAGAATTACGCCTTTACTGGCCTTAAAGAATTTTGTAGTTCCGCTTTTATTTTCTCTATCATCATCCATTAAACTTTTATCAAATTTATAGTCTTCTCTTGCTTTTATACCGACAACTCTACCGCTATCATCAAGTATAAACTCATCAAATTTTGTCCTAGTTTTGATAGTAACTCCATCTATCTTTTTTACATATTCAATCATCGGCAGAACTATTCCCGAACCGCTTCCGTTGGTAGTTCCGTATGTCCTAGGCACTGAGTGTCCGCCTAAGTGTTCGAGTCTATCGCGATATTGCACACCGCATTTTAAAGTAAGCGCTAAAGCATCTTTGGCTCTATTGGCTATTGTTTCAAGCAAATCTTTATGATTTATATTTAATCCCGCTTTAAGGCAGTCTTTTAAAAATAGCTCGTTAGAGTCTTTTACCCCTTCTTTATCTTGTAAAGGATTGTGAGGAAAAGCGGCCAATCCTCCGTTAATTACAGAGTTGCCTCCTAGACGACCCATCTTTTCTACGAGTAAAATCTTGTAACCTTTTTCTGAAGCTTTTACGGTAGCCGCAAGAGCAGCAAAGCCCGAACCGATGATCACAACATCAAATTCTTCATCCCATTTGACATCTTTGCTATTCATAGCAGCACTGGCATTTACACCACCTAAAGCAAGCATACCTGCACCTACGGCACTAATCTTAACAAAATCCCTTCTGGATAAGTTTCGATTTTGCATTACATCCTCCTATGAATATAGTTTGAGATATTATTTAAATTAATTATATCAAATGGCCTAGGTTCTATCCTGAAATAACAAACTATGCCAAAAATAAAAATATTTTATATTTAATAAGAGTTAAAAATGCAATCAATATCGTCATTTTTGAGTTTTATTTTTGAATTTTAATATCAGTTCATATCTCTTTTTTTGTATTTTTTGTCAAAATTTTATTCATTTTATTAAAATATTATTAAAATGAATAACTAAAATTAAAATTTAAAAATAAATATTTTCATATTTTTAAAATTTGCCTGACATTACTTTTAATAAATCAAATTTGGCTATAATTTTTCAAAATTTTATAAGGAGAACAGATGCCTTTCGTAAATATCAAAGTTTCAGCGCCTGAGCCTACCAAAGAGCAAAAAAAGCAAATTATCGCCGAAGTTACGGACACTCTAGTAAGAACGCTAGGTAAAGACCCTGCTGCGGTGCTTGTGATGATAGAAACACTTGAAGCCGAAAGTATAGGCAAAAGCGGACTTAGCTTGGAAGATTTAAGGAGTAAAAAATGAGTTGCAAGAAAAAAGAAGCTTGCGAAGTAAAAAGTGAATTTAGCAAAGAAGATATAGAGCGCAAAGTGACACTTGCGACAGGTGATAAAGCGCCAAATTTCAGCCTTGAAAATCAAGATGGAGTAAGTGTGAATTTAAAAGACTTCATCGGTAAAAACGTCGTGCTTTATTTTTATCCAAAGGACAATACGCCCGGATGCACCACCGAAGCTTGCGAATTTAGCGCGATTTACGATGATTTTATCGCCCAAGATACGGTCATAATCGGAATAAGTCCCGATAGCGTAAAAAGCCATGCTAGCTTCATACAAAAGCAAAATTTAAAACATATTTTACTCAGTGACGAGAACAAAGAAGTAGCTAAAGCCTACGGGGTTTGGCAAGTTCGCAAAAACTACGGCAAAGAGTATCTTGGCATCGTTAGAACAACATTTGTTATAGGCAAAGACGGTAAAATTTTAAAAGTTTATAAAAGCGTAAAAGCCAAAGATCATGCAGCAAAAGTGCTTGCCGATTTAAGTAAAAACATATAAAATTTAGCTTGCTTGAGAGAATTTTAGACATTTTCTGATTTATAAGTTGATTTATACAAATCCTAAATTTTAAAAGAAATTTAGGATTTTGTTTGAGTAGCAAAACCAATAATTCAATCAAAAAATATATATTAATCACTCACAAACATGATTAATTGTTCAAAAAAACTATACATAAGTCAATTTATAAATTTACCGACTTAATTTCACACTTATTTAACACTTCTTAGATATATTAATATTTAATTAACATTTAGGAGAAAACATGAAATTTTCGAAAATAGCCGCTGCGGCAGCTATTAGCTTATGCTTATCTACTCAACTAGCAGCACATACATACTTAGAAGACATCAGAACTGGATTTTTGCAATATATTGAAAGAGGTGGTAATCTAAGAAACGACGATCCCGTTTTTAAAATTGTATTAATAGATTACATATTAGCTTTATCTACAGATGAAAAATCAAGTATAGCAGGCGGTATAAATAGCGAAAATGATATCAAATTTATTACAGAATATCTTGATAAAAGTTATAATCTGGTAACAGAGCTTTTTGAAATAAACTTTAAAAAACCATTAGAAAAGATGATAAATTCAAGTAATATAGATTCAAACAAATTAGAAGAAATCAATAGACAAATATCTCACAGAACTTTTATCTTTAAACTAAATGGACGTATTATAGATGGAACTACTAGCAAACTTACCGAAGAAGATATCAAAAACCGCTCCGAAGAACTAAAAGATATAATTGATAATTTTATGATAGAAAAAAGAAAAAAACTTTTAGCAAATGTGGAGCATTTTAAAAATTTAGTCAAAAAGAAAATAGCGGAGTTAAAAGAACAAGGCGGAGCAAATCAAGCCGAGATAGAACAAGCCGAAGAGTGGCTAAGGAAAGCAGAAAAAAATCAAAGCATCATAACCAAAGAGATCCAAGAAGACAACACAAAAGATATAATAAACATAGCCAATAAACGACTTAAAGACAGTGATGCAAAAGATATAGTAAATTCGCTTTATGACGCTTTAAGCTCTAACGAACAGCTTAGAAATACATTATCTACACTTTCAGCTACCCAAATAATAGACCTATCTAAAGACATATCATCATCGGTTAAATCTGTAGTTGATAATATCAACAAAAGTTCGCAAATAGAAGCGGTAAAATTTAATACCGAACTGGCGACTCAAACAAGGCTTGCAAAACTAAGCAATCCGTTCAATGATAACTTAGCTCTTGCTTATGCTATTAAAAATTTAAATTCAGTAGGCACCTTTGCTTCCAATGATAACGAAGTATTGTCTAGTATAATTAAACACTATACAGATAGATTTAATTATGATAATAACTTATGGGGAACAATACTTGGAGGCAAGGCAAAATTTGAAAACAACACAGACTCTAGTATCTACGGCTTTACTTTAGGATACGATAAGGCGTTTGATAATACCATAGTAGGCGGATACGCAACTTACGCTAAATCAAAAATTGACAACGATAAATTTAACAACAAAGCAGACAGCTATCAAGCAGGAGTATACACCAGACACTATATACAAAACAGCGAAATAGACACTAAATTATCCATAGGAAAAGCTAAAAACAAACTAGAAAGAAATATATCCTCACCTATCGGCACATTGTCTCAAAATGGTAAATACAATACCACTTTTGCATCCATTGATGTTGATTACGGATATGTATTTAGCTTACAAAATAGCTCTGATAAATTCATCAAACCCTTTATAGGAGTATCTTATAGTCATTTAAAAAATAAAGCATTTAAAGAAAGTGGCGCACTACCGTTAGCTTTCAATCCAACGACATCTAAAATTCTTAGTTTAAATACAGGAGTAGAATTTAGAAAATACATAGAAAACGGGAAATATTTCTATATAGCTCCAAGTGTTGAAAAAGAACTGTATAAACACTCAAACGATACTATAGTTAGGTTTGTAGGATCAAAAAAAGATTTGATATTTAAAGCAGGCAATAAAAAGAATACTTACTTCAAAATAGAAGGCGGGGCCGAACTAAATTTGACACATAACCTATCAACAAACATAAATTTAGGAATCAAAGCCAAATCAAAAGAGAAATTTTACAATGGCACTATAGGCTTAAGATATAAATTTTAATCTCATCTCTCGGCTAGAAAAAACTAGCCGAGTCTAAACCATACAAACTATATAATAAATACTATTTAAAAGATTTTGAGTAAATCAAAAAATAACCAAGAATAGCCAAATTTAAAATTTATAAACAAGGAGATACAAAGAAAGAATTCTTGCAAATTTATTAAAAAATAAAATGGTTTTTTAAAGAGCCAATACAAATTTGACTGCTTTATTATCTTTTTTTGCTAAATCGATCCTAATCCTTTGCAAAAATGACTTTAAGTCCAAAGCCAACTAGCAAAGCGCCCATAAATCGCTCTATGGCTTTTTTAAATTTATAAAATTTGCTTACTAAAATTTCGGTCGAAAACAAGCAACCAACCACTACAAACCAAACCAAATGCACTAAAGATATCAAAGCCCCGAAGCTAAGTTGAACCCAGATAGGGGTATTTGCAGTGATAAGCTGAGTGAAAATGCTAAAAAATAAAATAGTCGTTTTGGGATTTAAGACGTTGGAAGCAAAGCCCATTTTAAAAGCCTCAAACGCGGAAAATTTCTCATTTTCTACACAGCCTGCATCAATATCAACAAGAGATTTGGAAGTAAAAGTTTTATAGCCGATATAGATAAGGTATGCGGCACCCAAATATTTAATGATAGAAAAAAGCGTGATAGGCTGAGATATAATGAGAGCAAGCCCCGCGATAGAGTATCCTACGTGAACCCAGATCGAAGCGGCTATACCAAAAGCCGAGTAAATCCCAGCCTTTCTTCCGTGCATGATAGAATTTCTAACCGTTATGACAAAATCGGGTCCTGGACTAACGGTGATGACAAAAATTATAAATATAAGCGCTGAAAACTGGCTTGCATAATTAAAAATATCCATAAATTTTACTCCTTTACCGCTTTAAATTCGAATAAAATATTACAAAAAAATTATGAAATATTATATAAAGGCATAAAATTAAATTTCTGCTGAAAGATTTGTTTTTATTAATACTTTATATTTGTATCGGAAAGTTTGTGTATATTGAAGATGGTGCGGATGAAAGGACTTGAACCTTCACGCCGTGAGGCACCAGATCCTAAGTCTGGCGTGTCTGCCAATTTCACCACATCCGCACAATAATAAATGGTACGCCCAAGAGGATTCGAACCTCTGACCTACGGCTTAGAAGGCCGTTGCTCTATCCAGCTGAGCTATGAGCGCATAACAACAAAGTGGCGCGCCCGATAGGAGTCGAACCCATAACCTACAGATCCGAAGTCTGTCGCTCTATCCAATTGAGCTACGAGCGCCAAAGTGGGGTGAGTGATGGGAATTGAACCCACGACCCTCAGGACCACAATCTGATGCTCTAACCGACTGAGCTACACTCACCACATAGATGGTCGGGGTGAAAGGATTCGAACCTTCGGCCCCTTGGTCCCAAACCAAGTGCGCTAACCAGCCTGCGCTACACCCCGAAGTATGTGTGCCCTACTTCATTGAAAAAGCGCATTTTAACCAAAATTCGGCTCAATGTCAATAAATTTTAGATTAAAATTTATTTTTTAACTAGATATATTCATTTAACTATTAAAAGCAACCAAATTTAACTAAATTAGCAAAAATTTACATATCAAATTCTAAGTTTTACGAGCTCATCTTTGACGCTCTTTTGCACCCGAAAACTATCTCTTATCTTTGAAATAGTTTTGTTTTGCACAAATTTATCAAGCCTTTTACTCTCAAGCAAATTTAAAACAGGCTCTTTAAATTTGATAAAAATTTCAGCCAAAGCCCATGCTATAGCCATTTTGACATAGTATCTCTCGTCTTTTTCGTTTATGCAAATTTCAAAAAATTTATTAAGCTTAAATACCGCCAAATTTCTCATATAATAGACATAGAAAAAGCGCTTTTCATACTCCAAATTTGAGTCAAGACACTGTAAAAGAAGCAAATTTACAAATCTACTATCCTTAAATTTTATCGCGTCAAACTGATCGCAGATCGCCCAATTTGGCATAGTTTTTACAAATTCGCTTGCAAGAGCAAATTTACTCTCGTCATCTTTGATGTTTATAATCAAAAATGCCTTTATAGCAAATTCTTCATGGAATATAGGCTTAAAAAGACGAATTTCTTCTACGTCTAACTTGAGCGAAAAATCTTTGGCTATCTTTTTAAGCATAGGCGTTCTCACGCCCAAAATTTCAGGCTGAGATATTAGTTTTTGTGAAAAAATCCTAAATTTTTCTTCCTTATGAGTTTGTAAAATTTCAAATAAACTATCCTTAAACTCCACCGCTATCCTTTTTGAGTAATTTTTTAAGCTTAAAATACATATAAATCAAAAAACATCCCGCCGTAAAATAGACGTTGAAAAACATGCCGATCCAAATATCTACAAGCACCCCTTTTAACATATAAACCACAAATGAAAATATGCAAATTTGAAGCACGATCAGTCGCATAGCGTTTAGCACAAACGCCATTGTAGGTTTTTTAATCGCTTGCAGGGCGCTGCCTGAGATATTTATGACTCCGTATCCGAAAAATGCGAAAGAATTTATAAGAAGGTAGCTTTGTCCCGCACTTAAAACCTCGGCATTTGTATCAAAAAGTGAGATGATATAAGTGCCGCAAAACACGCAAAAAGCACAGGCGAACAAACAAAAATAAAGTAAAATTTTAAGTGCGCATTTATAGCACTCTATCACACGCTCATACTCTTTGGCGCCGAAATTTCGAGATATGATGCCAAGAACGGCGGCGGCTATGCCGATGGTAGGTAGGGCGACGATCTGCTCTATCCTAAGCGCGATACCGTATCCTGCAACCGCGTTTGTGCCGTAATGGCTTATAAATTTTAGCAGTATCAGTCCGCCAAGCGACATGGAAAGATAGTTTAAGCATGCAGGCACGGCTTGCCTTAAAATCTTAGAGTAAATTCGCCAGTCGGGCAAAAACATAGCCGGATTTTGAAAATCAATCATACCCGTTTCGCGAACTTTTTTAGACAGATAAAGAGTGCCTAAAAACTGCACGCTTGCCGTTGCAAAGGCTATCCCGCCCACCCCAAGATCAAAAATATATACATAGACATAGCAAAAAAGAGCGTTGATAAAAAGCCCTACAAACAGCCAATTTCTAAGCGTTTTTGTATCTCCAAGCGCGACCAAAACGCCGTTTAATCCCTTGATAGCCAAGAAAAACGGCGAAGCCAGAAAAATCACTCTTATATACTCAAGCGCTTCGCTTAAAAACTCATCGTTTGCACCCAACAAAACAAGCAATTTAGGCGTGATAAGATAGCCTAAAATTCCCATTGAAATAGCAAAAAGAAGCACGAAAGCAACGCCCTTTTGAGCGTAAATTTTAGCTAAAAATTCCCTTCTTTGCCCAAGCGAATTCCCAATCAGCGCAGTAAGAGCCGAACCAAATCCAAGCCCGATACCAACGACGCTAAGATAGAGCAAAAAGCTCATCGACATGCCCGCAACCGCAGTCGTTGAGATCGTAGAAGCAAAGTAAGTTCCCGTAACGTTATAAAGAGTGTTAAACATCATAGCAAGCCCGGCTGGTGTAGCTATGGTGATGATAAGCGGGCGAATCGGGTCTTTTATGAGGTTCAAATTTTGCCTTTTTGCTTAGTTGCGGACAAATTTTAGCAAATTTATTCAGCCCATAGGGTTAAATTTCTAAATTTATACAGGTCTTTTTATGAAAAACGAATTTAATCACAGCCTGCATGACTTTATAAATTCCACAAATAATGCGTTATAAACATTTTATTTTGGGCTATTTACAATTTATCGGCAAGCAAGCTACTCTGCAAACAATCATTGCGAAAAACTAGCGAATTTACGATTATAAAGATTGGGTTTTGCTCATAAGGCAAATAGTTTAAATTTGATAGTATATAGTAGAAAAATTTCGCTTTAAGCCGTGCCGACTATAGGCATATAAGATAAAAGCGGATTTATATTTTATAGATTTCAAATTTGTCGCCCGCATAAAAGCGAGCGAGTAAAATTTGATTTTTAAATTTTAGGCTTTACTTTCGTCTTCAAGTCGTTTTGCTTTTTTGCGAGCATAGATATTTAAAAGCTCGACCGCAAGCGAAAATCCCATCGCAAAGTAGATATAAGCCTTAGGCACGTGCAAGCCGAGTCCTTCGCCCACAAGAGCAAATCCGATCAGGATAAGGAAGGCAAGAGCGAGAATTTTGATCGTAGGGTTGTTGTCCACGAAATTTGATATCGATTTTGAAGCAAACATCATCACGCCAACAGCGATGATAACAGCTAAAATCATAATCTCAATGTGATCTGCCATACCGACTGCCGTTATAACGCTATCAAGCGAAAAGACTATATCAAGGATGGCGATTTCAGTGATGATAACTAAGAAATTTGCCTTTTTCGCCGTCTCTTTGTGCGATTCGCCGTGCTCGCCGGTTACGTTTGAGTGTATCTCAAGAGTTGATTTGGCAATAAGGAAAAGTCCTCCTAAAATAAGCACCAAATCACGCCCCGTAATCGTAAAATCAAATACGCTAAAAAGCGGTTTTGTAAGCTTCATGATCCAAAATAGCGAAAGCAACAACAATATACGAGTAATCATCGCAAAACTTAGCCCCATCAGTCTAGCCTTATCGCGCTGATGAGGAGGGAGCTTGCCGACTAAAATCGCTATAAATATGATGTTATCGATACCCAAAACTATCTCAAGTCCGGTAAGCGTAACTAGTGATAGCCAAGCTTCAGGAGAGCTGATCCATTCAAACATTCCGATATATCCTTTGTAGAAATTTAAATTTGATTATATGTAAAATTTGGTTTAAACTTTATGAAATTTTATTATTAAATCAAAGCGCCTTAATATCTCTCACAAGAGCTTCCACATCCTCTTTTGCGCTGGACCAGCTTGTGCATACTCTGATGAAATTTCCCCCGTCTTTCGTCTTGTAAAAATTTGCAAACAGATATTTTTTACTCAGCTTTTCAAGCTGCTCATCGGTTAGGATGAAAAACTGCTGATTCGTATAAGAATTCGCCTGAGCCTTTATGCCTTTTGCCTCAAAAGCTTCTCTTATCTTAAGTGCGTAAGAGACTGCATTTTTGCAAATTTCAAAGTATAAATTATCGCTAAAAAGCACGTCAAACTGAAGCCCAAGCATCCTGCCTTTGGCTAAAAGCGCGCCCCGCTGCTTCATAATATGCCTAAAATCTCTTTTAAGAGCGTCATTTGTGATGACAACGGCTTCGCCAAACATCGCTCCACACTTTGTCCCTCCTATATAAAAAATATCGCTAAGTGTTGCGACATCGCTTAAATTTAGATCGCAATGCTTGCTAGTAAGTGCATACCCAAGACGCGCGCCGTCTATAAAAAGAGGTAAATTTCTTTGTTTGCAAACCCTACTTAGCTCGTTAAGCTCCGCCTTAGAATAAAGCGTGCCGCTTTCTGTAGGAATAGAGATATAAACCATCCCGGGAGCTACGGTGTGACATCTTACGGGATCGTTTTCGTAAAGCTCGCAATACTCTTCAACCTGAGCGGCACTTATCTTGCCGTCTATTGAAGGCAGGATCAAAACCTTATGCCCACCAGCTTCTATCGCGCCTGTTTCATGCACGGCAATGTGCCCGCTATCAGGAGATAGCACGCCTTGATGAGGTCGCAATATCGAAGCTATAACGACTGAATTAGTCTGCGTGCCGCCTACTAAAAAATGCACATCCGCATTAGGCGTACCGCAAGCCGCTCTTATCTTGTCCGCTGCGCTTTTGCAGTATCTATCATCGCCGTATCCCAGAGTTTGATCATCGTTGGTTAAAGCAAATTTTTCAAGTATTTTTGGATGAACTCCGCTTGCATAATCGCACTGAAAATGTATCATATTTCCTCTTTGTTATTTTATTCAAGCCCGAATTATACAACAAAATTATTTTTAAGGCTTCAAATTTAATTAATCAAATTAAATTTTTTGATATTTATTTAATTCTCATTAAGCTTTTTTTATTAATTCATTAACTAAAATAACAACGATTATTAAAATCCATACTAAGGCAAAAAATGAAAGTATCTATGGCTTTATCTATTTTACTGGTTTGTCCAATTATATTATCGGCAAATAACGATCAAAATTCGCCGGTAAATTTAAAAACATCCAAGATTGAAGAGGTGGCTGATTTAGATATCACCGAAAAAACCGGCTCATACACAACCTCTCAAATGACTACCGCAACAGGACTTGAGTTATCCATAAGACAAACTCCTCAATCGGTAAGCGTAGTAAGCAATAAGCTTATAAAAGATTTGGCTTTAAACGAAGTAAGCGATGCTCTTGGATACTCAACGGGAGTTTATGTAAATTCCGAACTGGGCAGAAAAAATATGCAAATTCGAGGCTTTAATATAGACAATGTTCAAGAAGATGGAGTCGCATCTTCAGTCGCAACTTCACTCCAAGGAGATCTTGGTTACTCAAAAGAGATGAGTTCTCTTATATTTTACGACAGAATCGAGGTTTTAAGGGGCGTAGCGGGTCTTACTCAATCAAATTCGGAGCCAAGCGGAACTATAAATCTAATACGCAAAAAACCTACGAAAGAATTTCAAGGATCAGGCAGTTTAAGCGCTGCAAGCTGGAGTAACTATGGAGGAAATTTCGATATTTCGGACAGTCTAAATTCAAGCAAGACTATAAGGGCTAGATTTATAGGAAGTTTAAACAAAACAGGATCTTTTAAAGATACTATCTCGGGACAAAAAGAGGCTGCGGGAGTAATGTTTGGCTTTGATATAGGCGATAATAGCGTATTAAATGCCGGCACTATATATCAAAAAACAACCGGAGTGTATGACGTTTATGGAATCCCTTCAGTTGACGGCAACGGAAATTTATTAAATTTAGATAGAAAATCTTATTTTGGAGCCGATTGGAGCCAAGACAAATATCAAAAAATAAATACTTTTGCGGATTTAACTCATTTTTTTAGTGACGATTGGAGCTTATCGGGCAAGATTAATTACACCAAAAGCGAGGGAAATTTTAAATTCGGACAACTTTGGGGAGTTAATCCTTACGGCTCAAGAACTCACTTTATAAGAAGGCAAAAATTTGGAAATTCGGGCGATGAAATAAATTTCAAATTAGATTTGGTCGGAAAATACGAACTACTAAATCAAAATCACGATTTTTTTACAAATGCCGGAATTTCAAAAGAGAAATTTACCACACAAAGCAAATGGGGTAGAAATTTGCAAGGATATTCGATATATGACTTTGATGCAAAGAGCATACCTGAGCCAAATTGGGATTTAAACTCAAATTTAATCCTTAATAACAAAAGCCTCACAACAATATATCAGCAGTCCGTAACAAGCGGAACAAGGATCAATTTTACGGATAATTTACATCTGCTGGCAGGTGTTAGATTTAGCAGAGTTAAAAGAGAAAGCGCAAGCGAAAATTTATTAATAAATATTTCTACGAATAACCAAATAATGACCAAGAGTAAATTTACTCCTTATGCAGGTCTTACTTGGGATTTTGCTCAAAACCACTCTTTTTATATAAGTTACGCAGAGATATTTAAGCCTCAACCCGTAAAATCAAAAGACGGTAATTATATAGAGCCTTTAGTGGGTTCAAGCTACGAAACGGGTATAAAATCGGAATTTTTTGACAAACGCTTAAATACGGCTATCGCACTCTTTCGCATAGAGCAAGAAAATAGAGCCACATCTGATATAGCGGATCCGACATCGTTTTTTGCCGACGGAAGAGTAAGAAGTGAAGGATTAGACATTGAAATTTCAGGCGAAATTTCAAAAAATTGGCAAATTTTTGCAGGATACACTTTAAATAAAAGTAAATATGTAAAATCAGAAATCACGAGCAGAGATACCGATACTACAAAAGGAGCGCTTGCGAATGCATATACGCCAAGACATATATTTAGGTTGTATACGAGCTATCAGGTGCCGACATTTGAGGCTCTTAGAGTATCTACAGGAGTTAGATATCAGTCAAAAACAAGCTCAAAATACAAAAAGACGCTTGCACTTACTCCACCCGATCAAGAAGCTTACGCTCTTTGGGATGCAAACATAAACTATAAGATTAATAAAAATTTCGATATAGGATTTAACGTCAAAAATATAACCGATAAAAGATACTTTTTAAATACAAGCACAAGAGTTGCGGGAGGAAGAAATTATTACGGAGATCCAAGAAATTTCACACTAACTATCGACTATACTTATTAAATTTAAATTTTCAGGTCTATCTTAATAGTCCTGAAAATAAAAAACCGCTTTAAATCTTACATAAAATAATTGTCTATTAAGAAGTGTAATGCTACAATTTGTGGTTTTATTTTTGAGATTTTATAAGAAATTTGGTGACCCATACGAGACTCGAACTCGTGTTACCGCCGTGAAAGGGCGATGTCCTAACCGCTAGACGAATGGGCCACTGAATTGCGGAAATGTGATTTTATCTCAACAATATTTAAAAATAGCTTAATAAAAAGTGAGTAAATGTATAAAATATTAAAAAATTTGTTTTTTGTAGCGATAGTTTTTTTGATTTCGGGTTGCGCTTCGCTTAAAACTCCTAAAATTTCAAACAGCTTTCAAATCACTATACTTTCGCCGGCTATTAAAATAAACGACGTAGGGTTTTTGCATAAGAGTAAAAATTCCATAAATTTGCAAATTTATAGCTCGGGCATAAATACGCTAAATATCAAAATTAACGATAAAATTTGCACAAATCAAGTGTGTTACGAAAAACTGGAATTCAATAAAAAATTCTTAGGAAACGAACACTACGAGGAGCTTTTTAGCGAAATTTTGCAAAGAAAGCCGATATACAACCGAGCAAATTTAGAAACAAATTCGTGCGGATTCAAACAAGATATAAGCAAATATTCATTAAAATACGAAGTTTGCCATGAAAAAACAAGTTTTCAGGACACAAAAAATCGTATAAAAATAATAATTAAAGAGCTTAAATGAAATATATCGGAGCGCACGTAAGCGCAAGCGGAGGCGTAGAAAATGCGCCTTTAAATGCGATGAAAATCGGCGCAAACGCATTTGCATTGTTTGTCAAAAATCAACGCCAGTGGAGTGCAAAGCCTCTAAGCAAGGAAAATATTAGCCAATTTAAAGAAAATTTGCGCCTTGCAAACATAAGCCCCAAGCACGTCTTACCGCATAATAGCTACTTAATAAATTTAGGCCATTTTGACGATGAAAAACGCCAAATTTCAATAGACGCTTTTTTAGACGAAGTCGCTCGCGTAGAACAACTCGGGCTTGAACTTATAAATTTTCATCCGGGCTCGCACTTAAAAGAAATTTCAACCGAAGCCTGCTTGGACAACATCGCAAATTCTATAAATTTCATCCTTGAAAATAGCCAAAACGTAAAACTCATCATCGAAAACACGGCAGGTCAAGGAAGCAACCTCGGCTTTAAATTCGAACACCTCGCATACCTCATCAACAAATGCAACGACAAATCCCGCATAGGCGTTTGTCTTGATACATGCCATACGTTTGCCGCGGGTTATGACATAAAAGAAAACTACGATAAAACCATGAAAGAATTTGACGATATAGTAGGCTTCAAATATCTTTGCGCGATGCACTTAAACGACACCAAATTCGGTCTTGGATCAAAAAAAGATAGGCACGAGAGTCTAGGCAAAGGGTGTTTGGGCTCTAAGACTTTTGAAAACATAATAAAAGATAAAAGAACTGATGAAATTCCCTTGATACTTGAGACTATTGACGATAGTATTTGGGCGGATGAAATTAAATTTTTAAGAAATTTTACAAATTAGGAGGTAATTTATGAAAAAATATCTGATCGGCTCTTTGGTAGCCTGCACTTTTTTAAGCGGTGCGGGATTTAAAATTTCAGAACAAAGCAACGACGGAACGGCTCTTTTAAACTCAAACGTCGCCACAAGCTTTGGTCCTGACGCATCTTATTACAACCCTGCAAATATGATGTTTTTAGATGATTCTAGGCACTATTTTGAAAACTCGTTTTCGTATTTGCACCTTAACAAAATAAAATTTACCGATAAAAGCGGTCAAAAATACGAATCAAAAGCGGCAAGAGCTTTTGTTCCGACATTTCACTTCGTATCGCCTGAATACTACGCAAACTGGAGATTTGGTCTTTCTTTATTTGCTCCTGCAGGAATTGCGATGAGATGGGATCATCCTGCCGCCAAAGCAACCGCACAAAAATTTCAGCTAAAAGTTTTTGAAGTAAATCCAACCGCAGCTTATAGGATAACTGACGATCTTGCCATAGGTTTTGGTCTAAGAGCGCTTTATTCTCAAGGTAGGGCTTCAAGCGAAGCGATGATACCTAGGGCTGGAGCAACAAGTCGCACACTAAAAGGCGACGGTATAAATTTTGGCTACAACGTAGCGCTTACCTATAAACCTACCGAAAATTTGAGCCTAGCTGCGACTTACCGCTCAAAAGTAATGATGAAACTAAAAGGAGATGCCAAGATAGACGTGCCGGTAGGTGCTGATTACGATAATAAAGCAAGAGTAGAAGTCCCTATGCCTGCTGCTCTTGTTTTGGCTACTTCATACAAATTTAAAGACACGACATTTATGTTTGCATATGAGAGAACCTACTGGTCGGCATGGAAAGAACTAGACTTTAACTACGATAACGCAACTGCGGCTCAAAACGCAAATCCATTCTTTCAAGCATATGACAAAGCCCACCCAAGAGATTGGAAAGATACCAACTCATACCGCTTAGGTGTAGCTCACGATGCTACAAACAAGCTAAGAGTAATGGCAGGCTTTATGTATGACGAGGCGGCTTCTCGTGCCGATAAAACAGGATTTGAGCTACCTGATACTAAATCATATGTCTATTCCGCAGGCTTTAACTACAAATTTAGCGACGACTTGGAATTCGGGCTTGCTTATATGTACCAAGACAGAAAGGCTAGAGAGGTTACTAGAACTATACAATTTTATCCGGACGGTAAATTTGAAAAAGCAAACGCCCAAATCGTAAATCTAGGTGTGAAATATAAATTTTAAGGCACAAAATGAGTTACATTTATCAAAATTTCTACGAGATGTTTAACGCCTCTTATCATAAAGGTAAAAAGAGTATAGCCATATACGGCGAAGGATACAAAAGAAGCTACGGCGAGCTAAAATTCGAGATAGACGCCATAGCGGCATATCTGCAAAGCTCAGGCGTAGGTTTTGGCGACAAAGTGGCAATGATAGTTTCAAATTCGGAAGAATTCATCACATCTTACTTTGCTATTTCGGCTATCGGAGCGGTAGCCGTGCCTATCAACACCTTCTTAAAATACGAGGAATTTGAATACATACTAAACGACTGTTCGGCTAAAATTCTCTTTGCTACGGCAAATTTAGCCAAAGAGATCAAAGGGCTTGAAACCAAAACAAACATTAAAAAGATAATCTGGATAGGCGATTTTGAAAATTTAAACGAAACAAACATCAGCTTCAATCAAGCCAGAATGTGCAAGATAGAGCTAAATTTAACCAAGCAACCGACTCTTGACGATCTGGCTCACATCATCTACACCTCAGGCACGACCGGCAAGCCAAAGGGCGCAATGCTAAGCTACCGCAACGTTTTTTCAAACATCATGGGAGCGATGGAGCTTTTTTATATCGGTAAAAAAGATAGATTTATGGTCTTTTTGCCGATGTTTCATAGCTTTACGCTTACGGTCATGATACTGCTTCCGATATTTTCGGCAAGCTCGATGATACTCGTTAAGTCGGTCTTTCCTTTTTCAAACGTGCTTAAGCAAACTCTGCTTAAAAGAGCTACGATATTTCTTGGCGTCCCTGCCATTTACACGGCTATCGGCAAAGCGAAAATTCCATGGTATTTTAAGTGGTTTAACTGCGTAAGGCTCTTTATCAGCGGCGCGGCGCCTTTAGCAGAACAAACCATAATTGACTTTAAAAAGAAATTTCCGCGCGCAAAACTTCTTGAAGGCTACGGTCTTAGCGAGTGTTCGCCTGCGGTCGCGATAAACCCAAGCAATAGACAAAAGATAGCAAGCGTTGGGCTTCCGCTGCCTGGATATGAGATAAAAATCGTAAATGACGAGATGATGGAAGTGTCTGTGGGCGAAGTGGGCGAGATCATCGTAAAGGGTGATTGTGTCATGCAAGGCTACTTAAATATGCCTGACGCAACCGACGAAACCATAATGAACGGCTGGCTAAGGACGGGCGATCTTGGTAAAGTCGATGAAGACGGATATCTCTTTATCGTGGATCGAAAAAAGGATTTAATCATTTCAAAAGGCATTAACGTATATCCAAGAGAGATCGAAGAAGTTCTGTTTAAGATCGAAACCATCGAGGCTGCGGCAGTAGTAGGCATACGCGATGCGCACGCGGACGAAGAGGTCGTGGCGTTTATACAGTTTAAAGACGATATGAGCACGGATGAAAAAACCATAAGAGCTCATCTTAAAAAGCATTTGGCTAATTTTAAAATTCCAAAACATATACATTTCGTAAAAGAACTGCCTAAAAACGCTACGGGCAAGGTTTTAAAACGAGTTTTAAAAGATCAAATCGCAAAGGGCGAACTAAGTGAAATATCTTCTTGAATTTATCGGCTCAAACGCCAAAGACTCAAATTTAAGCGCGCTCATAAACTGCAATGAAAATGAGGCTAAAATCCTTCAATTTCTAAGCAAAGCCTACATAGACGGTAGCGCTCAAAACAGCGTTTATGACGTGCTTAAAGCTATATTTGGTGATGAGAGCGGATATAAATTCCTAAATCATTTAGAAGATATCAGATCACTTATTGATAACGGCTGGATAAATCAAAGCTTTAGTATATTTAAAACCGCCGAAACCAAACCCAACCAATCAAATTTACTAACGCTTTTGCACGTAGAAATTTCACTCTCTGCGGCGTTTTTAAAAATTTTAGAAAACGGCGATGTTAGTATTAAAATGCCCCAAATAACCGCATACGATGATCACTTAGAATACCTTAAAGATCAATTTTTACGCATCGAGCTTTATGCCAGACTTGCTCTTTTTGATCCAAATAGCACAAATGAGGCTAAAAACAGGCTTCAAAAAGAGATTCAAACTCTTGGCGAAACGATAAAAAAACGCCTAAATTTAAGCAAAATCGCCCTTGTCGTAGAGCAAATTTTTAAAGAAAATTCGCTTGATGAAAATGAGCAAATTATCTTTTTAACCCTTTTAAAAGAAGAATATGCAGGCGAATTTGACGGAATGCGAGATCTAAACGCTCTTGTGGGAATTCTAGGCGGAGATGAGTTTCAAAGAGCGAAAAACAGATCGCTTCTTGATGAGGGCTCAAAGCTAATTGAGAGCGGGTTGGTTGATTATGACGAGGTTTTAAGCGCGCTTGGAAACATAACGCGAAGCTTTTTTATAAATGATGATATTTTGCAGCGCATAATGCATCCTAAAAACGAGAAAAAAAGCAAAAAACTTGAGCTTGCCAGCATAGTCAAAGAACAAGATATTTTTGAGCTAATCGAGCCTACCTCAAGTATCGAAGATGTAGTTTTAAAAGACAAGACAAAAGAGCTAATGGATGCGATTTTAAAGCAAGTTGATAAAAAAGTCTTAACGCGTCTTTCAAGCTGGGGGATCAAATCTCGCCGCGCCATAGACGTTAAGATCATTTTTTACGGAGCTGCGGGAACCGGCAAAACAATGAGCGCCATAGGGCTTGCAAAGAGTCTTAAAAAGATGGTTTTAAGCTTTGACTGCTCTAAAATTTTAAGCAAGTACGTGGGTGAAAGCGAACAAAACGTGCGTAAAATTTTTGATACGTATAAGGAAATTTGCACTAAGAGCAAGAGCGAGCCAGTGCTGCTTCTAAACGAGGCTGATCAGTTCTTAAGCACAAGGACGGAGAGTTCAAGCGGGGCTGATAAGATGCACAATCAAATGCAAAATATATTTTTAGAGCAGATTGAGAAATTTGAAGGTGTTTTGATAGCGACGACAAATTTCTTGCAAAGTCTTGATAGTGCGTTTTCAAGAAGATTTGACTATAAAATAGAATTTAAAAAGCCTGATTTTGCGGCACGCCTTGCGATTTGGCGAAAAGTAATGCCTGAAAATGCGAGCTTTGAAGATGGATTTGATATAAAAGAACTTGCCAAATTTGACTTAAGCGGCGCGCAAATCATGCTTGTGCTTAAAAACACGGCTCTTAAAGTTGCCATTAGAGATGATGGAATTTTTACTCTTAAGGACTTTGAAAACGAGATAAAACGCGAAATTTCAAGCGCCTTTGACGAAGAGAAAAAAGTAGGGTTTTAATAAACCAATCTATAGAAATTATTATAAAATTTCTAAACAAATTTTAGTTTTTATAATTGGCTTAATTTATTATTATCAAAAACTAAATTTACGCTATAAGTCAAATTTAGATATTTTCTAATATAAAAAATTGCAATAGTAAAAGTTTTAAGCAAATATCAATTTATACAAAACTTTTAAAATTTATATAAATTTTATTTTTGATTATTAAATACTCATGTTTTATTTTTCAAACTTATTTAATAAATTTTAAAATATAATTCATTAACATAGCTTTGAGGTTCTCGTCATGGAAAATATTTTTTTGGAATCATATGATGTCTTTAAAATTTATCCTGCTAATAGCGGCAAGTTGTACACTGAATTTTTAAAAAACAACAGACGCTATCAAATCACAAGATGTTATTATGTTATAGTTGTGGATAATGTATTTTTAACATACTCGCATTTAATGCTATATGAAGAGTGTTTGTACTTATTATTTTCTCAGAATAGACTTCAAAACGGCGACTTCTCATTTAAAATTAAAAAATCAGACCTAGCAAAAAAATTTAAAACGGATATTACAAAAAGTGCAACTGAAACTATAAAAAGATTCCATGAAATGGAACAAGTAAAAATCAGCATATTCGTAAAGGATAAAATCCAGCAACAAATGAACATTATAGAACACGTCAGCGCCGTCTTGACAGATAAATATAGTGATCTTGATGACGAGATCACTGTCAGACTAAATCCTGAATTTGTTAAACTTTACAGGTGTTCTTACTTGGATAAAATAGAATATTTGAATAGTTTTAATCAAGAACAAGGGGCTTTTGTTAGGTATTTCATGCAGCATGAATTAGACGGCGGTGTTAAAAGCTCGGCCATACTTGATAAGATGGGAGTTTTGGAATACACTCCTTTTAGCCGCAAAAAACGCATAGAGCAAGAGATATCGAATGTTGAGTTTTACTATAAGAATGAAAAGTTTTTTATCAAAGACGGCTTTGTAGTTTGTGATGGCAAGACAACAAGAATAGTAGATAATCAAAATGCGGCCATAGAACTTTATGAAGTTATACATAAACAAATAAATATAAACCTTACACGCCACATAGTCCTTGACGAACAAAATTTACAACCTTATTATGATCGTTTTGGAAACTTTGCCTCTGCAAATGAGTTGTTCAAAATTTTAAGCAATATGGAACTTATGCTAAATACATCACTTCAGCCAAATCCTGGAGACACTGCTTATTTTTCCCATTTTTTTGAAAGTGTCATATGCAAACAAGATGAGAGATTTAAAATTTACATTGAACTTAGCATAAAAGGCTTTGAATATTTATTATCAAAGCGCGCAAATCTCGATTTTTATAATGTAGAGTCAGAAGACTATGGTCTTATTCCTTATTCTAAGCTCAATTCTTGTGCCAATTAATCTTTTTATTTAATAATATATAAAATTTAATACCCTAAAACTCTTAATAAATTTAACATAATCTCAAAATAATAAAAAATATAGCAATATATTAATTTTTTTGTAAAATATTAAAATTTTACAAAAATATGCAAAATGGAGCTTTTAATAGTTTTGATGTTTTTGTTGCCGAGGCTTTTCTTATGGTTGAAAACTGAATAAATCCATAGTAGTAAAATTTACTGCTACAAGTATTTTGCACTGATTTTTATGATGATATATAAATTTACAGTGCTTCTAATAGATAATTTTAAAGGATAGACTATAAAGAAAATTGAATATCAACTCTCCCAAGAGAGGCGATTATCGACATTTTAATCATCTTGCATTAATTAGCCCTTCTTGCAGATGTTTGCGTAGTGCTTGTTTAGTATGAGAAATAGTCCTTGTAGTATAAAAGATTCTTATATCTATTTCTTTTTATGGTACTCATGCTTACAAGATACGGATTAAAACACGATACTTTTATTACTTATATTGGATTTATCATAGTTTTGCTCATGTGGCTTAAATGAAACATAGTAATAGTAGTTTTGTCAACAAAATTTGTACCAAATCTTGGCAGAGTCTTAAAGTTAAAAAACAATCGCTCTTTAATGATTTAATCGATACTATTTTTTAACTGCTCCAGAAAAATATCTAATTCGCCTATTTTTTGAGCTTTTAAGAGTAAATCATTCATCAACAACATCTGTTTTGTGTACTCATGATCTAGTATATTTTCAATAAAATTTTTGCTATCGCTATCATCTAATATCGGATGAAGATCTCTCCATATATCAGTTATCCACCACCCGCATTTTGAAACACAGTCAAAGCCTTTGAGTGTAGTATGCTTTATATCCAACATAACATTATCAAGAATATTTATATCGCTTGTTACAAAATCTGCATGTCCAAGCAAATTCAAAAACATACGATATCCAAGACTGGAAACATTATTTTCACAAGATATACGAAACTGAAAAATATTGTCTTTAAAATTTTGATGCGATATGCAAATTTGATGTTTTTGAGTGAAATTTGGATAAGAATTCAAAGATTTATTGTCTATATCAAGGTACCACAAAGAGTCTGGATTTTTTCTTTGAAATTCATCAAATGCAAATATTATAAAATCTTTATAGCTCCTATCATTGGCTTCAAAAAAATTATAATGTAAAATATTTTTCTCTTTAAAAGCTATAAATTCCAATCAAAAGCTCCAAAAGCAAGGTAAGATTAATTATAACCTTACCTTGCATAATTTAAAATAAAGGAGAAGTAGATTAAAAAATATAAAAAGCTCCAAAAATCATAAATACTCTTAAGCAAAAACCGCCTATCAGCACGGCTATTTCATTTACGATACTGCTATTTATCTCTGCATGTGCTAGACAAGTATTGCCGTCAGTAGTTACACAACAGTTATTTCCCAAAAATACCCCGGAAGCACTTACAAGAGGCAAAAATAAACCCAATAGAACAAAGCCTATCCAAAATACAGGAGCCAAAGTGCCGGATGTTATAAATGAAACACTTGCAAATCCTGCAGGTTCACGACTGACTATAGCAAACAGCATGATTATGCTTATAATCTCAAGTAGAACCAAAACAGCATGAAATTTATGCACACTGTGAGTTAGTCTATGTCCTGCTTGTAATGTAACTATAGCATTTGCGCTAATTCCTGTTGAAACAGCAGATATAACAAATATAATCGGTACCCAAATGCTAGCCCAAAGCGGAATAGCTTTAACAACATATAACAAAAGCCCTGTATAACCCATAACCCCTATAGCCAAAATAACTCCGAGCATAAGCATATGATCGCAAATTTTATTAGCTTTAAGCGCTTTTAAATATATAAGCAAACTGACAATGATGAAAAAAGTAAGCAAATAAGTTCCTATACTCATCATTGAAGTAGGCTGAGTGTAAAGCTGTATAATTTTAAATGGATTAATTGCCGCACTAGGTGCCAAATCAAAAAGTAAAAGTACAGTGCCCGTTATAACCGCTACAGGCGCCAATAAAAATCCGAATTTATAAAATCTTTCATTTAATTTTCCAAAAAATCCTTTGTAAGCCAAAGCCGAGCCAAGAAAAGCTCCGGCACCAAGACCGCCCAAGAACAAATAAATGACTATCAGCCATCCCCAAGTTGTTTGTTGCATCTTAATTCCTTTTATTTTTTGAAGCCATTAAGACTTTTTCTAAACGAGGCTAATTTTATAATTTCTTTTTCAAGATATAAATTTAAAAATCCCCCGAAATTTTTCCAAGCTAGCAAATTTGATGCTTCGGTGCAACGCTTTGCAAATTCACTAAACCACTGCTTAGGATGAGAATCAAGAAATTCTTGTTTTTGTCTAATAATCTCAAAAAACTCATCCATATTTTCGTTTGAAATTTTGTTTAAAGCATTAAAGCTCATAAAGTAAAGATATTGAAACTCGTATCCGATAAAATCATCTGGAAATTTGTCAAATTTTGTATCTTCTACTTTAAGACCTGCGGCCTCGTAAAATCCTCTAACCTCCATGGTTTTTTTACCAAATAGCGTCTTATAATCAAAATAAGTTGATTCATAAGGTAAAGCTTTGGGGCGACGAGGACCGACAAAAAGAAGATTAAATTCATACCTAATCTCATCAATCAAGGCTTTTTCATACTTGCATTTTAAAAATTCAGATACAAATTCATGCTCTTTTAGCTCTTTACCGAAGTTATCGGTTAAACTTAAGTTCTCCTCTAAATTTTCTTCAACCAATGGCCGCAAGAAAATTCGCCTTAAAAAGTCTTCAGCGCAAAGGCTTTGTTCTAATTTGGTTTGCACTAAGCTTAAATTTTGCACTTCCTGCCTTTCAATGAATAAACTCATTTCGTTTCATTCTAGGATAAAAACGAATATTTGGTTTTGTAAACAGATACTTAAACCCTACCATCTCTTTTTCCATGCCTGCACTGTCACTAACTTCAGTGTCTGATAATTTTAATACACCGCACGGACATCCTGCCACACAAGCCGGTTCCTCTCCACGTTCAATCTTTTCTGCACACAGGTTACACTTTTGAGCTTTGCCGTCAAATCCTTTGGTTATAGCCCCATAAGGACACCCGAGCAAGCAATATCCGCAACCTATACACCTATCATGAATCGGCTGGACAATACCGTTTTCTAGCTTTTCATAAGCTCCAACCGGACAAACGTCCATACAAGCAGGATTATCACAATGATGGCAAGAATGAGTGATAAATATCTCTTTTTCTATACTATCTTCATGTATCAACATCATATCAACATGTCTCCAGTTAATATCGGGGTGTTGGTTATGATATACTTGGCATGAAATTTCACATGCTTTGCAACCTATACAAAAATTATAATCAAATAAAAATCCAAGTTTTCTCTTTTGCATTTTAAGCTCCTGTTTCTTGATGCGCTGCTTTTTTTACTTCGCAAAAGCTTGCGGTATAAGTCGAACCATTTCCTAAATCACTCACTCCGTCGGAACAAAGTATATTGGCTCCTGTGCGCGATTTGGTTACTTTAACCCATATATTGTTCCACGCATAGCAAATTCCGGGCTTCATCTGTGAAGTCTCAATTGCCGTAAATATTGCGGTTCCTTTTTCGTTTGTAGCTTCAACCGTATCGCCGTCTTTGATGCCGCGAATTTCCATATCTTCACGCGTCATAAACAACTCTGCATTACCCTTGACAATAACACGCTTTAAGATATAAGGCATATTTCCCCAATTTGAGTTGTCTTGAAGTTGAGTACCTGGCGTCATGAAATAAAGCGGATATTTTTTTATATAATCTTTACCGAATTTTTCATTGTAATAATCCCAATCATCTTTTAGATCGATGACAGGATGATAGCCTGCTTCTTTAAAAGCTTTTGAGTAAAGCTCGCATTTCCCACTTTCAGTACCAAAAACTAACTTATCTTTCGGGGCGTAAGGGTAGTAAGGAAACTGATCTTTCATACTCTCAGGTGTTCTATGTGGTTTTATCCAGCCAATTTTTTTAAGCTTTTCGTAAGTTATATTTTGCTTTTTAGCAAATTCGGTATCCAAAAAGCGCCTGCACACCGTCTCGCTGTCCCAATCGAAACACTCTTCTGTATAACCCATCGCTTTTGCAAGAGCGTTAAAAAATTCTAAATTTGTCTTTGCTTCGCCAAGAGGCTTGACGCTTTGCGCATTATAGCAAACATAGCCTGAGGCTTGATCGTTTTGTATATCTTCACTCTCCATAAAAGTGACGCCCGGAAGCACATAATCGGCATAGTCGCAAGTGTCTATATCATACGCATCAATTACAACCAAGAAAAAATCTTCATCCATTAAACGTTTTTTAATTAAATTCGTATTTGGAGCCGTTACCATTAAATTTGAATTATAGTGAATACAAGCTCTTATAGGTACAGGAATAGGCTTATCAAGATATGTGGCACCTTCTTTTTGAATACCTTTTCCAAATTCTACATAGCTTATTGATTGACGTTGTATTTTATTGCCATCTTTATCGCGAGGCGCAAGATCGGGCATGCAATTTTTAAAATTAAAAATTCCATTAAGCGAAGCTGCTACTGAAGCCCAGTATATTCCTCCGCCTTGTTTAATAAGACTTCCCACAAGACAAGGCAATATAGTAATAGCACGGGTTAATCTAGCACCATTAAAATGTCTTTGTCCGCCATCTCCACGTATTATCGCAGGCGCTTTTGCATGAGCATATTCACGAGCAAAAACTTTGATCTGATCTACGCTTGCACCACACATATCAGCCAATTCTCCGTAGGTATACAACGAGCACTCATGCACTAGATCTTCAAAGCCCATAGTATATTTTTCTACAAATTCATGATCGTACAAGTCCTCCTCTATCAAGACTTTGCATACTGCAAGACAAAACGCAGGGTCACTTGACGGACGAAGCTGTATAAACATATCGGCTTGATTTGCCATAGGTACGCGAACACTATTTACGACGATGATTTTGCCGCCTCTTTTTTTGACACGGTGAGCAAATCTCACCCAATGAACGGCAGTATAGGATTCATTTGAGCCCCAACTGATATACATATCACTCTCATCTACTTCAAGCATATCTTTTGAAATTATA
The DNA here is from genome assembly GCF_013201975.1 of Campylobacter sp. CCUG 57310. Classification (NCBI taxonomy): domain Bacteria; kingdom Pseudomonadati; phylum Campylobacterota; class Epsilonproteobacteria; order Campylobacterales; family Campylobacteraceae; genus Campylobacter; species Campylobacter sp. CCUG 57310. The sequence goes on from NZ_CP053845.1 coordinate 1,834,720, forward strand.
GTGCCAAGTACACTTGGAGTGCCAACACGTCCAGGCCAATCACAAGGATTGCGAACTAACCTTGTCGCGCCGTATTTTTCAAAGAAATTTCCAGAAGATATTGTTTTAGAGATATGCCCCTCATTTCCTGAATAGACAAACTCTGTAAGCGCTTCACTGCCGAATTTCTCTTTTATCTCAGTAAGTCTAGCTGCTATTTCTTTTAGTGCTTGATCCCAACTTATGCGTTCCCATTTCCCTTCGCCTTTTTTGCCTACACGTTTCATAGGATACATTATACGGTCTGCATTATATAAATGCATAGCATAAGTATAACCTTTTACACAAGCTGTTCCTTGTGTAAGTGGATGATTGGGATCTCCTTTTATGCCAACCATTTTACCGTCCACTACTTCAGCTATTAGTGCGCAGGCATCACGACAGTTTCTAGGACAGGTCAAGTGATAATATTCGACATTTTCACCTTTATAAGATTTTGGTTTGAAATCTACTTCAAACTGTTGCATCCCAAATAGACTAGGCGAACTACCGGCTACTGCTAGTCCGGCACCAACACTCTTCAAAAATGAACGTCTTTGCATAAATTCTCCTTTAAAAAGTTCTTGTTTTATATCAAAGATAAAAACTCTATCTTCTTTACTTTCTTGCAAAAAATAAAATTAATTATCTCTGACGACTAAACCTTAGGATTTGATGCCTTATCAAACCCAAACGCCTCTTTCTATCTCTTTTCTTTTTAAATTTGTTGAATAATTTTTATTTAAAAAATGGGCATACTTGCTCCGCGCATCCATGCCGACAATATAATATTTTAAAACATCCTTGTTTTCTTTTGAATTTAAATTTTCATTAACAACAAAAGCATACTCTTTAACTATCATTTTGTCTGCACTATCAAAAATTACTGCAGTCCAGTCTGAACAAATATCATTTGGCGTGGAAACTATTATGAATTTATTAGAATTAGAATCGTATTTCCAAGTTAATATATACTTTTGTTTTGCAAGAAGAGTTAAAAAACTGCCTTTGTCATCTTCATTTATTTTAAATTTATTCCATCCTGCAAGCAAGTGTCTCTTTTTATCATTTTGCTCTTTTTTACTAAAATTTTCATTAGACTCATAGCGGACAAATGATTTGTTGCAACTTATCGTTTTACACAAATCCTTATACCACCTTGCACTTACTATTTTTCGAAGCTCAAGCGTAAAATACTTATCGTGTTTTCTATATTTAAGTTTATTTAAATTCTCATCGGTAATATAAAACTCATTTTCAAGAGAATACAGAGCAAATTGCTTTTTGTCTGCATCGGTAGTTATAGGATTATCATTTTGTATTTTTAGACTGACTGTGCCGCTTAAATTTAATATATTTAAATTTCCAAATGCTCTATTTTTATTCTTTTGATAAAACTCAAAACAAAACACAAGAGCAGTAATGGATACTAATATTAAAATTTTTTTCATCTTGCATTCTTCATTTTGGCAGTTCTAGAAGTTCTGGATTCTAGCCAAAACTAATAGCTCCACCAATGGTTTTTCTCCCAAAACTATTTACTCATATCAATATCAAAGCCTATTCCTGACGGTGTGCTTGCACCCAATAGCGGCAGACTAAAACGACAAAAGCCTGCAAGTAATTTAGGCCAAAAATCCTATTTTTTCAAACCTGAACAGTAAAAGCAATGAAATAAAAAAGTAATAATAAAACTAGAAACTCCATGAAAAAATTCTTTTTTACAATATAGTTATTTTAAACTTTATTGTAGTTTACTTAAGCATATAATATTACTTTATTTATTAAGATTTTCTTAATAAATATATTTTTATTTTTATATAATGTATTTTATACGCCAAGCAGATGAAATAATATGTAATTTATTAAATTTAAAATATATATTTAAATTTTTTTAATATAAATATTAGATAACTTCTTAAAATAATAATTATATTTATTTTATTAAGTTTATTTTTATATTTTAAATATAAGATAACCTGGTCTAAAAGAAATAGATATTCTTAATTTTAGTCATTTTTTAAATTCTAAAAAGAATAAAGATAAAAAGTTTTTACACAAAAAATAAAATTGATATTTTATAGCAACTTGTTTGATTAATCACAGCTATAAAATATTTTACAATTTAGAAGTTTGTTTAATATTCTTAAAATAAAATCTAGTATAAAATTGCATATTTCTTGTATAGTTAAAGTTCAAATTTGAGCAAATCTCTCAAATTTGAACTTTAACTTTTAAACTGCAGCCTTTGGCGAGATGACCGAGTTATCGAAATTTGGCTCGGTGTTTTCTTCCATTATGCGTAATTTTTTGCTTCGCTTAATCTTTGCATCATCCTTAAATATCGCTCTAACCTTATCCATACCCGCATAAAAATCGCGCATCAAAACAAGGCAGATATACTTACCAAAAAACGTAGGTTTAATCACTCCGTTTTCTTCATAGATAGCATTTACAAGTTTAAGCAAATTTAGCTCGACAAAGAGCTCTTTATGGATGTTTGCACGGTTAAATTCATTGTATTTAGTTATATCGACTCCACCGTCAAAAAGCTCAGTTAAGAATATGTATTTAAGGCGATCTTTTTTAGTAAAGCTGCATTTTGCGATGACCGGGCTTTCGTGATTTTTAACCATTCTGCCGTAATCAAGCAGGTTAAACGCGTTTATGAGAAGCTCTCCGTTTAAGAAGCTAAACGCACCGCTTCCAACGCCAAGATACTCATGGTGGCTTCCTACGTATTCATCGCGTAAATTTGCATTATCGCGACCAAATGCCCAAGCGTTGCTTTGGTGATAATCACTGAAATTTTCACAAATTAGCTCATAAAACTCGCGCTCGTTATCACTGTCATCCACACCAAGAGATCTGGCTATCGCATCGCGAGTAAGGGGTGATTTCATAAGCGGATAGAAGGTTATCTGCTCCGGAGCAATTGATTTTGCGATTTTTATATCCGTTAAAAGCTGCTCTTTGGTTTGATTTGGAAGATTGAAGATAAGATCAAGGCTTATCGTAGGCAGTACTCCCATAGCCCTTTTCAGCTTTTCTTGCAACACTTCGCTTGAGCCAAAGCGATCATATCTGGCTACTTTTTTTAAGATGTCATCGCTAAAGCTTTGCACGCCTACACTTAGACGGTCGATCAGTCCTTGAAATCTCTTTAAATTTTCAGGCTCTATGTGGTTTGGATCGCTCTCGCAGGATATGTCTTTGATATCAAAGAGTTCTTTTGCAAGCACAAGCGTCTTTTCAAGTTCAGGTTCATTTATAAGTGTGGTTCCGCCACCGACATACATCGACGTGAAGTTAAATCCCGCCTCTTTAACCTGTCTCATCTCTTCGCGTAAATTTGCAAAATAATGCACTGCAAGCTCTTGTTCGTAGTGATATTTATGAAAAGAGCAGTAAGGACAAAACGTGTGACAAAACGGCACGTGCGCATATAGCATATATTCGGTATCAGGCTTTGGAATTTTGTTAAATTTGTTATCCAAAATGTTTATATTTAGTCCGTTATAAAGTGACTTTTGCATAGAATTATGAGCATAATTAACTGCAAATTTCTCTATAATATTCTTAAAACCCATAATTAATTATCCTAACTAAAATATTTTTTAAACTTTAAATAGTACCTAAAATTTTATTAATTTCTTCTTTTTATTTATCACGTTGATCTATAAAACAACCGCCAAGTGCTAATTTTACATATATAAAATCAAAATTTTATATATCTTGTATCAACGGCTTATTTTCTAAAATCTATAAATTTCAAGCCTTATAATTTATATTGTAATAAATTTAGAGCCAAAATAAAAATCAAATTTGTTCTAAAAGCTTTTACAATCCGGATAAAATTTGATCTTATAAAACCTACTCCAAGATAGCCACTTACGATATCTTGCTTTGCTATAAATTCATTTTTTTATAGATATCTCAGATTTAAAATCACTCTTAAATTTAACTCTTCCGTTTTAAGCAAAAAATTATTTTAAATTTTTAAAACTAATTGGAAGCTCTAAGTTTAAGCCCTTAACTATCCTTATACACTCTTGCAGATCGTCAATCGACTTGCCGATTACTCTCACCTCTTCGCCTCTTATTGCGGCGCTTACTTTTAGTTTGGCGTCTTTTATTGCCTTTGTGATCTTTTTTGCGTTATCGCTATCAAGTGTGTCGTTTAGCTTAAGAGTGGCTTTTATATTGCCTCCGCTTGCGCTTTCTCGTTTGGTTTCGCTAACCGCCACAGGCGGTATATTGCGCTTGATAAGCTTTGAGATGACGATATCTTTTAACGCGTCGATTTTATTATCACTTGAGCTAAGAAGAGTGATAAATTTGTCCTTTTCGTTTAGCTCTATTTCAGCGGCGATGCCTTTAAAATCATACCTTGCGGCAACTTCCTTTTTGGCGGTTTCAAGTGCGTTTTTTACCTCCATCAGATCAACTTGCGCACTTATATCAAAGCTATGTTCGCTAGCCATTTAACTCTCCTTTATAAAATCTTCTATATTTTTTACTATCAAATTTATGAGCTTCTCGCGCGCCTCTTTGCTCGCCCATGCAACATGCGGAGTGATTATCAAATTTTCTTTGTTTTTGATACTTAAAAGCGGATGATTTTGCCTCATCGGCTCACTTTCAAGCACATCTATGCAGGCTTTTAAATTTCGCTCGTCTATCGCCTTAGCAAGTGCGCTTTCATCGACTATCCCGCCACGTCCGAAATTCATAAGCACTGCGCCTTCTTTCATCAAATTTAGCTCTTTAGAAGAGATTAAATTTCGTGTTTTTTCATTAAGAGGAGCGTGTATGCTTACGATATTACAGCTCTTTAAAAGCTCGTCTAAATTTTGCCTTTTAAACTCGGCGTTATCGTTTGCTACACTTGTTGAGTAGTAGCTCACGTTTGCGCCAAAAGCCATAGCTATCCTAGCCACGCTTCGTCCTATCTCACCAAGTCCTATGATGCCGAAATTCTTGCCGCTTATCTCGCCGATAGACCTATCTAAATTCGTAAAAATTTCGCTCTTTACCCACTCGCCGCTTTGCACATAATCATCATAAAATTTAATGCGATTTACTAACGCTAACAAACAAGCAAAAGTATGCTGCGCAACACTGTTAGTCGAGTAGCCTGCGACATTTTTAACGGCTATGTTTTTAGCTTTTGCATAGTCTAGATCAACGTTATTCATGCCGGTTGCACTTATGCAAATGAGCTTTAAATTCGTTGCATCCATAACATCACGGTCGATTATAACTTTGTTAGTTATCACGACATCGGCACCCTTTAAACGCTCTATAGTCTCAATTTTATCGGTCTTATGATAGCTTACAAACTCGCCGAATTTAGCAAAAACATCAAGGCTAACGTCGCTTCCTAAAGTTGAAGCATCAAGGCAGACTATTTTCATGTTTACCCCTTTATGTAGTGTCCCACGAATTTAGAAGCGTTGTTTAAAATTTCTCCGCCTTTTCTATACCCGAGCGCGCAAGCCTCATAAGCAAAAAAGACTCCCGCCTGATAACTATCACCTCTTTCGTCTTTGTTAAATTCGTAAAATTCCTGATATATGGCTCTGTTTGCGCCGTATTCGCCATCACTGCTAACACTAACACTTCCGTCAGCTTCTATAATGCTAACGTTTGCTCCTTCACGCCCAAATATAGGCTTTTTAACGCATTTTTTACTTACTAACGGTTTGTCTGAAGCCTCAAGCAAAAGCGGATGATTTGGGTAAAGCTCCCAAAGAATTTTTAAAATTCCCTTGCTTTGAAACATCAGCGTATAAGCAGGATTTAAGATAATGGCTCTTTGATTTGCCATTATATTTTTAAGAATTAATGCAAGTTCGCCCTCCTGCACGGCGATATCTTCCCATGGAATTAGCTTAAACCAGTACTCGTAATTTTCGCCACCCTTAAATATACCCTCTTCATCGTTAAATTCAACCTCATCGACATAGGCAAAATCCGCATGAAATCCCGCCTCTTTAGCGATATATTCAAGTAGTTTTACGCTCTGTTCATCCTCAACACTGCCGGCAATAGAGCTAAAGAGAATTTTCCAACCCTCATAAAGCTTGCTAAATTCGCTTGTATCCTCGCTAAGTGTTACAAGACGCTTGAAATTTTCTTTCAAAGCTTCGTAAAGATCGTTAAACTGCGAGCTCTCATCCATGCCGTTAAATTTCAAAATCGCCCATTGGATGATCGCCGTTTCAAATATCGCAGTCGGCGTATCGGCATTAAATTCGATTAGTTTTATCGGCTTTCCGTTAAGTCCACCTGCCAAGTCAAATCGCCCGTAAAGATGCCAATGAACCTCGTTTTCCCAGCTTTCTTTTACGAGATCGACAAGGTTAAAAGGTATGCCAACCTCGTGATAGAGGTTATTATCTATTATATGCTGGCCTGCGGTTACAAACATATCGTATAGCTCGTTTGCCGCCTCATAGTAGGCTTCAGCCTCCTGCTCGCTAACTTCCACAAGCTCATCTGCAATATAGGAGCTATCGTCACTATCGGTATGCCAAGCAAAGCCTATGCTTTCTAAAAACGCCTTATCTAAAGGCTTAACTTTTTTTAAATTTATCATCATCCACCTACTGATTGATTGGTCTTGCTTCCGCTACCGAAAAATCCACTCTTGCCGCCCGCAGGCTTGCTCGCCGAGCTTGTAGCCTTGGCTTTATTAAAGCTATCAACGCTTCTTGAGTAAGTTGAAGGATTTTTATAAGCGCTCTGGCGATGGTTTTGAAAACCTTGGTTATTAAACAGTTTGCTACCTATCCAGCTTCCTAAAATAGCGCCCGCAGCCGAAGCCAGTAATGTCTCGCCGAGACTAAGCCCACCGCTACTAAGCTGCGCATCAGGCTTTGTCAAATTTGAAGTGCCGTTATCGATCTTAGCGTTTTCTTCGGCGATTAGCTTATCCATCTCCTCTTTTGTTAGCACCCTTTCAGTGCCATCAAGCTGCTTTAACACGACTCTGGTTTCGCTGCTTGGATACTCTTCAAGCACCTTATAAGACCCTTTCGCCGTCTCTTCGATGATAACAAACGCTCCTTGCGCTTGAGTATCCTCACGCACTACGCTTTGATCTTCTCCTCCACCGCTGCATCCGGCAAGTCCTGCCATAACTATCGCGCCAAATCCGCCAACAGCCGCATAAGTCGCTATTTTTTTGATTCTTTTCATATTTCACCTACTATCTGTTTTATTGATTTTTCGTTTCTTACCCATATCACGCCGTCTTTAAATTTGATAAATTTCGACTTGCCGATATTTTTAATGATCAATTTTTGTATCTTTTTTTTCTTTTTGTTTTTTGAATTTAATCCATTTAAAAACTCGCTCAAGCTGAGCCACTTTTTGCTCTTGGTTTCATCTTTTTCTTTGCTTTTAAATTCACTATAAGCTTGAGTTTCGTGAACCTCTTCGCTTTCATCAAATTCCACATCGATAGGGCGGATATACTCGCCGTTTTGTCTTGCTAAAAGCGGGCGCTCAAGCATTTGTAAAAAATATCTAAATTTCTCGTCTCGCTCTTTATAAATTTCAGATATTTCATCTTTATTAGCGATTAAAATTTCCTCTTTTTGAACATGCAAACGATCCTTATCCTCTTGCAAATTTCTATTTTGCTCTTTTAGCTCCTCAAGCTGCATTAGTAGAAATTTGATAAATTCGCTTTTTTCTTCTGTCGTTTCGCCTAAATTTTCACTAACATTTTTTGTAGATTTTTTAGTGCTCGGCTTGGTTGTTTTAGATTTTGTTTGTGGCTCGTTAGTGGACTTATCATCTTCGATTAAAACGTATTTAACGCCATTTTCGTCGATTGATTTTAAACTTTTTCGTCTTATCCTGTTATAAATCGCCTCTTTTGTTATACCTAAAACTTCGGCGGCTTCGCTAACGGATAACTTACGCATAAATTTCCTTTTCTTTAAAAATGCAGATATTATGGCAAATTTAGGCTAATAAAGAAGTTAAACTAACTAACACGAAGTTAGTTAGTTTAATTTGGTTAGAGTTTTGACTCGTAGCGTCTAAGCATATAAAGACGTTTAAGCATTTTTTTACGAGCTGAAATTTTTTGCTTTTTGCGAATTTCAGTCATAGGCTCGAAAAATCTTCTTGCGCGAACTTCCGTTACGATAAGATTTCTATCGACTTGCTTTTTAAATTTCCTATACGCTTCGTCAAAAGACTCATTAGGATGTACCTTGATTCCCGGCACGACCCTCACCACCTTTCGATATAAAATAGAGTGCGATTATACTTAAATTTTATTAAATTTCAAAATTTGAGCCAAATTCTACTATCGTTTAAATTTAGCTCGCATATCACCGTTTTACTTTACTATATGCTCGGCCGCTATCATAGCAGAAGTTATGCAATCAGGCACAGAGCAGCTTGTAAGCCTACTATAGCCGTGAACTCCGCCCGTAGCTTCGCCAACCGCATATAGATTTTTAATAGGGCTATCATCATAAACGCTAAGAACTTCAAAATTTAAATTCGTTCTAACACCGCCTTGAGTGTAGCTTATACCCGGCGCTCCCAAGATAGCGTAAAACGGCGCTTTTGCTATCGGCGCAACGCTCTTTTTGCTTAGATCTTTCTTAAAGTCGGTATCTGCTTTTTCGCTTATTAGCTTATTATATTTTTCTATTTCGCTATTTAAAGTTTGCAAATTTAGCTTAAATTCCTGCGCAAGATCCTCAAGCGTGTCAAATTTTTTAAGCTTTCCGCTGGTTATAAATCCTTCAAGACGCTTTGGATCGTGACTTGAATTAAAGCCGACACTATCAAAAATAATTACAGGAAAGAGTGTCGAATCATTATTTTGCATATTTTCTAAGATATTGTTTGACAGAGTTTGTCTATCGCCGTCCTCGTTCATAAAACGTTTTGTGTTTTTGCCATCTACTATGATAGAAAATATCAAATCCTCTGTAGGAATTCCAAACGAATATCTCGCGAGGCTAAGTTGTACGGGCGTAGCTCCGGCTTTTAGCATTATCTTAAGAGCTCCCGCCGTTGCGCCTGCATTTGAAGGGGTATTAGCCAAAGAGAGTCTTGGATTTTGGATAAATTTAAACTCCTTATCCGCAGAATATCCTCCGCTGGCAAAGATAACGGCTTTTTTAGCTTTATAGAATTTAACCTCTCCTGAAGTGTTTTGAGCGTCATCGTTTTTGAGTTTTCTCTCGAATTTATAATCCTCTTTTACTTTTAGCCCGATAACTACGCCGTTTTGATCTTTGATTATCTCGTCGGCTTTTACTCTTTTTAGAGTTTTTCCACCCTTGCTTTCAAAGTGCGCATTAAGAGTTTGTATGCACGCTCCGCCGCCATCTACTGTCTCTAGGCTTCTTGCTACGCTGTGTCCGCCAAGATGCTTTAATTTGTCTGCGTATTTTACGCCGCGAGCTTTCATAAACTCATACGCCCTTTTTGAATTTTCAGCGATTCTGCGAGTTTGGTCGATGTGGTTAAAGCCTCTACCGGCTTTATTTAGATCCTTGATAAAAAGCTCGACCGAATCCTTAATGCCCGCATTAACCTGCACATCTGATCCTACACAAGCAAAATCAAGCTGAGATATCACGGAATTTCCGCCGGTTCGAGACATCTTTTCAATTAGCACGGTATTAAGTCCAGCTTCTGCGGTTATGATACCCGCGACATTCGCGCTAAGTCCGCTTCCTACGATAAGTACGTCAAATTCACTGTCCCATTTGATCTCGTTTGTCTGATCGTTCGCGCTTAAATTCATAGCACCTACGGCACTGATAGAAGCTGCCGCAAAGCCTGTTTTTAAAAACTCTCTTCTTGATAACTTTTTCATTCCGCCTCCTGTTTAAATTTTTCAGCTAAATTATAAAAAACAAAGCATAAAAGCTTAATTAATAGATATTTAATAAGTTTAAAATTATAATTTAGCAAAAAATATAATTATTTTGTAACTTACTGTTTTCAAATTTCAAAAGGATTTTTATGAGCGAGCAAAATTTAAAAAACAATCCGAACTACGCTAAAAAGCGTTATATGTTCTACGCAATCTTAACCTGTATCGCGCTTATCTTGCCTTTTGTTAAGATAAACGGCAATCACTTCTTCTTGCTAAGCTTTGACAAAAAGCAACTCCATCTGCTCTTTAACAGCTTTGACACGCAAGAGCTTTATCTGATGCCATTTGTGCTTATCATATTTTTTCTTACTATATTTTTTCTCACAACCCTTGGCGGAAGGGTTTGGTGCGGCTGGAGCTGTCCGCAAACGATATTTCGCGTGATTTATCGTGATCTAATCCAAACTAAAATTTTAAAGCTTCGCAAAAATACGAACAATAAACAAAAGCCTATAGAAGGGCAAAATTTCAAAAAATTTGCAGGTGTAGTTATATGGTCGGTCTTAGCCTGTTTGGCTGCGGCAAATTTCTTATGGTTTTTTGTGCCGCCCGAGGATTTTATAAACTACGTTAAAAATGCCGGGGAGCATAAATTTTTAATGGGAATTTGGTTTTTTATAACGGCGTTTATAGTATTTGACGTAGTTTGGTTGGCGGAGAAATTTTGCATATATGTCTGTCCTTATGCGAGAATTCAATCGGTTATGTTTGATGAAGATACGATACAAGTTATCTATGACGAACAAAGAGGCGGTAAAATTTACGATAAAAACATCAAGCTTTGGAAAAAACCGCCAGAGCCTGAAAACGAATGCACGGGATGTGAGGCATGCGTTAAAATTTGCCCTACTCATATAGATATAAGAAAAGGTATGCAGCTTGAGTGCATAAATTGCCTTGAATGCGTGGATGCGTGTAGTAAAGTCATGGGCAAGCTTGGCAAAAAGACGCTTATAGACTGGACGAGCGACAACTCGCTAAAATCCGGCAAAAAGGTTAATTATCTAAGATTTAGAACGATCGCTTATATGGCTGTTATCGCCGCTACTACTGTCATCTTGGCATTCATGAGCACAAAAAAAGAATACATGCTGCTTAACATAAATCGCACGAGCGAACTATATAAGATAAAAGACAACGGCGAAATCGAAAACGCATATACGTTTTTATTCCAAAATACCGACAATAAAGATCATAGCTATTACTTTGACGTAAATGACACCAATATAAAAATAACACGCCCTAAAGAGCCTATCGAGCTAAAAAGCGGAGCGAAAAAGAAAGTGGTAGTCGTTTTAACCTCTAAAAATTTAAACTTAAGCGATAAAAACGATGCGCCGATACATATCAAGATAAACGCTTACGCAAAAGACGAAAAAGAGAAAATAAGCATTGAAAGAGAGACGATATTTGTCTATCCTAAACAATAATGAATTTAAATCTTAAATTTATAAATTTAATGATATAGTAAAAGCCAAATTTAAACTCGCAAGGAATAGCCATGACAAAAATGTCAAAACGTGGTCACGAAAGATATGAAAAAATAACACAAGTCGCGCTTGAGCTATTTTTAGAAAAAGGCTATGAAAACACCAGTTTAAACGATATCATCGACAAAAGCGGAGGCTCGCTTGCAAGTATATATAAATTTTTTAAGAACAAAGAGGGTCTTTTTAAGGCGATAGTAGATAAAAGCATAGATGAATTTTGTAACGAAATCGACGAAAAGATAGATCTAAAACTCTCTCATAAGCTTGAGGATTTTTTGCATAAATTCGCAACTGTATTTTTTGATATCATCTGCGAGAGAAAAACGACTTATATAGCCCGCACTATGATAATTGAAGGTTTTAAAAACGACTCCGCACTGGGCAAGATGTTTTTAGAGCAAATTTTAAATAAGATACATAAAATTTTAGTTGATTTCTTCAACCGAGACGAGATCAAAGCTAAGCTTTCAGATATAGACTCAGATCTTGCCGCAAGCTTATTCTGCGCTCTGGTAAGAAGCCCTTATCACTATAACGCCGTACTTCTAAACAGCGATATAACTTTATCAAAACAGCAGCGCGAAGAGCACGTTAAAATTTGCGTTGATCTATTCTTAAACGGAGTTTGTAAATCTAAAAATTAAACCAAAGTTAATTGACAAAAAAAATGAATAATAATATAATTGCGCAAAATAATTGTAACTTAAATTACAAAATATCACAAACTAAAATATCACAAGGTCACTATATGAAAAAACTTGCAAATTTTTCTCTAATAATGGGAATTTTAATATCTTTTTCGGGCTGCTTTAAGGACGATAAAGCAAATACCGCAGGTCAAAGACCGCAAATGCCGCCTGCAAAAGTAGATATCATAAAAGCCAAAAAAGAAGACATCCCGATAACTTTTGAATATCCCGCCAAAATCGTAAGCGACCAAGACGTAACGCTTCGTCCTAAGGTTTCAGGCACTCTTATTAAGCAGTATTTTAAAGCAGGCGATAGTGTAAAAGCAGGCGATAAACTGTTTTTAATCGATCCTGAAAAGTATCAGGCAAGCTATGACGCTCTTGAAGCAAGCGTGGGCGTAGCGAGCGCAACTCTTAAAAACGCTCAAACCGAATTTAATAGAGTAAAAAAACTATATGAGAAAAAAGCCGTAAGCCAGAAGGAATTTGACTCTGCAAAAAGCACTCTTGATATCGCAAACGCAACCTTGCTAAGCGTAAAGGCAAATTCCAAAAACGCAAAGATAGATCTCGGATATACGACAGTTGTTGCGCCGTTTGACGGAATTTTGGGCGAAAATTTAGTTGATGTTGGTTCGTTTGTTTCAGCTAGTGCAACAGAGCTTGTAAGACTAACCAAAATCGATCCGATAAGCGTTAAATTTTATATCGCCGATGTTGACAATCTAAATAGAATCAAAAACGTACAAAGCGGCTCTTGGGCGCAAAACGGCGCTAACGCCACGCTAAAAACAGGAGGCGAAATTTTTAAAGGCAAAGTAAACTTTATAGATAATGTAGTGGATATAAACGTAGGAAGCGTTTTGGCTAAAGCGGAATTTGAAAACAAAGACGCAAAGCTAATGCCGGGAGCTTTTGCAAGCGTAGTCATGGATGGATTTTATCAAAAAGACGGATTTAAGATTCCTCAAGTCGCCATCCAACAAGACGCTATGAATACCTTCGTGCTTGTGCTAAAAGATCAAAAAGTAACGCAAAAAAACATAGAAATTTCATATCAAAAAGAAGACTATGCGGTAGTTAGCGGCGGACTTGAAGAGGGAGATTTGATCATCATAAATAACTTTAAAAAGATTAGAGTGGGAGCGGACGCGCAAGTTGATAAGGAGAAAAACTAGATGTTTTCTAAATTTTTTATAGACAGACCGATCTTTGCTACGGTCGTATCTATAATCATAGTAATAGCAGGCGCAATGGCGATTAAAGGTCTGCCGGTAGAAGAGTATCCGCAACTTACCCCGCCTCAAATTTCAGTAAGCGCGGTGTATACGGGAGCTGATGCGCAAACCATTGCGGATTCGGTTGCAACTACTATCGAAGATCAGATAAACGGCGTTGAAAATATGCTTTATATACAAAGCACTTCAAGTTCAAGCGGCACTATGGGCATAAACGTATATTTCAAGATAGGCTCTGACTCAAAACAAGCCGCAATCGATGTCAACAACCGCGTTCAAGCGGCTCTTGCAAAGCTTCCTAGTGAAGTTCAGCAAAGAGGCGTAACGGTAAGGGAAAGAAGCTCAAGCATACTTGAAGTTATCACTTTTACCTCCGAAGATATGGATATCATTAAGATGCACAACTACGTGCTTGCAAATATAGAAGACGAGATAAAAAGAGTAGACGGCGTAGGCGACACCGCGGTAATTGGCAATAAAGACTATGCCATGAGAATTTGGCTCAAGCCCGATCTGCTTGCGAAATTTAACATCTCAACAAGCGAGGTTATAGCCCAGATAAATCAACAAAACAAACAATACGCAACTGGTAAAATCGGAGAGCAGCCAAATACTACCGATAACCCTTATGTCTTTTCCATTAGACCGGAGGGGCGATTAAAAAGCGTTCAGGAATTTGAAAATATCATCATAAGAACTTCAAAAGAAGGCACCGTGCTAAAGCTAAAGGATATAGCCGAAGTCGAGCTTGGAGCAAAGAGCTATGTCTTTGAAGGTATGCTAAACGGCGAAAAGATGGTTCCTATGCTAATCTTTTTGCAAAACGGCGCAAACGCTCTAGCTACGGCTAACGCGGTCAATAAAAGACTTGAAGAGCTAGCAAAAACCTTTCCTGCGGGCTTTAAGCATAACGTTTCTTACAATCCTACCGAATTTATACAGGTGTCGATAAATGAGGTTATAAAGACCTTTATAGAGGCGATGATACTCGTAATGGTAGTTATATATATGTTTTTAAAGAGTTTTAGAGCCACAATCATACCTATGATCGCCGTTCCCGTCTCTATCATAGGCACATTTGCGGGGCTTTATGCGATGGGCTTTACGATAAATTTGATAACTCTTTTTGCTCTCGTGCTTGCTATCGGCATAGTCGTGGATGATGCGATTATCGTCATAGAAAACGTGGAGAGAATTTTACACGAAGAAAAAGATATAAGCGTAAGGGACGCTACCGTTAAGGCTATGGGGGAAATTTTTGCGCCCGTTATATCCATAGTGCTTGTTTTATCGGCTGTTTTTATCCCGGTTGCTTTTATGGAGGGCTTTGTAGGCGTTATACAAAGGCAGTTTGCGCTAACTCTTGTTGTTTCGGTTTGTATCTCAGGTCTTGTGGCGCTTACTCTAACGCCTGCGCTTTGTGTTGTAATGCTTAAAAAGCAAGAGTCAAAGCCGTTTTGGTTTGTGCAAAAATTTAATGACTTTTTTGACTGGAGTACAAAAATTTTCAGCGCAGGAGTAGCTAAAGTCCTGCGTCATATAATCCCAAGCTTCATCATCATAGCCATAATGGGATATGCTATATTTACGCTGTTTAATAAAATTCCTTCAAGCCTAGTGCCATCAGAGGATAAAGGATCGATCATAGCTATCACATCTCTTCCGCCGGCTTCGGTAATGGATAGGACAAAAAAGGAGATGAAGGACATAAGCAGCGCATTTACCAAAAATCCAAACATCGAATTTGTAACAGGGCTTGTAGGATATGATATGTTTGCCGGCGCACTTAAAGAAAATTCAGCCGTAGCCTTCATCAGACTAAAAGACTGGAGCGAAAGAAAGAGTCCTGATAGCTCGGCAGGTGCGCTAGTAGGGCAATTTAATAAGATATTTTGGGGTTCAAAAGAGTCTATGACCTTTGTCGTCAATGTCCCGCCGATAACAGGGCTTAGTATCACGGGCGGATTTGAGATGTATCTACTTAATAAAACGGGTAAGACTTACGACGAAATAGAAAAAGACGCCCTTAAGATAGTCGCCGCGGCAAATGCACGTCCTGAGCTTACCAGTGTGCGAACTACGCTTGAAACAACCTATCCGCAGTATAATATAAGCGTAGATAAGCAAAAAGCAAAGCTCCTTGGAGTAAGCGAGCCTGATATATTTAGCACGATAGCTGCAACTGTCGGCTCATACTACGTAAATGACTTTAACATGCTAGGCAAATCCTACGACGTTCAAGTAAGGGCTTTAGATAAATATAGAAATTCGCCTGAGGACTTTAGAAACATATTCGTTAAGTCAAATTCTGGCGAGATGATACCTCTAAATTCACTCGTTACTCTAAAAAGAAGCGTAGGGCCTGATATAGTCGATAGATTTAACCTCTTTCCTGCGGCTAAAATTTTAGGCGATCCAAAGCCGGGATACACTTCAGGCGATGCGATAAGGGCCATAAGTGAAGTGGTTGCGCAAAATCTCTCAAGTGACGAATACTCCATAAGCTGGTCGGGAAGCGCCTTTCAAGAGGTTAGCTCACAAGGCACGGGCGCGGTAGCATTTGCTTTCGGCATGGTGTTTGTGTTTTTAATCCTAGCCGCACAGTATGAGAGGTGGCTTATACCGCTTGCGGTTATTACCGCGGTTCCTTTTGCCGTATTTGGCGCGCTAGTAGCCACTTGGCTAAGAGGGTTGCATAACGATATATATTTTCAAATAGGTCTGCTTTTACTCATCGGACTATCGGCTAAAAACGCGATATTGATTGTGGAATTTGCAATGCAAGAGCGCCAAAACGGAAAGAGCGTCTTTGAAGCTGCGGTAAATGCTGCAAGGCTAAGATTTCGCCCGATAGTAATGACATCTATCGCATTTACGCTCGGAGTTTTTCCTATGGTTATCAGCACGGGAGCGGGTGCGGCTTCTCGTCATGCGCTTGGTACGGGAGTTATAGGCGGCATGATAGCGGCAACCACTATAGCGCTGTTTTTCATACCGATGTTTTACTATCTGCTTGAAAATTTAAACAACAAATTTTGGGACAAAAAGCCAAAAACACAGGGGGTAGCCAATGCGTAATCTCATCATAATCATCGCTGCAATATTTTTTGCGGGCTGCTCGTTTAGACCCGACTTGCCCAATGTAGATACGAAATTTGAAGCGACTTATCAATTTACGAGCGATATAAAAGACAGATGGTGGGAGGAATTCGGCGATGAAAATTTAAATGCTCTTATAAGCGACACTCTTAACAACAACATAGATCTTAAAATCGCATTTTTAAATTTGCAAAAAGCAGAGGCAACGCTTGGAGTAAGAGAGGCTGATACTTTACCCAACGTAAATTTAAACGTCAGCACAAACAGAACCAAAAACAGCGGTCAAATACGTGGCGAGCAGACGATTGACTCTATATCTTTGGGGCTAAATTATGAGATTGATTTTTGGGGTAGAGTTAAAAACAGCATAGAAGCGGCTAAATCAAGCCTGCAAATGAGCAAATTTGACTACGATACGGCAAGACTTAGCATAAGCTCTATTGTGGCGCAAAGCTACTTCACGCTGGTTTCTTTAAATATGAAAGAGCAAATTTTAAAAGACACGGTTAAAAACTATGAAAATACTCTTGAATTTAGAAACTCGCAGTTTGAATTAGGCGCTATAGACGAGGTAGTTTATCTGCAAAGTAAAGCCGCCGTGCAAAGTGCTAAAGTAAACCTCATAGACGTTCAAAATCAAAAAAGTTCGCTAATCACATCTTTAAGCATTTTAAGCGGTAAAACAAACGACGAAATTTTAAAAAGCTCCATAAAAAGCTCGAAAAATCTACCAAAAGAGCCTGAAATAAAAGCCGGAATCAGCTCTGATATACTCTTTCAAAGAAGCGATGTAGCAAGCGCTTATGAGAGCTTAAAGGCGACTAATGCCCTAATCGGCGTAGCAAAGGCTGAGTATTTCCCGACGATTTCGCTAACGGGATTTTTTGGATACTCAAGCGACAATCTAAAAAATATTTTTAAAAACAATGCCAATACATGGAGTTTTGGCGCTACATTAGTTCAAAAAATATTTGACTACGGCAGAACTAAAAACAATGTAAAAATAGCTCAAACAAACGAGCAAATAGCGGCTTTAAACTATGAAAAAACGATCAAAACCGCCCTAAGCGAAGTAAAAGACGCTCTTACAAACAGAGAAAACGCCAAGCGATCTCAAGCTGAGATTAGCGACCTTTTAAGCTCTCAGCAAAAAATTTATAATATCGCTCAAAGCAAATTTGACGAAGGCTACAGCAGCCACCTAGAGCTACTTGACGCTCAAAGGAATTTGTTATCGACTAGATTGCAGGACGCAAACGCCAAACTAAATTCCATAAATTCGGCAGTTGGTGTTTACAGAGCATTTGGCGGAGGATTTATAGTAAATAAATAAAAAGAGAGCATGCTCTCTTTTTATTTATCATTAAAAAAATCATATCCATTATTTGTAGCAAAAACTCCATCTTTAATTTCTATTTTCTTTTCGATCAAGACTTTATCAAACTGTCTTTTGTCTATTTTTTGAGACATATTGCTAGGGTAAATTAACCAATACTCTACTTCCTCAATTTCCATTTTTGTATCAAAATTTAAGCAATAAGACTCTAATATATACTTAAAGAACACTTCTGAATTTTTTATCTGAGCTATGGCTTTTTCATAATTCTCTTTACTTAGACTAGATTTAATTTCACAAAAATAAATTTTTGCAGTATTTTTTAATAAAAAAACTATAAAATCACAAGAATTAAGCGTTTGCTTTTGGCTAAATATATTAGTGATAGATGGGCAGTTTGTTGGATCTTGCGTTACAATACAAACATCATCTTTATTTTTGAAAGTTAATCGTAACTCTTTTATTGAACTTTTTATCTCTTGTTCTTTGATAATAAATGTACTATTTATAACAGTAGGCTTTAAGCAATCATGTAAGGAATTTTTAAATTTTTTCAATTCAGAACTTGTCATTTTTATCACTTTTTAAAAGCTCTTCAAAAATCAAGCCTTGGTTTTCATTTTGGGTGTCTATAGGATAATCAAATGTAGTTATAAAAATTCCATGATTATTTACATTCACATTACTTAAAATATTTTTACCTTTTTTATTTTCAGCCAAATATGCTTTTACTTTTTTTGGCGATAATTTATACTCTTTTGCGTAACCTTTATTTTTAATTTTATCTATTTGTTTTTCATCTAAGCTGTTCAACATTATACAATTGCTAATCTCTCTTAAAATATAATCACTATGAGTAGTTATAAATACTTTGACTCCTGCATTCACAAGCAAGACTAAAAGCCTAGCCATTAAAATTTGATTATTTGGATGCAAATTAAGCTCAGGTTCATCTATCATCAAGATATCATTTTTTCTCGCCGCATGTAATATATAGTAATTTAGCATCAAAAGTGATCTAACAGAACTTGATGCCCTTTGTATAGTAACTTTTCCTTTTGTTATCCTCTTTTTTGCACCTGGTGCAAATTCTATCCCTTCTTGACTTACTATATATTTTCCTCCAACTATCTCATAAAGTAAATTTAAAATAGTTTTATTTAAGATATCATCTTTATTTTTACTTATAAAACTCATAATTTTCGAAATTTCACCTAAATCTCTAATAAAATATATATTATCTTTAACAGGTTTTGGATACCTAGAATATCTTTGTGTAAGGAGCTTAAAAGCGATATCCTTTATGTCTTTTATATCTGCTCTTGAAATCTCTTCTACTATTTCCGATTTATTTACATCAAGTTCTTTTTGAAACATTGAAGCACCTGTTCTTTCAGCACTGATTATAAAAGGGTTTGGACATTGCCTACTATATATACAATACAATAGTTTCTATTGATGCATATTTTGACAAATCATTACTTGTATTTTTAACAAAAATATTTCTATTTTTTTCAAAATTAAAAACAATTGTTTTTTGTTTATGTAGTGGAAGTCAAATTTAGGCGAATGGGAAAAATAATTTTCAACTGCTACTTTGTTGCCCCTTTTTAAAAATCCAATTACTTGTTCTATAGAATCATCTTTAAAAAAAGAATTATTAAAATCACCATCTTTGCCTGCTAAAATTTCTGCAAATTTATTCTTATATACATCAAACATTAAATTTGAATATTTAATTAAAATATTTTCCAAAGATTGTATTGACATCTCAAGCCTACAATCATCCATATTAATGCCGTTTAAAATCTTCATCAATACTTAAAAATACCTACAACATTAGCTTCTCTGATAAAATCCAAATAACCGTATAAGCTATAAGTAGCATAAGTTTTTCCGGTATTATTTTCGCCACAAATTATAGTTAAACTTCCTACTTAAAATTCTGCTTCATTGAGCATTCCTATATTCTTTAGCTTTATCTTCATAATTGATCCTTTATCTATTCAATCGAATAAAATTAAATACTACTATATTATTTACAAAGAATTTTTACTATGCTTTCAGGCAAAATTTCATGCTCTATGGCGTGGATTTTTGCCTCAAATTCTTCAAGACTCATACCATCTGTTTTCTCAAAAGCTCTTTGCATTATGAGCTTCCCGCCGTCAAGCTCTTCATTTACATAATGCACGCTAACGCCCCCTACTAACATCTCGCTTTCAAAGCTCTCCTTGATAGCATGAGCCCCTTTAAAAAGCGGTAAAAGCGAGGGATGAAGGTTGATGGCTTTTACGTTAGTCGTAAAAATAGGGGTTAAAATCCTCATAAATCCCGCAAGAACCGTTAAATCAATATCATGCTTTTTAATCTCACTAACTAACGCTGCATCAAATTCCTCGCGCGAACTAAATTTCGTATGTTCTATAATCACGCTTTCAAGCCCGTATTTACGAGCTCGCTCTATACCGTAAGCGTTAGCTTTGTTTGTGATTGTTAGCGCGGCTTGGATTTTGATGTCATTAAAAATTTTATTATGAACTCTTTGAAGGATAGCTTCTAAATTTGAACCGCTTCCGCTAAATAAAACCGCTATTTTTTTCGTAACCATTTAAGCCCTTTTATGATATCTTTAGGAGTTATCGAGTAGTTGTTTCGCTTTGATTTTCGCACGCTTAAAGCATGTGCCAAAGTACCGCTTATAGCCGCATCAAGCGTAGTGTAGCCTTGAGCGAGTAAAGAGATGATTATGCCACTTAGTGCGTCTCCGCTTCCCGCTTTTGCAAGAGCTGCGCTTCCATAAGGCATCAGGTAAATTTTCCCCTCAAAAGCAATTATGGTGTTAGCGCCTTTTAAAACTAACACATTTGGAAATTTTTTGCTCCACATTCTGGCAATTTCAAATCGATTTTCTTGCACCTCTTGCACACTAAATTTGCCAAATCCGCCAAGCTCTAAAAGCGAACAAAATTCCTTTGGATGAGGAGTTATCACTATCTCTTTTTTTGATTTTAAAAGCTCTATAGTAAGCTCTTCGTAGCACATATCAGCATCAAGCACCAACGCCTTTTTGTTTTTAAGCGTGTTAAAAAGCTCTATTTTTTTAGTCTCATCAAGCTTTCCAAGCCCCATTCCAAGAGCTCCATAAGCCATTTTTTCAGTTATTGAGCTTACATTCATCAAAAGCGGATCGGTTATCAAATTCTTAGACTCACTAACGATACTAACAAGCCCTGCTCCCATAGCTAAAGCCGATTTGCCGGCTATTTGAGCAGCTCCGCTAAGCTCACCGCTAACTATAAAAACATGCCCGAATTCACTCTTGTTAGTGTTAGCTTTAATTCTAAAAGGCAAATTCATATCGCTTTTTAAAAGCCTGAAAGTATCGGTTGCTCCTTCAAATTTACTAGCTGCAAGCCCCAAATCAGCCACTTTTATCTTGCCTGTAAAATCTTTAGCAAAATCAGAATAAAGTCCGATTTTAGCAGCTCCCATAGTTATAGTTATATCGGATTTAAAAACGGCGCCGCAACTATTTCCAAGCTCATTAAGCCCGCTTGGGATATCGCATGCTATCTTGTAAGCTTTTATTTCGTTTAAAGAATTTATAAGATTTATCGTCTTTTTATCCAAATTTCGATTAAGTCCAGAGCCAAAAATCCCGTCGATAATGCATTTATATTTGCCTATTTTTTTAACGGGTTTAACTCCAAGCTTAAATGCTCTGTCAAGCTGAGTTTTAAGCGTCTCGTTTTGCTTATCAAACGCTAAAAAAAGCTCGCACTCATACTCGCCGCTTAACATTCTAAGAGCGGCTGCTACGTCTGCAGCGTTATTTCCGCTACCGCAAACTCCTAAAATTTTTGCGCCCTTTTTAACTCTCTTGCGCACATGTTTTGCAAGAGCATTTGCGGCATTTTCCATCAAAATTTCGCTTGTTAAGCCAAATTTTAAGCAAGCCGTTTCATCGAGTTTGGAAGTATTTAAAAACAGTTTTTTCATGCCTCGCTCCTTACGCGGAAGCTTAAAGCCTCTAAGATATGCGACTTTTTTATCACTTCAGAGCCGTCAAGATCGGCAATCGTGCGAGCTACTTTTAGAGTTTTATTTATGCCTCTTTGAGTAAGAGCAAATCGCCCGACAGACATATCCAGCACGCTTTTAGCTTCACTATCGCAAATGCAAAATTTAGCTATCTCCTCATCGCTTAACTTGCCGTTTAGCTCGCTTTGACCTCGCTTCATCTGCGCCTCAAAAACCCGCAAGACTTCACGCTGCATATCGGCACTCGCGACATCGCTCTTATCGCTACTTGCAACCTCGTCCATAAGCACGTGCAGGTCGATCCTATCCAAAAGAGGCTCGGAAATTTTAGCCTTGTATCGCTTGATATCGGTTTCTAAACATCTGCAGTTTAACTGCTTTGAGAGCAAATTTCCACACGGGCATGGGTTCATGGCACCCACAAACATAAATTTCGTCTTGTAAGTTATCTTGGAATTTACTCTTGAGATGTGAATTTGGTTATCTTCAAGCGGCTCTCGAAGGCTTTCTAAAATTTGCTTACCGAAGTGGGGAAGCTCGTCAAAAAACAAAATTCCGCCGTTTGCAAGAGCGACCTCGCCTATCCTTGCGCTTGCCGTTCCGCCTCCAAAGATAGAGCTTTTAGTCGATGTATGATGCGGGCTTCTAAAAGCTCTAAGCGCGCTAAACTCATGATCTTGCAAATTTAGCGACGAGTATGCCGCACTGAGTAAAATTTCATCTAAATTTTGAGGCGGAAGGATATATCTTAAGCGTTTTGCGCTCATGCTTTTGCCACAACCCGGGCTTCCTTCAAAGATGATATTGTGCATACCGCAAGCTGCTATAAGGCAGGCTCTTTTGGCTCTAGCCTGGCCTTTGATATCCTTAAAATCAAGATCAAATTTTGAGTTTATAACATAATTTTTACCGCAAATTTGAGTCAAATTTGCAAATAAAGGATGAGTATCTTTTACTAAACACTGCTTCTTAAATTCGTCATCAAGAAAAAATTTGATCGCTTCATCAAGCCTATTTACAGCGTAAATTTCCAAATTTGGTATCATGCCTGCGCTATTTGCTATCTCTTTTGGAACTAAAACTTTAGCCTTTTTAACACTTGCGCTTAGAAATAGCAGTATAGAAAAAAGAGTTGTCGTACTCTTAACGCTTCCGTCAAGTCCAAGCTCGCCAAATACGAAAAATTCGCCAAAATTTACGACTTCTTTTTGTAAAGCTATCAAAAGCGCGATAGGCAGATCAAAATGGCTTCCCGTCTTTGGCATATCCGAAGGAGAGAGATTTATGATGATTTTTTGTGCGGGAAAAGAGAAATTCTGAGCAAGAAGGGCTGATTTAACCCTTGCTTCACTCTCTTTTATGCTCGTGCCTGCAAGCCCTACGATGCTAAGTGCGGGAAGACCTCTGTTAAAGGTTGATTCAACATCAACGATCCTCAGCCCGTCGGTGTAAGTCGCGCACTTTAGCGATTTCATAGATTTTTATCTCGAAGCTTCTTATACTCTTTATCAAATTTTTTTCGTTTATTGTAACCGATCTTTTCTATAAACAGATGTCCGTCAAGATGATCCATCTCGTGCTGAATAGCTACGGCTAAAAGCCCATCCGCTTCAAGCTCACACTCTTTGCCGTGCCTATTTTGATATCCTAGAGTTATCTTTTCGGCACGCTTTACTTCCTCGTAAAATCCGGGCACGCTAAGGCAGCCTTCTTGGAAAATTTGCTCGCCCTCTTTACGCAATATTTTCGGATTTATTATCTCAAGCAGGTCGGCTCTCTCTTGAATTTCAGTTTCTTCATTTACTAAATTTATAATGAGTACACGAATAGGATTTTTTACCTGAATCGCCGCCAACCCAATTCCGTTTTTGGCTATCATCGTATCATACATATCGTCTAAAAATTTATGCAAATTTTCATCAAACTCGCTCACCTCAATCGATCTTTGATATAGCCTTTTATCGGGATAAGTTAAAATTTCAAGTACCATTATTTACTCTCTACGATTACGTATTTTTCAAGGCTTCTGCCACTTTTTATAAGGCTGTCAAGAGTTTGAGAAAGCACTTCTTCGACCGTTTTTGTAGTATTTAGATCACAAACGGCTATCTCCATATCGATTTCAAATTCCTCGTCGCTTATTAAAAACGTAGCCGCATAAAACATATCGGCAATCCGTTCGCAAGCCTTTTTCGCGCCCTCTATATCTGTATGCTTCATAAGCATGGCAAAAATTCCATCTCCATAGTGAGCTAATATATCGCTTCTTCTTGAAGTTTTTAGCAAAAATCTTGAGATATTTTTTAGCACTATTTGCTTATCTCTAACTCCAAGCATATCAACGGCGCTATCTTTTGGTTTTACAAGCATGAAAGATGAGTTATAGCCGTATTTTTTGACATACTTCATCTCTGAAGTCATGGTTTTTAGGAAAAATTTCTTGTTATAAAGATCAAATTGAGGATCATAAATTGACTGCTCTTCAACTACCTTAAAAACCCTGCTTATCTCTTCATAGTTCGTTTTGATAACGTCTATATGCTTGTTCATAAGGGTATTTAGCTTATCTAAGTCCTCGTTAAAAGCGCTAAATACATTTTGCACGGTGAGCAAATTCGCATTTGATTCAAGGCTATCGGAGCGTTTTTTAATGATAGTTTTCATGATGCCTAAATTTTTATAGATAAGTGCAACGGCTTGAAGCATGCTCTTTATCTGAGCAAAGCTCTGCTTGATCTCTCGCTCGATGTAAATTTGTCTATCGTCTTCGATCCTGCCTATCTCGTCTTCAATCTCTATAATCTCGCCCATCTTTTTTTTAAATTCATCGGGCTTTTTTTCAAGCATCTTTTCAAAAAAGATCGAATAATTTTTAGGAATGGAAGGGATATTCTCTTCGTTTAGCTCTTTGATGATATCTTCGGAAAAATCATAGATATTAAACTCGCCTTGATCTTTTTCCTTGATGGTTACGGTATTTTCAGCCTTTTTTTTATTAACTTTAATCAAATTTAACCTCGTTACTTAAAGCTTTTCTCCAAAACTTTATCGATTAGCCCATACTCTTTGGCTTCAAACGAACTCATGAAAAAGTCCCTATCGGTATCTTTTGCTATTTTGCTTAATTTTTGACCCGTGTTTTTAGCTAAGATAGAGTTTAGAATTTCCTTCATGCGCAAAATTTCTTTAGCTTGAATTTCTATATCCGTAGCTTGACCTCTAGCACCGCCTAAGGGCTGGTGTATCATGATGCGAGAATTTGGAAGCGCATATCTTTTTCCGGGAGTTCCGCAACTTAGCAAAAAAGCCCCCATAGACGCGGCTTGACCTATGCAGATCGTGCAAACATCGGGCTTTATGTAGTTCATCGTATCATATATACTAAAACCGCTTGTGATAACTCCGCCGGGGCTATTTATGTATAGGTAGATATCTTTATCTGGATCTTCGGCCTCTAAAAACAGCATTTGAGCCACGATAGAAGATGCGATGCCGTCTTCTATCTCTCCGCTTAGCATTACGATACGATCTTTTAATAGGCGAGAATATATATCATAACTTCTCTCGCCCTTGCTTGTTCGCTCGATTACGTATGGGACGTAATAGCTCATTTATCTGCCTTTTTTGCTGTCTTTTTCTCAGCCTTTGGCTCGTCTTTTTCTTTGGCTGCTTTTTTAGACTCTTTTTCAGCTTTTTCTTCTTTTTTGTCAAACATCTCGTTAAATAGCTTTTCTTCTATCATCGACATTTTTATAGCCGGTAAAACTCCTTGATTTTTGTAGTTTTCAAGGTGTTGTTTCGGATCAAGTCCCGATCTGTAAGCCTCAAAATAAACAGCTTGGATAAGCTCTTGATCGCTCACGGCTACATTTCTTCTTCTGGCAAGCTCATCTATGATAAACGTTAGTTTCACGCTCTTTTGCGCATCTTCGCGGAATGTCTCACGCTTTTTAGTTAGAGCGTCTTTATCGTCTCTGAAGCTCTTCATCTCATCTTCGCTAAAGCCGTTCCATGCACCGCGGAATTGCATATCTATCTCTTGCTCTACGATGTTTTTTGGTATATCAAATTTATACTTTTCGACTATGGCTTCTGCAAATTTCGGCTTAAGCTCTTCATTTACCAGCTTATACTGCTTGTCGGCTCTGATTTGATCTTTGATTCTCTCTTCAAGAAGCTCAACGCTAGCGTTTTCTTCATTTGGCATAAGTTGTTTTAACAGCTCTGCGTCTATCTCTTTTGCTATATTTTTGCCTTGAATTTCATGCAGTTTTACTTTAAACACAGCCGCTTTGCCTGCCAAATTTGGTGCACCGTACTCGGCAGGAAATGTTACTTCTACATCTTTTTCTTCACCGACTTTTAGACCGATCATTCCATCTTCAAAGCCCGGTATAAACTGACCTGAGCCTATCTCAAGCACATATCCTTCAGCCTTGCCGCCGTCAAACGCAACGCCGTCTACGAAACCTTCAAAATCAAATTTAGCAAAGTCGCCTTTTTCTAGCTTTTTCTTATCAATTTTCTCAAGCGGAGCTACCATCTTTAAAAGCTCGTCTTTTTTCTCGTCAATCTCTTTTTTCATAACGCGAGGAGTTGAAAATTCAGGTATAAGATCTTCGTATCCGTCCAAATTTACGACAGGTTTAAATGAAATTTCTATCTCGGTATCAATAGCGCCCTCTTCTCTTTCGAATTTTATAAACATCGGCTCGCCGATAACCTCATCTGTTTTTCTATTAAGCTCTTTTAAAGCGGCATCTATAAGCTCTTTTAAAGCGTCTTGTTCCGCATCGCTGGTTAGCTCTTTTTCGTATCTTTTTAAGACTAAATTTACAGGCACTTTACCGACTCTAAAGCCTTCCATTTTCATATTTTTAGCTGCTTTTTTAGCAAGATTTTCAAGCTTTGATTTTATCTCTTCGCTTGAGATTTTAGCCGTTACCGAAGCGTTGGCAGTGTCTATAACTTTGGTTTTGAGTTCCATTTATTTCCTTTTAAAAATAAAAATTTTCTAATCAATATATCAAATTTTTCCTTATTAGTTGTATAAATTTGAAATTTATCAATGCAAAAGGCGCTTTAATGTAAAATGTGGCTAAATTTTAAGGAAATCAAAAATGCAAGAAAATCAGCAAAAAATTAGCTTTGAAAATTCGGTTAAAAACATGCTTGAGATAATCGGCGAGGACGTAAATAGAGAAGGTCTTATCAAAACTCCCGAAAGAGTTTTTAAAGCGTTTAAATTTCTAACTCAAGGCTATGAACAAGATCCAAAAGAGGTGCTAAACGATGCGCTTTTTGAAAGTTCAAACAACGAAATGGTTTTGATGAGGGATATTGAATTTTATAGCCTTTGCGAGCATCATCTGCTTCCTATAATCGGGCGCGTTCATGTGGCGTATATACCAGACGGCAAGGTTGTGGGGCTTAGCAAACTTCCTCGCATGGTAAATATCTTTGCAAGAAGGCTTCAAATTCAAGAGCAGATGACCGAACAGATCGCAAGCGCGATTCAAGAAGTTATAAAACCAAAAGGCGTTGGCGTGGTGATAGAAGCAAGGCATATGTGCGTGGAGATGAGAGGAGTTGAAAAGATAAACTCAACCACCACGACTTCGGCATTAAGAGGAATTTTTATCAAAAACGCAGATACCAGAAGAGAGTTTTTCGCTCTTATAAATTCGCCAAAAGAAGTGAGATTCTAGTGAGTTTACAGCGTCTAAAATCCAAGCTAAACTCAAATTTATCCCTTTCAAACGTCTTTGGAGTGATAAATAAAATTTCATCAACTACTATTGAAATTTCAGGGCTTCGTCCAAGTATTGGCGATATCGTCCAGATAGTAGCACGCGACAAAAGCAAAAGAGGTCTTGGCATGGTTACCGAGATCAAACAAGACGGAGCTTTTATATCGCCGTTTGGATTTGTCGAGGGCTACAAGATAGGAGATCTTGTCTATCTAAGCGATCAAGGCATGAAAATCCCTGTCGGCGATGCGCTTCTTGGGCGCGTAGTGGATCCATTTATGAGTCCTAAAGACGGCAAGGGAGCTATTTATACCGATGATTTTGCTCCCATCATGAAAGCGCCGATTGACGCTATGAAAAGAGGTCTTATAGATGAGATTTTTAGCGTAGGAGTTAAGAGTATAGACGCGCTTTTAACTTGCGGCAAAGGGCAAAAGCTGGGAATTTTCGCAGGAAGCGGAGTCGGTAAAAGCACTCTAATGGGCATGATCGTAAAAAATTCCGAGGCTCCCGTTAAAGTAGTAGCACTCATTGGCGAAAGAGGTCGCGAAGTGCCTGAATTTATCGAAAAGAACTTACATGGAGATCTAAGCGGTACGGTGCTTGTGGTAGCTACGAGTGATGATAGTCCTCTTATGCGAAAATACGGCGCATTTTGCGCTATGAGTGTGGCAGAATACTTCAAAAACCAAGGCAAAGACGTGCTGTTTATCATGGATAGCGTGACAAGATTTGCCATGGCGCAGCGCGAGATAGGGCTAGCGCTTGGCGAGCCGCCTACATCTAAGGGGTATCCACCTTCCGTGCTTACGCTACTTCCGCAACTAATGGAGCGGGCGGGAAAAGAAGAAGGTAAAGGCTCTATCACGGCATTTTTTACGGTTTTGGTTGATGGCGATGACATGAGCGATCCGATAGCCGATCAAAGCCGCTCCATACTTGACGGACACATCGTGCTAAGCAGGGAACTAACGGACTTTGGAATCTATCCGCCGATAAATATCCTAAATTCAGCTTCGCGTGTAATGAACGATCTAATCACGCCCGAACACAAGGCAAACGTGGCTAAATTTAAAAGATTTTATTCACTTATAAAAGAAAATGAAATTTTGCTTCGTATCGGAGCTTACCAAAAAGGCAACGACAAAGAACTTGATGCGGCGATCTCAAAGCGAGAATTCATCGATAAATTCCTTAAGCAAGACGAAGATGAAGGCTTTAGCTTTGAAAGAAGTCAAGAGATGCTAAAAGAGATAAATTAAGCCTAAAACAGCGCTATAATCTTAGCTTAAAATTTACACTTTAATTTCGTTTTTATCAAATCTACTAAAACCAAATTTATAACTTCCAAACCAAGCAAAGCTTAAAATTTGACTCGTTTCAGAATAAATTTCAAATTTATAGCCTCACTGCTTATGCATAAAAGTCCGATAATAACGCAGCAAAATCCTAAATGTAAAAATTTATAATATAATACTCATTACAAAGAATTTAATATATAGTGGCGCAAGCTAAACCAAACAATACCGACAAATCAATCGAATTTGCGGGACAAAAAGGAGTTTGGTATGAAATTTATACAAAAATACGGTGAAATTTAAGGCATTAAGATGCTGATAATATATCCGTTTTATCTTCTGATCTGCATTTTTATCTTCATATTTGCCATCAAAAAGATGAATTTGAGCAAATTTATAGGCTCTTTTATACTGACAACAGCTCTTTTAACCCCTTGGAGTTTTTATCTAATCGCAAAAATTTTAACCGTTAGCTACTGCAAAACTGCTGAAAATTTTATGTTTGAACTACACGAAAATCCTAGCTTTTTATTTACCGATTATGCGTTATATAACGAGGCTAAATTTTCTTGTGAAAAAGCAGGCAAGCATGCTAGAATCGGATTTGTAAAAAGAGAAAATATAACCGTAATAACCTGCGATCCGGAAGATAAAAATATAATCCCTTTAAGCGGATATAGCCTGTTTGACTTTAACGTAACTGCCGAAAAGATAGGATTTTTACCTCTGATGCAAAATTTTATAGACGGCAAGAGAGTGGTTGTGGTTGATAACAAAAGCCAGAAAAAAGTAGCCTCAAACACATCTATCGTAAATAGCTATCATAGCGCTTTTTTAAATGAAAAAAACGGCGAATTCCTGTTTCAAAGCGGTGAAGCCTGCGGAGATGGACTCGGCTTTTACGAAAAGCTGTTTTATCCAAGATGATTTTATATATCTTATATCTCAAAACTTTATGTTTAAAAGCAACAAAATATAAATTTCTCAAATAAAATTGCGCATTAAGAGAAGTTAAATTCGAGCTATGGTGATTTTATATTGAAATACTTTAAGCTTACACAAGCTCATGACTCTTAAAAAGCATAAAAGCCGTATAAATAAAATAAAGCGAATGAGAAAAATCTTTTGATGGGACAAATCTTTAAAAATTTAAGAGATAAATTATAAAATATCTATAAAATTTAAGAAATTCCAGCCTAAAAGCTTAAAAAAAATTATTAATTTTAAAAGCGCTAAATCTCAGATAATTCGTGCTGGTGACTCAATTGCGAATAATTCATAAATTGATAAAGAATTTCAATATAAATTCAATATCAAAATCATCCCAAATTTGAAAAAATTAAGCCTAAATTTTAAACTAAATTTTATGCAATTTGTTATAATATCCTGAAAAAATAAAAAAGGATAAAATATATCCTAATTAAAAGGCAAAAATTTGAGAGTTTATTTAGATAACAACGCAACTACGATGGTTGATCCCGAAGCTTTTGAGCTTATGAAACCGTTTTATTGCGAAAAATATGGAAACCCAAACTCACTTCACAGATTTGGCAGCGAAACTCACCCTGCTTTGCGCCGCGCAATGGATCAGCTTTATACGGCCTTTAACGCCAGAGATAAAGACGATATCATCGTAACAAGTTGCGCGACAGAGAGTAATAACTGGGTTATAAAAGGCGTATTTTTTGATCATATGTTAAATAAAGACAAAGATCATATCATAATCAGTTCTGTAGAACACCCGGCGACTGGCGCGGCATGCGAATTTTTAAAGCAATTTGGCATAAGAGTAAGCCACATCCCTGTTGATGAAAACGGGCTTTTAGATCCAAACGATTTAAGAAATTTGATAGATGAAAAGACCGCACTTGTAAGCGTAATGTGGGCAAATAACGAAACAGGGACAATTTTTCCGGTTAAGGAGCTTGCGGCTATAGCGCACGAATACGGCGCGCTCTTTCACACCGATGCCACACAAACGGTCGGCAAGATAAAAATAGACGTGCAAGATATAAATATGGATTTTATGAGTTTTTCAGCACACAAATTTCACGGTCCAAAAGGTATCGGTGGTCTTTATATCAAAAATTCTCAGCCGCTTACAAGCCTGCTTCACGGAGGCGAGCATATGGGTGGCAGAAGAAGCGGAACGCTTGACGTAGCAGGTATCGTAGGTATGGCGCAAGCGCTGGAAAATAGCAACAAATTAATGGAATTTGAAAATTTACACGTTAGAAAATTAAGAGACAAACTTGAAGACGCTCTACTTGAAATTCCTGAAATTTCAGTTGTGGGAGATAGGGCTCATCGCTTGCCAAACACTATTTTGGCCGCAGTTAAAGGCGTTGAAGGCGAAGCTATGCTTTGGGATTTAAACCAAGCTGGTATCGCTGCTTCTACAGGTTCTGCTTGTGCGAGCGAAACGCTTGAGAGCAACCCTATAATGGAAGCGATCGGTGCTGACAAGGAGCTTGCACATACGGCTTTAAGGCTATCCCTTTCAAGATTTAACACCGAAGAAGAGATTGATTACGCGATAGTGCATATCAAAAAAGCCGTTGAAAGATTAAGAGCGATTTCAAGTACGTTTGCTTATACGCCGGATTGGCACGTAAGCGGGCTTTAATAAATTTATAAATTTAAAAAGAAGGAGCTGATTTAGCCAAGTTGCTAAACAAGCCTCAAAAGGAATAAAATGGCAAAACACGATTTAATCGGCGGCTCGATTTGGGATGAATACTCACAAAAAGTTCAAGACCTAATGAACAGCCCTCGCAATATGGGACAAATAACTGAAGAAGAAGCAAAAGAGCGTGGCGGTAAACTTATAATCGCCGATTTTGGCGCAGAAAGTTGCGGCGATGCAGTGAGGCTTTATTGGTTGGTTGATGAAAAAACAGATATCATCATGGACGCGAAATTTAAAAGCTTCGGCTGTGGAACGGCTATAGCAAGCTCTGATACTATGGCTGAGCTTTGTATCGGAAAGACGGTCGATGAGGCGGTAAAGATCACAAATATAGACGTGGAAAAGGCGATGAGAGACGATCCTGAAACTCCTGCCGTCCCACCTCAAAAAATGCACTGCTCGGTAATGGCTTATGATGTCATCAAGGCGGCTGCGGCAAGCTATAAGGGAGTAAATCCCGAGGATTTTGAAGATGAGATCATAGTGTGCGAATGCGCCAGAATAAGTCTTGGCACGATTCGCGATGTAATCAGAATGAATGACTTAAAAACGGTCGAAGAGATAACTCAATACACCAAAGCAGGTGCATTTTGTAAATCCTGCATTAAGCCGGGCGGACACGAAAAAAGAGAGTATTATCTGATTGATATCCTAGCAGAAACTAGGGCTCAAATGGAAGCTGAGAAGCTAAAAGCCATCGCGGATGCTAAAATTTCAGGAAACGATAGCGATTTGGCATTTGAAGAACTTACGGTAGTAGGTCAGCTTAAAGCGGTTGAAGCGGTTATAGATGCCGAAATTCGCCCTATGCTTATGATGGACGGCGGAAATATGGAAATTCTTGATATCAAGAAAAACGACAAAGGAATTATCGATATCTACATCCGATATCTTGGGGCTTGCTCGGGATGCGCAAGCGGTTCGGGTGGAACGCTATATGCGATCGAAAACGTGCTACAAGAAAATTTAAGCCAAAATATCAGGGTTTTACCTATTTAATTAATATACACTGACGGCTTTGGAGTTAAATTTGACTTCCAAAAGCCGTCAATCTATCTTTAAATGAGCCAAATTTCTCATTAAATAGCTCAAATTTGAAATAATTTATATAATTAAACCGAATTTAGCTGTCTGAATTTATATTTAAATTTTAAATTTGAAATATTTATTTTAAACATTTTAGTGATAAGATCGCGAATTTACAAAGCTTTTAAAGTATTATCAAAAATCAAATTAAATTATTTTTCTATATAATTTTATTTTAAGTTTTGCCAAAGTTTAGGCTGTTAAGATTTCACGAAGATTTAAAATCGAACTAAAAACAAAGGATTTAACATGTCATTTAGCGCAAGAAATCAACTTCAAGCCGAAATCACTGAAATAAAAACAGGTGTTGTAAATTCACTTATCGTAAGCAAACTCCAAGGCGGAGAGATAGTAAAAGCAACAGTTACAGTCGAGTCTGAAAAAGCCCTTGATCTTAAAGTTGGCAAAAAAGTCGTTTATCTATTTAAAGCCTCAAGCATAATTGTCGCAAAAGGCGAAAATGAGCTTAAATTAAGCGCAACTAATCAAATCAAAGGTAAAGTCGTTAGCGTAAAAGAGGGTGCGGTAAATTCGGAGATAGACATCAAGATAGCAGGCGGAGATAAGCTAAGCGCTATCATCACAAACGAATCCACCAAAAGCTTGGCCCTTAAAGCCGGCGATGATGTAGTTGCGGTTATCAAAGCAAGCCAGATTATTATCGGTGCTTAATTAATATAAAATTTGTCCGTGCAACTTTGTGCGGACTTTCTTTTCATAAATTTATCTTAAATTTAAATTCTAAATTATTAAAATAAAACACAAAATATAACTGATTTATTATTCATTACAAAATATCAAATATAATCTTAAAAATTATTTCAAACAAGGATATATAATGAAAAAACTAATCAAAATATCGGCTATTGCGGCGCTTTTAGCAAGCTTTAGCTATGCGCAAAATTATGCTATAGACCATGCTCACAGCACATTAGGGTTTCAAGTTAAACACCTTAAAATAGCAAAAGTAAATGGTAAATTTAAAGCTTATGATGCTAAAGTTGACTACGACAAGGCAACAAACGAGCTAAAAATGCTTGAGGTAACAATAGACACCAAGTCAATAGATACAGACAACAAAAAACGTGATGAGCACCTATCTTCAGAGGACTTCTTTGATGCAGGCAAATTTGACAAAATCACTTTTAAAATGACCAAATTTGAAAAAGAAGGCAGTGATGAAGGCAATATTTATGGCGACTTGACCATAAGAGGAGTAACAAAACCCGTAAAACTTGACTTTGAATACGGTGGAGACACTAAAGATCATCATGGAAATGAAAAAATCGGCTTTAGCATCACGGGCGAAGTAATGAGAAAAGACTTCAACGTAGGCTCAAATTTTGGAGATGCTATGATCTCTGAAAAAGTAAAAATTCAAGTCAACGTAGAAGCTGCGGCAAAATAATTTCATACAAAAATTTGACCTTTTCACAAGGTCAAATTTTCTTCATATATCCTAAATAAATTTTACAACTCAAATTTCAGACATCAACTCGCACAAATGCCCAAATCATAGGCTCGTTCTTAAGCTCATAGCCTTCGTTAAAATAGTTTCTTAAACGCTCTTTTTCAACATCGCTTAACTCGCTTCCTATACCCCAAGTTACTTTTTTGATAAGCTCCTCTGCACTTGTGGCGGCGCAATGCTTGTTTTCGCTTTTTATAAAATCAAGCCTTGGCAGATAACCCATCTGAGCCAAGATATTTACAAGGTAGATATAATCGGGCTTTGGCTCGACCTCCTTCTTCATCACACGCAAAATTTCCTCATCGACGAAGCTGGCTCCAACTTTAAAAGTGATATAAACAGCCTTTTTCGCCTTTGAGATGAGCTTAGCGAGTGCGCCACGTAGATCATCCACCTCAAGGCAGCGCGAAGCAAATACGATATCGCAGATCGGCACATCGCTCCAGTCGTCTTCAAATGCCTTTTGTGCGGTTTTTATGTTGGTTAAATTTAACTTAGCCGCATTTTGCTCGGTAAATTTAAGCATGTTCTTTGAGTAGTCATAAGCATACACGCTTTTTGCTTTAGGCGCTACTTTTAGGCTCAAAGTTCCCGGACCGCAAGCAAAATCAAGCACGCTTTCAACGCCGTTAAAATCAACCCTGCTTAAAAACTCATCGATATAAATGCTATCATGCACGCTCTCGTTCATTCCTGCTGCTTTATTATCCCAGTCCTCTACGCTTTTTGAGCCAAACGAGCTTTTGGCTCGCTGAGCTTTATAAAGCTCGTTAAAGTCGATTTTATCGTAGTTTGAAGGTAGTATCATCATAAATCCTTTGAAATTTTATACAAATTTATCAAATCAAGCCGTATCAAGACAAGCCATCTTGCAAGATACAAATTTGCATTTAAAGCAAACTAAAGACTGTCTTTATACTTCTCGTAATTCACCCCGTAAATTTTATCTATATTTTGAGCGTTTATCAGCTCTTTGCTGCTGCCGAAGTTTAAAATTTTGCCATCTTTTAAAAATAGCACCAAATTTGACACGAATTTCGCGTGCCTTGGATGGTGTGTAGTCTGCACGAAAGTATAACCCTCGTCTTTTAGTATCTTTATCATCTCTAAAAGCTTTATCTGATTTCCAAAGTCAAGCCCGTTGGTAGGCTCATCCATAAATATCGCCTTTGCGCCTTGAACTAGCGTGCGCGCGATATAAGCAAGCTGCCTTTCGCCGCCACTTACGCGAGTATATGGCTCGTCCTTAAGCTTTAAAATTCCCATCTTATCAAGCGCCTGCTCGGCTAAAATTTTATCTCTTTTGGCAAAATTTGAAAACATCGGCGTCCTGCAAAGCGCCCCCATTAAAACCACATCAAATACGGTGTATTCGTATGACGGTGCATGAGTTTGAGGCACGTAAGCTATAAGGCTTGCGAGCGAATTTTTAGAGTATTTCCTCACACTTTTGCCGGCAATTAAAACTTCGCCTTTAAATTTCAAAAACCCGAGCATGATGCGAAGCAGAGTGCTTTTGCCGCTTCCGTTTGCACCTAAAATACTTAAAGTATCTCCTTCGTCTATGCCAAAGCTTATATCATCAAGTATAGTGCGGTCCTTATAGGCAAAACTTAAATTTCTAACCTCTATCAACATCAAAAGCCCTTTTTAGCGTGGCGCAAGATGATAACAAACATCGGAATTCCAAAAAGCGATGTAACTATGCCGATAGGAATTTCAAAGGTAAAAATAAGTCGCGAAAAGCTATCGCAAAAGAGCAAAAAGATCGCACCGATCATTGCCGAGCTTACTAAAACGGCTCTGTTGTCCGCACCATAAACAAACCGTGCGATGTGTGGGACTATAAGCCCGATCCAGCCGATTATCCCAGCGATCGTGACACTTAGAGCGCTTATAAAAGTAGCTACCAAGATAACAAAAATTTTAACTCTCAGCACATTTACGCCAAGGCTTTTTGCCTCCTCTTCGCCAAGGCTTAAAGCGTTTAGATATTTACCGCAAAACGCAAGCAAGATGATACCTGCAAACATCGGCAAAATTGAAATTTGCATAAAGCTTTTTGAAGCAAAGCTAAGGCTTCCCATTAAAAAATAAGTAATACTAGGCAGACTATCGTTTGGATCTGCGGCGTATTTTAAAACCGAAAGCAACGAAGAAAACAACGAGCCGCTTATAACACCGCCAAGAACCAGCACTATAACGCTTCCTTGTCGCGAATAAAGAGCCGAAATAAGCAGCGAAAAGATAACCGCCAAAAAGCCAAAGGCAAAGGTGCTAAGCTGAACCAGCACGTCGCTTAAGCGAAAGAACATCCCAAGAGCCGCTCCAAAGCCCGCACCCGCCAGCACGCCAAGTATCGAAGGCGAAACGAGAGGATTTACAAACATCGCCTGATATGCAGCGCCTGAAATCGCAAGGCTGGCACCGATCAGCAAGCAGGCTAAAATTCTAGGCAGACGAATTTCACTTAGTAGCGTGTGCATGATCTCAAATTCTTTAAGATCTTTACCGCTTAAAAGGGCCTTAAAGTAAGCTATGTATTCGTTTGCGCTAAAGCCGTATTTGCCAAGCAAAAGCGAAGCAAAAACGCAAGAAAGCAGCAAAAAGAGCAAAAACAAAAATGCTTTTTTACTCATCAATGCTCGCTAATTTTACACTCAAAAGACCGACTAAAAGATAAATTTGTGCAAATTTTAGCCCAGGCTCATATATTATCTTCATTTTTGCCCTAAAATTCTCATCGCCTGCTCGTCGCTTAACGAAATATCCAAAAACAGCTTGTAAAACTCTTTGGTTTGGCTTACCATATCAAATTTAAAAGCGTCGGGATAGGCTAAATTTATAAGCCATTTAATCCCTAAAAACCTCATAAAAGAAGGCGGGCGATCAAACCAGCTAAAAGGCTCTCTTGGGATATAATACACTCTTTTGTTTTTTACCGCATCAAGCAAAGCCCACTTGGGATCAGAGTAAATTTTATCGTAAAACTCACGCTCATAAATCAATATCATATCCGGATTATACTTAAGAACCTGCTCAAAGCTTACCTTCACTCGCCCGTAAGAATTTGCATTTTCTTCACCGCATTTATGTACGACTTCGCCTCCGCTTTTTGGTATAAGCGTAGCGTGATACGAGCCTTCACACTCGGTTGAAAGACCGTCTTTGCCTTGCGCATAATACATTCTAACTTTTTTAAGACCGTTTTTAGCGATGTAAGCTTCAATTTTCTCAGTCAAATTCAGCGAATTTTGCGCGTATAAAGTAAGCTCTTTGGCTCGCTGCTCTTTGCCGATAACATGACCTAAAATTTCAAAGCTTTGCGCGTAGTCTTCTAGGCTTGTAGCACTAAGATAGAGCATCGGCTTTTTGATAGAGCCAAAGACATCTTTCATCTTTTTGCTGTCTTTAGAATTTGCGTTTATGAGAATAAGCTCGGGATTTATGCGAAGTAGCATCTCGATATTTGGGATCTTGCCCTGCCCGAAAAATCCACCGACCACGGGCTGATTAAGCACGGACTCTTTTATATACGGTCGCTCGTAGTCGTTCCACTCGAAATTTGAACCAATGATCCTTTCCGGAGCTAACGCATAAAGCAGGTAAAGAAGCGTAGGACTGCTTGCGTAAATTTTATCAGGAGCACCATTTAAAAGCTCGTAATTATCGCTATTTTGCTCTATATAGCTTTTGATCTCAGCCTCGCTCATACCAAAAGCGAAAGAAAACGACAACAGAAAAACCAAGAATTTCTTAAGCATTTTTATCCTTTATGGTTGTAGTTTATTTTAAAAATCTAAATTTTCGGTTAAAAGCTTAGATTTTTAAAACTAATTTGGGAGAATAAAACTCTCCCAAATTTTAGCTATCAAAAAGTTTGCAAGATAAAGCTTTGGTTGCTACTAAAATTTATATCGAATATTTGAGAAAAACACCCTTCCTTCCTCAGGAAATCCCTCGCGATATTCGTAGTTTTTATCAAACAAATTTGAAATTCCCGCATCGATCATCAAATTTTCAGTCGGTTTATAAGTAAATTTGAAATTCGTTACGCCAAAACCTGAAGTTTTATGATCTAGGTGTGTAGTTCTGCTTGTGGGCACCCTAGACCATCTGCTTGAAACAAGCTCTTGAGATGTATATAATGAAAATTTAGGAGTTATCTTAAAATCAGCATACGCAAATGCTTTATGCTTTGGCAAGTCGTATATTAGTTCATTTTTGTTTTTATACTTGGCTTTTATGTATGTATAGTTACCACCAAGCTCGACACTTTTAGTTGCAAAATAGATAGCGCTTAGCTCAAAGCCTTTGTATTCGGCTGTATCTATATTTTGATTTTGCTGCAAGGTTCTACCGCCAAGTTTAACATCAACACCGCCAATTGCATCTTTAACTTTTGAATAAAATAGAGCACTTTCAAGTCTTAGCATATCGGCAAATGTTTTTTGGTATCCTATCTCATAGTGGTTCGCAATCTCGGGCTTTAAAGTAGGATTTGGCACAAATCTACGAAATCTTTCGCTATATCTATCTTTCATGCTTGGAAAATATGTCTTTTTAGCGTAACTCAAACTTAACTCGTCACTTCCATCAAAACTATGTTTTAAAGACACTTGATAATTAAACGCGTGCTCTTTTTTAATTTTATCATTAAAATATATTAGCTTTTTAGCTCCTCCATCTAATGGTTGGGAAAAAATCTAGCAGTTTGCGGATCTCTTACATCGTAGCTTACTCCTGCTATAAATTTAGTCATATCCGTAAATTTATATGTATTTTCTAGGCCAAAAGAGTATGACTTATCTTTCATAATCTCTTCTGGCTCTCCAACTTTAGAGCTACTATGCTTATCGTATTTGTAATTTGCAGAGAATTTTAAAGTATCTTTATCGCCTATATCTCCACCAAGTTCAATACCAAAGCCATAGGAATTATCTTTATAGTTACTATCGGCACCACTTTTTGTTGTTTTTTTTCTTATCTGCAAAGTCATATACTCCATTTTTAAAAGTATCATGGAAAATTTTTGTCTTTAGATACAAGGCATCAAATTTTGTATTGGATAAGAGATAAAGACTCTCTCTGTCCCATCTTGGCCAATCCCAATATCTATCCCAATTATGAAAGTTAGCATATTTGCCAGCATAAAAAGGCTGTTCTTTTGATCCTTTTTGTTTTACGTAAGAGATAGCGTATTCATCTGTTTCATTTGGAGTAAAACCGAATTTTAAGTTGATCTTCTTGTCTCTTTGAACTGAATTCTCACGCCTTGCGCCATCTTCATTACCTCTTACATCTTTTGTAAAATTGCTTGAAAGCTGCTGACCATTATCCTCCATAAAGCTTCCGCCCGCTTGCACATAAAACATCTCTTGACGCGAGCCTAAGTTAAAATCCACATTGTTGCCGAAAGTATCTTTGCTCTTACCCAGTTCAATCCCATATCCGATGTTGCCTTCAAATTCGCGCGTAGGCTTTTTGGACACTAAATTTATCGCTCCGCCCATAGTGTTTGCACCGTAAAGCACACTGCTTGCGCCTTTTGAAATTACGATTTGGCTTAGATCAAAGGTGGTAAAACGACCAAAATCCGCATTTCCGTCATACGGGATATAAACGGGAATTCCGTCTATAAATAGCGGCACGCGCCTAGCGTCAAAGCTGCGAATATAGAAATTCTGCTCAGCTCTTGGACCTTTCTTATCCACATAAACACCGGGCGTCGAGCAAGCGACTTCAGAAAGCCTTTTTATCTCGTCTTTTTGCATCTTTTCAGTATCAATCACAACAACATTCGTGTCACTTTTTTGCACACCTTCAACGTTTGAGACAACTTCAACCTGTCCAAGTTCAAAAACTTGAGCATGTAAAGCAATAGCAACACTACATGCTATTAATGCGCTCTTTTTCATCCCAACTCCTATATAAATTTAATTTTTATATTTTTAAATAGACCGTATATAGATATAATGCAATATAAAATATATAAAAATAATTTTATTTAAGAGTTATTTAAAAGAAACTGAAATTTATTTAACGAAATTTAAATTTTTAGAGAGTAAAACGGCTGAATTTAGGGCAAATTTAAAAGACGGATAAGTGTAAAAACGATAGTAAAAATTTAAGCTTTAAAATATATATTTATATATTACAACTTCTAAATTTCTGGCTTCTATCTCCGAATTTAGCTTCGACTATCAACACAAGAGTATAAAAAATCTTCTCGTCATTTAGTCTTGCGATATCCCTTAGGGTCTGATTTTTGCCATCAAATTTAACTTCGCCATCTTTTAAAATTTCAACAAGATCATCGGCATCGATGCGCAAAGTATCGGCGATAGTTTGGATAGTGTGATTTTCAAGCGCCATAACAAGCCTATCCATGTTGCAAAACGAGGGATTTTTCCTAGCCAAAACCACATCAAGAAACTCATTAAAGAGCTTCACAAGCTTTCTTCGCTTGATAATGATATGAAGCATAGCCACAACCAAAAGCGCAAAACCGCAAATTCTATGCAGCAGCATAAGAAATTCGCTGTAATCTCCGCAAGCGAATTTAAAGCCCGAATACCCTAAGAGCAAAAGCCCCGCTGCAAGCAATACGATAAGCGCAAATTTATAAACTATCTTAACTTTAAACATTCAAAACTATCCTTATTCCACCGCCTAAATAGGCAGTTGTAGCAGCTTGGCTTGCTTGTGTCGCAAACGATCTCGTCCTCATCGCTGTCAAGCATAAATTTATCGCATCTTCTAGATGAAATTTTAGCACTTTCGTAATCAAATTTACCTTTTAAGAAGATACCGCGCTCATCAAAATACTCAAATTTGGCCACTAAAAACCTCTAAGATCTTTTATATCGTAGGCTTTAAATTTGCCGTTTTTATCTCTTTTTACAAGCAAAACGGATCTAGAATTTCTAACTATAAGCTTTAAATCAAAGCCCGTTAAGATTATTTCGTCTTTATTCACTTGTTTAAAATTTTCATCCAAAATTTCATCTATAAAGCCCAAATTTAAAATCTCTTGTGCGCTCATCTCATCTTTTTGAAGTCTTATTTTGCCTTTTATCCTTCCGTCATTTCCGCTAAGTCTAAGAGCTATGCCCGCAAGCGCTCCTATAACTCCTCTGCCTTCATTTTTAAGCTCTTTAAGATAGACGTTTTGTCTTTTTGCCTCATCATAAGCTTCATCTTTTGTTATAAACTCAACTTTTGCTCTTTTGCCAAATTCGATAAGAGAATTTAAATTTAAGATATCTTTTTCAAAGGCAACCGCGAGCCCTGGCTCACTGCTAGGCGCGCTTTCTTTTATCAAAAAAGCTTGCGCAAATTTGATAACCTCATCTCTTTGAGCTTCGTTCAGATAGGTGCTAAAGCACATTGAGCTGTTGTGCGAAGTGTAATTTACTCTTTCGTCAATTAGCAACTGATGGCGACTTATAAAAGAACATTCACAAAAGCGCTCATTTATAAATTCCACTATATTTTCAGCAATCATACCAGTGGATTTAGTATATCCTATTTCATCGGTATCATCAATAGCAATATAAGTTTTATACTTCAAGTTTATATCCTATTTTATATTTTAAATTATAGAATTTTAGTAATTAAATTTAGATAATAGAATTTAAAAGAATAAGGCATATAAATTTATAAGCCTAGGATAAAAGCGAATTATTTTTTAGTATCTTTTTTTAGATCGTCAGGTGAGATAGGCTTGCCAAGCAAGAAGCCTTGAGCGTATTTGATACCGAATTTTTTAACTTCCGCTAAAATTTCAGGAGTGCTTACAAATTCAGCTACCACATTGTAATTTTGGCGATTGGCAAAGTCGATGATGGTTTGCATTAGATACCTGGCGTTTTTATCAAAAGGCAGCTTTTTGATTATGGAGCCGTCGATTTTAATCGTATCTATATCAAGCTCTAAAATTCGGTAGTAGTTTGAGTAGCCGCTACCAAAATCGTCAATTGCGATTTTAGAGTTATAGCTGCTTACTTTGTGGATAAAATCATTTACCGCTTCATAGTCATCCACGCCTTCGGATTCTAAAATTTCAAAATAAACATGCTCAGGATATGAGCAAATTCTAAGCTTTTGTTCTATGAGATCGCGAATTTGGGAATTTATGATGTCGCTATTTGAAAGATTCATCGAAAATTTAAGATCGGGAAATCTCTCAACAAGTCTAAATACATGACCTATGACTTTTTTAGTTATGTCGTTATAAAGAGAAATTTTCTTAGCGATATCCAAAAATTCCCCAGGATAGCGCATCTTGCCGTGTTCGTCGATGAGGCGCACAAGAACTTCATAGTATTTAACTTTAGGATTTTTTACGTTAAAGGATATGTCATATACGCCTTGGCACTCCACGATAATGGTGTTGTTATAAATAGCGTATTCGATAGTTCTTGACATGATTTGGTTTTGATAATACTGCTGCTCTATGTGGCTGTTTTCGGTGTAGTAATAAACATCTTCACCTCTATACTTAGCCTCGTGGTGAGCAAGCATAGCTTGAGTTAGGCGGTTTGTCTGAATAGTATCTTGCGCCAAACTAACGCCGATAGTGGTTTTTATGTTCGGGATAAACTCTTTTTTATCATCGACTACGATATAAAGGTCGTTAGCTACGAAATAATCTTTAATCCTGCTTATATCTCTTTGGACATTATTACCGTCATACCAGATACAAAATTCATCAAACTGCACTCTATAAACGCTTGCATTTATCTTATAAGTATCGATACAAAGCTGGATTGTATTGGCAAATGAAGTGATAATAAGCTCTATCGTCTTTGTCTTGTAAAAGAAGCGAAAATCCATAAAGTTATTGATATTTATATAGATGATCATACCGCTTGGATGCTCCGTAAGCCTTTGCGTAAGACCAAAATAGCTACCAAATCCCGTGAGTCTATCATAAAGAGCCTTGTTTCTAAGCTCGATATCTTTTTTCTCAAGCTCTTTTGCGTTTAAAATTTCTTGAGTTCTGTCAAATTTTACCGATAGATAGCCTTCTCTTTTGCCCTTTTCATCAAACAAAGGAGAAAACATAACTTGCTCATAAATCAAATCGCCGTTTTTTGACTCCGTTACATACTCGTTGCATCTCCAAATTTTATCGCTTTCTAAAGTCTTGATGATATCTTCGTAAAATTCATTCACGTGAGTATGGGATTTTAGTATGTCGGTGCTTTTTCCTATAACCTCTTCGGGCTTATAGCCGGTAGTTTCTTCAAAAATTTTATTTACATATTTAATTTTTCTATTCATATCTATAAACATAACCGAACTAAATATATTATCGATGGCTTGATGCAGATGGTTTGATCTTTTTAATATTCTTTTGCTTTTTAAAAATGTAAAAAATATCAAAATTATCGATATAGCTATGAGCAGGATAAAAATTCTAGTCATATTTTTTAAATTCGAGATGGACTTGTTGATGTATTGCTGACTTTCTACAACAAGCTTATCAAGTTGCTCTTGCAAATTTAGTCCATAAATCTCATTTAAAGTTATCTGCGCCTCTTGATAATACTCCACAAGCTCCTTGGCTCCATGCAGGAAGC
This sequence comes from Campylobacter sp. CCUG 57310, assembly GCF_013201975.1. NCBI lineage: Bacteria > Pseudomonadati > Campylobacterota > Epsilonproteobacteria > Campylobacterales > Campylobacteraceae > Campylobacter > Campylobacter sp. CCUG 57310. The sequence continues at coordinate 1,878,437 of NZ_CP053845.1, forward strand.
TTATGTCGTGCTTATTAAGCTCCGCTCTTTCAAAATACTCGCTTAAAAGCTTGTATGGTTTTTTTAAATTTGCGTTTATATCATATCTAAAGAGCAAAATGCTAGGCATAACACTGTCAAAATAACTGCTTCTATAAAGATCTTTAAAGATTATATCGTCATATATGAATTTAGCCAGTATCGCAACGGAGTTAAAATTATCTATCAAATTTATTTTTTTATCGAAAATTTCCTTGACTCTTTCTATGGTTTCAAGATTTACCGGAACTTCGTTAAAGGATTTATGCTTTTTAGTATATAAAATTTCATTCACGATACCGCTAAAATCATTAGTTAGCTGCATCATTTTATCGTGATCGGCTTGCAAAAATGTCTTATCTAGTATAAATTTAATCTCTTTATTTATCCTAACCAGATCGGTTATATAGTTGCTCCACCTATAACCTTCTAAAACATCTTTGTTTGCCTTATAGGTTATCATAGCGCCCATAAATAAAATCAGTGCCAAAGACAAAAACAGCAATTTTAAAAATATAATTTTGTTTTTCATTTTAAAATTTCAGGCTTTTCGCCACTTAAGGTAAGTAAAAATTTATATATAAATTCCATCTCTTCATCAGTGATATCCTGAGATACTTGAAGACCTGAAATATGCCTGATCGCCTCTTTTAAATTATCCTGCTTGCCGTTGTAAAAATACGGAGCCGTTTTAGCGATATTTCTAAGTCCGGGCACTTTATAATACCCCGTCTCGGCTTTAACTGAATTATCGTCAAGCTGTACGTTATAATATACATTTGCGCCTAAATTTCTGCCGCTATGGCAGTTTATGCATCCGACTTTTTTAAACAGTTCAAAACCTCTTTTTTCATCGCTATTAAGGGCGTTTTCATCGCCTCTTAAAAACTGATCAAACCTTGCATTAGGAGTTATAAGAGCTTTTTGAAATTCCGCTATAGCATCAACTATATTTTCAAAAGTTACTCCGTCATCATAAACGGCATAAAACTGGCTTCTATATTTAGCGTTGGAGCTTACTTTTTTTACTACGAATTCCTTTGTGCTTCCAAGCTGATTTAGATCGGTTATGCTCTCTATGACCTGATCTTTCATATTTCTTACTCTACCGTTTTTGAAAAACAAAAAATTTGATGCGGCATTTAACACGGTAGGAGGATTCATATAGCCGCTTATGGAAACTTTGATATTGTGATCTATCGTACCGCTTGTATTCCAGTAAAGATTATGGCATCTTTCACAAGAAACGGTTCCGCTTGGGCTAAGTCTGGTATCGTAAAAAAGGTTTTTGCCAAGCTGCGCTTTTTTCTCATCATACTTAATAACCTCAATCGGTGCTACCGGTCGGCTATTTGCAAAAAGCGACATGGACATTAAAAATATCAACAAAAACCTCAAAATAATCTCCGACAAAAAATTATCCGATTATATCCTAAAACACCAAAAGTTTCATTGAAGAGCTGATAGTTTCTGTTATTTTTCCGTTTATACTTTGCTTTTCAAGTTCGTTTTTAAGGGATTTTTCATCAAATTTAATTTCGCCGATTTCTAAATGCCAAGTAACATTTTCGTAAGCTTCCTGTAAACTCAAATCCTTGCTTCTTACCTCTTGGATAATCTCTGATTTAAAAGGAATTTTTTGCATTTGCAAGTGATACTCAAACCCGCTTGCTCTATCAAACCACCCTTTTCTCTCGCCGTAAATTTCATAAAATTTATTGATTAAGTCCGAATTTCTAGGCTTATTCCACCATAGATAAACTCTTTGCTTGCCTGCACTTGTAAATTTATCAAAGTCCTCTACGGTTGCGATCGCCGGACTCATAGTGCTAAAAGCTATATCGTAAATTTGATCAAGCTTAAAGCTCGTCCAATCGCTCTCAACTATCCTTAAATTTGAGATACCGAATTTGCGAGCGTCATCGCTCATAACCTCAAGCATCTTGGTCGAGAGATCAAGACCTGTTACGTTTTTACACATTTTAGCAAGATGAAGAGTTTTTACACCTGTTCCACAACCCACATCTATAAGAGTTTTTTCTTTAAAGTCTATTCCGTATTTATCTAACTTATCAAAAAATTCTTTTTGAAATTCGTTAAGTTCGCCCTCATATCTTGAGTAATTAGCCGCTTTTTTATCCCAAGAGCTCTTCATAAAACCGCCTTTTTAAAAATTTGAGTTACAATTGTATCAAACAAAAGGACAAATATGAGAATTTTTAGCTACAAATTTAAAGTAGGCAAAGAGGCCATAGACATAAACAACCACGCAAACAACGCATACTATCTTGTTTGGATGCAAGAAGCGGCTTTTGCGCACTCAAATTTCGTAGGAGATACGTTTGAAGAGCAGCTTAAAAACAACTCGACTTGGGTTATAAAACGCAACGAAATCGACTATTTAGAGCAAATTTATTTAGGCGACGAGATCGAGATAAAAACATGGACAAAACAGGCTAGAAAAGTTAGTTCAAACAGATTTTACGAATTTATAAAAGACGGCAAGATCATAGCTAAAGCCATAACCACTTACGTATATTTTGACCTTGACAAAAAGCGTCCAAAGGCGATCCCAGATCATCTTGCGGAGCTTTACGGCGAAAATGAGGAAATTTAAAAGCAATCATCGCAAATTCCCTTTACAACTACGCTTTTAACGTGGCTTTGGTTTAAATTCGGCATATCGATATTTGTCATCTTTCTGCAAACATCACAGACAAAATACGCCTTTGCTTCGCCTGCAAGCTCGTAAAAATTTTTGTGGTTGTTTTCGCTTTTTACGATAATGCCTTTAGCTTCAAAAATCTCCATCGAGCGGTAAAATGTCGTTTTATTGGCCTTAATTTTGCTTAAAATTTCATCATATCCAAGCGGAGTATCGGCGCGAGATAAAATTTCTAAAATTTGCAACCGAAGCGGAGTTGCCTTTATATCGTTTATCCTTAAGAGCTCTTGAGGCGACATCTCATCCTTTCGTTTAATCTCAAAAGCTATCATACTAAAATTTATATAAAAAAGCATTAATTCGCAACTAAGTTGCTTTTGCTATACTTCCCTAAAAATTTTGAAAAAAGGTTTAAGATGAAGAAAATTTTAGCTTTTTTATGTTTTGGCGCGCTTGTATGCTTTGCAAAACCCGTCGTTAGTGTAAGTATATTACCTCAGGAATTTTTCGTAAAACAGATCGCAGGCGACACGGTTGAAGTAAATACCATGGTATCTCCTGGAGCCGATCCTCACACTTACGAGCCAAAGCCAAAGCAGATGAAATCTCTTGAAAACAGCAAACTTTATTTTGCCATAGGCATTGAATTTGAAGAGGTTTGGTTGCCGAAATTTCAGCAGTCGTTTCCAAAGCTAAAATTTATCTTTACTCAAAAAGGGATAGAAAGAGTCGCTATGCAAGAGCATGAGCATGAAGGACATGAGAAAAAAGAGCATTGCCACGAGCACAACGGAAAAGTGCATTGTCATAGCCACGACGGGCTTGATCCACACATCTGGCTTGATCCGGTGCTTGTAAAAACTCAGGCTAAAAACATCCTAAACGGACTTGTTAGAGTTTTTCCCGAGCATAAAGAGCTTTATAGCGCAAATTACCAGGAATTTCTCGTTAAGCTAGACGAACTTGACAAATTCATCAAAGATAAGCTTACAAATCTTAAAAACCGCGAATTTATCGTGTATCACCCATCTTGGGGATACTTTGCAAAGCGCTATGATTTAGAGCAAATTTCAATCGAAGTCGAGGGCAAAGAGCCAAAACCCGCAGAGCTTGCAAACCTCATCAAGGAGGCAAAAGAGCACGGCGTAAAGGTGATCTTCGTAGCGCCTCAGTTTTCTAAAAAATCGGCAAATTTAATCGCAAAAGAGACAGGTGCAAAGGTAGTTGAGATAGATCAGCTCCCGCTTGACTGGGAGGCTGAGCTTAAAAAGACAGCCGAAATTTTCGCCAAGAGTCTTTAATGATGAAATTTGGGCGCATACTGGCCGCATTGACGCTTTTTGCGTCCATTGCCTACTCGTGTGCGCTTTGTGCGCTTTACACACCCACAGCTCATGCGCAGATCAAATTTGACGCATGGAGCGACACGCTTAAAACAGCCACGATAACTTGGACGTTTTCAGAAAATTTCACCGAGCTAACCATGCAAGGATACGACGAGGATGCCGATAAAAAGCTAAACGAAAAAGAAGCTTGGAACGTCCAAAAGTCCTTGCTTGACTACATCGTGCCGCGCGGGTATCTTACTACGGTTAGCTTTTATGACGGCGAGGGTGCGAGCGAAAATTTATTCGTCAAAACAAAGAGCCAGCGCGTTTATATCGAAGAAAACAGGCTAAATTTCGAGTATGTTTTGGAGCTAAATTTAGAAATTTTGCCTCGCCGTGTGGTTGTGTTTGAGATAATCGATCGCGAAGGATTTTTTAACTTCAAAATCGCAAATAACGAGCCTTACAGGATAACCGAATCCATTTTCATAGTGCCAAATTCAAATTTAAACACCGTGTTTTTTGAGATGAGTGAGCAAAAACCTAAAATTTCAAACAAAGACAAGCCTGAGCTTAGCTCGCTTGTAAAAAACAAAAATTTAGAAGAGATTGATGCGATAGACGAAGCGAAATTTAACTCTCTTGCTAGAACCACGATAGGCTTTTTAGACAGGCTAAAAGAACTCATCAAAGAAAACTCAACCGCATTTGAAGCTTCAAAATTTGCCCTCATTATGCTTTTTAGCTTCGTCTACGGCTTTTTGCACGCAGCGGGCCCTGGGCATGGCAAACTGCTTACGACATCGTATTTTGCGGCAAGCGGAGGCAGCTACTTAAAAGCTTTTGGCTTCTCGCTTAAAATCGGCATTTTGCACGTGCTTGGCGCGCTCATGCTGGTTTGGATTACCATGAGTTTGCTTGAAAGTTTTGCGGCAAACGTAGCAAATTCCGCTGCAAATTTGACGACTAAAATTTCAGCCATTATCATCATGGCGATCTCTGCTTATATGATATTTACGAAGCTAAAATCGCTCAAACCAAAAGTTCATAACTACAAATTTAGCTCTCACAAAGCAGACTGCGGATGTGCGGCTTGTAAAGCAATGGAAGTTAAACCAAAGAGCCTAAACGAGTGGTTTGTAGCGCTTGCAGCCTCGCTTGTGCCGTGTCCCGGCACCATCATCGTATTTATACTTGCATTTAGTCTAAACAGCTGGTTTATAGGCGTGATGAGCGGCGTTTTTATGGCGCTTGGTATGAGTATAGTTATATTTATCGCAGCGGTCTTTGGCACGAAGGTAAATGCGCTCTCAAAATATAAAAATTTAAAAATTTACTGCGAATTCCTAGCTCTTTTAGTGATGTTTGGCTTGGGAGCTTTTATGTTTTTTATCGCGGGTAGGATATCGGTTTTATGAACGGGGTTAAGATAGAAAATTTGTCGTTTGGATACGATGAGAATTTGATATTTGAAAATATAAATTTAAGCTATGATATCAAGGATTTTCTAGCTATCATAGGCCCAAACGGCGGGGGCAAATCAACCCTGCTTCGCCTTATGCTAGGGCTTTTAAGGCATAAAAGTGGCGAGATAAAGATATTTGATAAAAACCCTAGCGAGGTTAGCAAAACCATAGGATACGTCCCTCAAAACATCTTCATAAACGCGAATTTTCCGATGAGAGTTTTAGAAGTGGTGCTTATGGGGCGAATAGATAGGAAAATTTTCGGCTTTTACACAAAGAACGATAAATCAGAAGCGATGAAAGCGCTTGAAAAAGTCGGTATGAACGAGTTTGCAAACTCTCGCATAGGCGAGCTTTCAGGCGGGCAAAGACAAAGAGTTTATATCGCAAGAGCGCTTTGCGCAAAGGCTAAAATTCTCATGCTTGATGAGCCAACCGCAAGCATCGACACCAAAGGACAAGCCGCGATTTACAGCCTGCTTAGCGAGATAAACAAAGAAGGAATCGGTGTCATCTTGATAAGCCATGACGTAAATATCGCACTTAGCTTCGCTACGAAAGTTGCTTACGTAAATCACAAAATTCACATGCACGACATCACGCCCGATCGTTCAAAGCAAGAATTCATAGCTCATCTTGCACACGAGCATAATCACTTTTGCGATGTCGAGATCGCGCTTAAGGAGTGCGGTTGCAAGAGCTTAGACAAAGGGTAAAAATGCTAGAAGCGCTAAATTTGGAATTTATGCAAAATGCCCTTATGGCAGGGCTTTTAGTAAGTATCGCATGCGGAGTTATCGGCTCGCTTGTAGTTATAAATCGCATGGTTTTCATCGCAGGAGGCATAGCACACGGAGCTTACGGCGGACTTGGGCTGGCGTTTTACTTTTCGCTTGAGCCGCTTCTTGGAGCAAGCGGATTTGCGATATTTCTAGCACTCCTGATAGCTACTATCACGCTAAACGATAAAAGCAAAATGGACTCGGTTATCGGAGCACTTTGGGCGTTTGGAATGGCGTTTGGCATTATCTTAATCGATCTAACGCCCGGATACAACGTAGATCTCATGAGCTATCTTTTTGGCTCGATTTTAGCGGTGCCTGATAGCGATTTAGCCTTTATGGCGGCGGTTGATTGTGTCATCTTGCTTATAGTTACGCTGCTTTACAGGCAGTTTGAAGCCCTTAGTTTTGATGCGGAATTCGCCAAACTTCGCGGAGTAAAAACCACACTTTTATACTATGTGCTAGTCTGCATGATGGCGCTAAGTGTCGTTATGACGATACGCGCAGTGGGGCTTATCTTAGTCATCGCACTTCTTACCATACCGCCTTATATAGCGCAAAATTTTTCTAAACGCCTTGGCGCAATGATGCTAAACGCCACTCTTATCTCGGCTGCGTTTTGCATATCGGGGCTTTGGCTTAGCTTTGAAGCGAACTTAACAAGCGGAGCAAGCATAATACTTATAGCCTCAATCTGCTTTTTTATATTTACGGCTATAAGCAGACGCTAAATTTGGTTATTTTTAAAATTTGCGCCTGTAAGATAACGAAATTTAAGCTTTTTGACTCTTGTAGTAGCTTCCCACTTCACTGATTATAATTCCAAAAAGTATAAGCAAGGCTCCTAAAATCTGCCACGAGCTTAAAATTTCCCCGCCAACAAAATACCCAAAAAGCCCCGCACTAACAGGCTCAAAAGTAAATATAAGAGCCGTTTTCATAGGAGTTGTATAGCGCTGCATCGCCGACTGAACAAAAAATGCAAAGAGGGTCGCAAACACCGAAGTTATGATAACGGCTTTAAAAAATGCATAGTTAGCCACAGGCAAAACGCTATGCGTATCAAAAACAAGAGCCGCAAAAAGACATAGAGCGGTTACTACCAAAAACTGCATGCAAACCATCTGATAAAGCTCGCATTTGCGCACAAAAACGCCCGTAAATATGATATGAACAGAATAAGCAACGGCACAAAGCACGGAGAGAATTTCACCTCTGCCAAACCCAAGCTCGCTATCGCTTAGCAAATACAGCCCAAAAGCCGATAAAAAGGCTCCTATAAACGAATAAACATAGACTTTTTGCCTAAAAAACAGAAATACTATAAAAGGCACAAAAACTACATTTAATCCTGTGATAAAGGCAACGGTCGAGCTAAAAGTGTATTTAAGGGCAAATGTTTGAAGCGCAAAGCCCGCAAACAAAAACACGCCTAGCAAAGAGCCGAATTTAAGAGAATTTGAGTCAAATTTCTTAACAAATTTAATCGAAATCAAACCCATTAGCAGAGTTGAGATTAAAAATCTCCAAAACAAAATGACAAAAACGCCGTTGCTCTTAAGCGCTTCAGCCATCGGTAAAAACGTCACGCCCCACACGACGGCAACGACTATAAGAGCAAGATCGGCGCTAAATTCCTTTATCTTTTTCGTCATCTTATGAGCTTAAATTTAATCTAAAAGTTATTTAAAGATATTTTCGATAGCTTTTTTGCCGTAACCCACAGGATCGCTTCTAAGCGACTTTTCATTTTCACTCATCACTTTAAATAGCCCATCAAGCGTCTTTCTCGTGATGTATCCGTTTAGATCCTCGCCATCGTTTGTTACATATTCGCCCATACCAAGGCTTGAGGCAACCGATTTAACCGACTTCATGCTCTCCGAGCCGCCAAGAGAATTTTTTACAAATGAATTTAGCCCGTTATAAGCGGTTGCAAAGCTGTTTTGACTCATCATCTTTTCAATGATCGGCTTAAATATCTTTTCAAGCTCCTTGCTTGAATTTTGTTGCAAAAATTTACTAAAGCTATCATTTCCGCCGTTCATGATCTTTTTGACATCGCCTTCACTCATGTTTTTTATAGTTTTTGAAAAGACATCGGCAGCTCCGGGAACTGCGCTACTTGCGGCTTTATTTATGGAAGCAACCAGCTCGTTTGCCCACTTGTCGCCGCCAACTTTCTTTGCCAAATTTGCAGCCGTTTGCAAGCTTGGCGGAAGCGGAATTTTAGCCGTGGCGTTTTTTATAAATCCGTCATTTGAAAGCTCTTTTACGGCATACTCAAGAGCCGAGCTTAACATGCTTTTATAATCGCTCTTTGTAGAGGCTTGATTTACGGCTTTAAGCCCGTCTCCAACCATCTTACCCCAATCAGTACCAAAAGCGCTTAAAGCAAAAAATAGCGCCAAAATCACGATTTTTTTCATAATAACATCCTTTAAATTTAACCCTGCAAGCATAAATTCGGCTTGGTAAGTAGATAAAATGATATTAAATTTTGGCTTTTCATCACTTGAAATTTATCTTTATACGCTAAATTTGCGCTCATAAAATATCAAATTTTAATTCCGTCAAATAAAGCCGAATTTTAATCTTAAAAAAATTAGTTTTAATGTAAAATTAGCCTTTTTCAGGAGAATTTATGGAGCTTTTACTACTAGCTTTCGCCCTTGCCATGGATAGCGTAGCGCTCAGTATCGCAAGCGGTGCAAAATGCCGTGCATTAACCATTTCGGGGGTCATTAAAGTCTCTTTTATATTTGGTTTTTTTCAAGCTCTTATGGCCTTTTTAGGATATTTTTTAGGGCTAACCTTCGTAAGCTTCATAGCTTCCATAGATCATTTTGTCGCATTTGGCATACTTTCGTTTTTGGGCATCAAGATGATACTTGAAGCAAGAGAGCATAAAGACGAAGCCTGTTTAAATGACCTAGGACTAAAAGTCCTAACCATAGGCGCAATAGCTACGAGTATCGATGCGCTGGCTGTCGGAGTGACATTTAGCTTTGAGAATATAGACATCATTTATACTAGTATTTTGATAGGATCTATCTGCTTTATCCTATGTGTTTTGGCATGTTATGCGGGGAAATTTTTAGGTATAGTTTTAGAAAAAAAGGCTCTTATTTTAGGCGGAGTTATACTCATAGGTATAAGCGTAAAAATTCTCATCACCCATCTTTTAGACCATGGGTTCTTGGCTCATTTAAAGCCGTTTTGATTTTACGCTTACTATTTTATAACTCCGCACCAATAGGTAAAATTTAGCCTATGCTACCGAATTTTCCGCTGTTATAATCATCAATAGCTTGGCGAATTTCATCTTTTGTATTCATCACAAACGGTCCGTATCCGACAATCGGCTCATCTATAGGTTCGCCTGAAAGAAGCAAGATTTTTACATCTTGTCCGGCTGCTTTTACTCTCACTTCACCGTCGTCTTTTTCAAAATTTACCAGCTGAGCCTCGCCTGCGCTTTCATTGCCGTTAAAAATCGCTTCTCCGCGCAAAACAACCATAGAAAGCGAATGTGAAGCAGGTACGTTTATAACCGCTTCTTTGCCGGAATTTATCATAACGTCCCAAACATTCATCGGCGTAAATGTGCTTGCCGCTCCGCTTACTCCATCAAATTCTCCCGCTATGATCCTTGCTTGTCCCGCACCGTCTGCAAATTTGATCACAGGGATTGCTTGGCGCGATAAGTGCTGGTATTTCGCGGGAGTGTTTTTATGCTTTTTAGGTAAATTTACCCAGAGCTGAACCATCTCAAAAAGTCCGCCCGAACGGCTAAAATCCAAAGAGTGAAACTCCTCGTGCACTATGCCCGCACCCGCCGTCATCCATTGCACGTCGCCAGATTTTATAACTCCGCCGCCGCCACTTGAATCCTTATGTGCGACCTCGCCGCTATAAGCTATCGTTACGGTCTCAAATCCTTTATGCGGATGGTGTCCGACTCCTCTTGGAAAGTCCGTTAAATTCGGTTTAAAAACCTGAGGTGCAGCGTAATCAAGCATCAAAAACGGATCGGTACCTCGATCTTCGCCCATGTGACTAAAAAGTGGCTGAACCAAAAATCCGTCTCCGACCCAATGTGCACTATTTGACTTGTAAATTTTATTAACTTTTCTCATTTTTTATCCTTTATTTTATTTAAAATTTCGGTATTTTAATGCAGTCTCGTTAATATATTATTTAAAATCGGTAAATAAAAATTAAGATTATTAATCCAAACTTAAACAACTCTATTTATTAACGCATATCTATAAAATTTCACCCAAATTTGAATATAATTGTAAAAATTTAAGCGCAAAAAGGCTCGAAATGTTTAATTTTATATTCTCTTGGAAGTGCTATTTCTTACTTTTGATAATCGGAGTTGGCGGATATCTCGCCGTGCCATACCTTGACGCGGCAGGCGCTCACAATGAAACGATAGAGGTGTTTAAGATACTAACTATGGCCATGGTAATGGGCATTGCTATATACCTGCTACTTGCGATTTGGGTGATACTTTTTAAAACTATCAGATCTTAAAGCAACTAGTTTATCTCAAAGTGTCTTTTTTAAAAAGCCATATATTTGGGTGCTAATTTAAAATTTGATATGAATTTTCAAGCTTTTTGCGTTTAGGGCTAAATTTAACTTGCTCGCTTAAATTTAGCCGACTAGTTAGCCAAACTAGGAATTTTAATCCTTACCAAATAACATAAAAGCAATGCGAATTTATCAAAACAAAAGACAATTAAATTTCTATCTCAATTCCCACGGGGCAATGATCGCTTCCCGTTATATCACTAAGTATAAATGCGTCTTTAAGGCGATCTTTAAGGCTTGCCGAAATGAAAAAATAATCAATCCTCCAGCCAATATTTTTAGAACGAGCGTTAAATCTATAGCTCCACCACGAATAAGCATCCTCTTTATCGCCGTGAATTTGTCTAAAAGTATCGATAAATCCGTGCTTTATAACCTCATCTATCCACTCTCGTTCAATAGGCAAGAAGCCTGAAGTCTTAGAATTCGCCTTTGGATTTTTAAGATCTATCTCGCGGTGAGCGGTATTTACATCACCGCAAAATATCACGTCCTTACCCTCACGCACAAGCTCATTGCAGTAGGCTAGAAATTTCGCATAAAAATCCATCTTATAAGCAAGTCTTTCATCATCTTTTTGTCCGTTTGGAAAATATATGTTAAAAAGTACGATATTGCCAAACCTATGCTCCAAAACTCGCCCCTCATCATCGTTAAAAAACTGCGATTTTAGAGTAGCTACCGGAAACTTACTAAGACTCATCACACCCGAATACCCTGCTCTGACGGCCGAATTTACGCTTACATCACTAAATCCGAGCTTGTAAATCTCGCTAGGCACATCAGCTTCTTTTACTTTTATCTCTTGAAGCCCTAAGAAATCGGGCTTAACCTCATCAAGCCAACTAAATCCGTCTTTGTTTGCGACCGCGCGAAGTCCGTTTACGTTCCATGAAATCAGTTTCAAATTCAGTCCTTTTTAATTGCAATTATACGCACTCAACCTAAATTTAAGAGTCTATTTTGATATAATTATTCAAAAATTTAAGGTCTAAAATTGAGAAATCAACCAAAATACAAATTCTTTAAAAATTGGAGTTACGCGATCGCAGGACTAAAGGAAATTTTTAAAAACGAAAGCAGCTTTAGGCTTGAAATTTATATATTTTTGCCCGCTTTTATCTCTCTTTTGTTTTGGAATTTCGGCGCGATTTTAAATTTATTTTTGATTTTTAGTATGGTTTTGGTTCTGGTTTGCGAGTGCATAAACTCAGCAATTGAGCGTATAGTAGATCTTGCAAGCCCTGAAATTCATCCTCTTGCAGGTGTGGCAAAAGACGCGGGAAGCGCTGCGGTAATGATATGCAACACGCTTTGTGCAGGAGTGTGGATATATGCTATTTGGGATAAATTTTGAACTCGCTTGAAAGAGAAATTTTTGGCACTTTAATCGGCGAAAAGAAATTTGAGATAATTGAGTTTTTTATCCAGAATTTAGATGAAAACGGACTTATAAATTTCACAATTGCAGAAATTTGCAAGGCTACAAATTCAAGCAAACCGACTGTCATAGAGACGATAAAACTACTTGAAAATAGAAAAATTTTTAAGCGGGTAAAAAACGGAGTTTATGCATTTAAGAATTTAAAATTTAATGATTTTTGATTTTAGTTTGTCTGAGATTAAAATTTACTTATATTAAATAAATGTAACTAGTCTGAACTTAATAGGCATAATTGTCTATTTACTCTTAATCTAATCAAATTTTAGCTGATTGCCTCAAAAAAGGGATGAGAAACAAACTTAATTTATGATTTTTTATCATAATGATGCAAAGATATATAAGTTTAAAAGGATAATAGTATAAATTTGATATTATAGACCGGCAGCAGCTATAGCTTCGGCTTGGTGATGAGCGATAAGTGGCTCTATTATCTCGTCAAAAAGCCCGCCTGCCATGATGGCATCCAGTCTATAAAGCGTTAAATTTATGCGGTGATCGCTTATGCGATTTTGCGGGAAGTTGTAGGTGCGAATTCGCCCGCTTCTATCTCCTGTGCCCACTTGGCTCTTGCGCTCGCTAGTCTCTTTTGCAAGGCGCTCAGCCTCTTGCATCTCATAAAGTCGAGCTTTAAGCACTTTCATTGCGGCCTCTTTGTTTTTGTGCTGGCTTTTTCCGTCCTGGTTGGTTACTACAAGTCCTGTTGGGATATGTGTGATACGCACGGCACTATCGGTTGTGTTTACGCTTTGTCCGCCGTGTCCGGAGCTTCGCATAACGTCGATTCTTAAGTCGTTTGGATTTATCTCCACTTCGCTATCTTCAACCTCCGGCATGATTGCGACAGTAACGGCTGAAGTATGGACTCTTCCCTGACTTTCAGTCTCAGGCACACGCTGAACCCTATGTGTTCCGCCTTCGTATTTTAGCCTTGAGTATGCGCCGTTTCCTTTTACGAGCAATATTATCTCTTTAAACCCGCCCGTGTTGCCCTCGCTTTGGCTTACTACTTCAAATTTATATCCGCGAAGTTCGGTATAGCGCACATAAGCGTTAAAAAGATCGCCTACAAATAATGCCGCCTCATCTCCACCGGTTCCAGCGCGAATTTCAAGGAAGATGTTTTTATCGTCGTTTGGATCTTTTGGAAGAAGTAGAATTTTTATCTCTTCTTCAAGCTCGGCTTTGCGCATTTCAAGGCTCTTTAGCTCTTCTTTAGCAAGCTCGCCAAGTTCAGCATCATCAAGTAAAAGTTTGTTTTCGTCAATGTCGGCTAAAATTTGCAAATAATCTTTGGAGGCATTTCTGATATCTTCTATGCTTGATTGCTCTTTGGAAAGCTTGGTCATATTTGCGATATCTTGAGTTATTGATGGATCGCTTAGCAGACGAGAAAGTTCGTCATAGCGATCCAAAAACGGTTGCAGTTTATTAGCTAACATTTAAAATTTAGTGATTAAGCGGCTGTGTTTAGAGTATTTACAAGCTTCGCCAAGCGTCCAACACGGCGTGAAGCTGTTTGTTTTTTCAAAAATCCTTTGCTAACAAAGCTATGCAGGCTTTTATTAGCTTCTTTTAGCGCTTTTAAAGCAGTCTCTTTATCGCCAGCTTCTACGGCTACACGTACGGCTTTTGTAATATTCTTAAGTCTTGTGCGATAAAATCTGTTTCTTTCGGTTCTTTTTATCGTCTGTCTAGCTCTTTTTTCAGCAGATTTATGGTTTGCCATAATATACCTTTTTCATAATTTTAGTCCGTGATTATATAAAATTTAGTTTTAAATAGCGCTTAATTTAAGTGAAATTTAAAGCAGTCAAAATTCACGTATTTAAATTTGTGAAATTTTGATAGAATACAACAAATTTTATCATAGATAAGGCAAAACAGCCTTTAAATTATGAAGGATAAATATGAAACTATTCGGTACCGACGGAGTTAGAGGCAAGGCGGGAGCAAAGCTATCTGCGCAAACTTCCATGAGGCTAGCGATGGCTGCTGGAATTTATTTTCGTAAATTTGCTCAAGTTACTAATACCATCTTGCTTGGCAAAGACACTAGAAGAAGCGGATATATGATAGAAACGGCTATCGTTGCGGGGCTTACCGCGGTCGGCTATAACGTGCGCCAGATCGGTCCTATGCCCACACCTGCGATTGCGTTTTTAACCGAAGATATGCGCTGTGATGCGGGTATAATGATAAGCGCAAGCCACAATCCATACTACGATAACGGTATCAAATTTTTTGATAAACACGGCAACAAGCTAACCGAAGATGCCGAAACCGAGATAGAAAAAATTTATTTTGACGATGAGTTAATCGCTCAAAGCCAAAAACACATGCTTGAAATCGGCGCTTCAAAGAGAATTGACGACGTTATCGGTCGCTACATCGTTCATATCAAAAATTCCTTTCCGAAATCTTTGACTTTGCACGGAATAAGAGTCGTTTTAGACGTAGCAAACGGTGCGGCTTACAGAGTGGCTCCGACGATATTTAGCGAGCTTGGCGCGGAAATCATCGTGATAAACGATGAGCCAAACGGAAGCAACATAAATCTAAACTGCGGCGCGCTCTATCCGCAAAATTTAGCAAGCGAAGTCGTGAGATTAAGAGCCGATATCGGACTTGCTTTTGACGGAGACGCCGATAGGCTTGTTGTAGTTGATGAAACGGGTGAAGTAGCAAACGGAGACGCGCTTCTTGGCGTACTTGCGATGTATCTTCATAAAAACAAAGCACTAAAAGGTGGCGGAGTAGTGGCTACGGTAATGAGCAACGCCGCACTTGAAGACTACCTTACAAAGCATAAAATAAAGCTACTTCGCGCAAACGTGGGCGATAAATACGTCCTTGAGATGATGCAAGAAAACGGCATAAATTTTGGCGGCGAACAAAGCGGACACATAATCTTTTCAGATTACGCCAAAACAGGCGATGCTCTCGTGGCTGCGATGCAGTTTATCGCTTGCATGCTAACTCAAGGCAAAAAAGCAAGCGAAATTTTAAGCGAGATCAAGCCTTATCCGCAAATCTTACTAAATTTAAAAGTTGCGGACAAAAAACCTCTTGAGAGTATAGAAGGGCTAAAAGCGCTCGAAGAAAATCTCAGAAAAGACGGAATCAGACCTTTATTTAGATACTCGGGAACCGAAAATTTAATCCGCCTTCTGCTTGAAGGAAAATGCCCTGAAAAAGTGCAAAAACGAATGGATGAAGTGGAAAAATTCTTCACTAAAGCTCTAAATGCCTAGAGTTTTGATCAAATTTTTTGCAGCTTTTTTTGTCGTTTTTGTAGCCGATCAGCTCGTTAAGCAAATTTTCTTAAACGGCTTTACCTGGCAGGGAGAATACTTCTCTTTGGTACTTGCGTTTAACAAAGGTGTTGCCTTTTCGATGTTTGCAAGCCTTGGTGAGTGGCTTAAATTCATCCAAGTAGCTCTTATCGCAGCAGTTTTAGCATATCTTGTCTGGCAAAAAGAAATTTTAAAAGATCACACCATAGCTATTGGAATTTTGCTTGGTGCGGGCAGCTCTAACCTACTTGATCGCTTCGTGCACGGCGGAGTTGTGGATTATGTTTATTGGCATAAGTGGTTTAGTTTTGCTATTTTTAACCTTGCAGATGTTATGATTGACGTTGCGGTTTGTATTATCTTATGGCAAAGCTTTAAAAAGCCAAAAGGTACCGGCAAATAAAAGCCGAGCGGATACTAGCAAACCCGTAGAGTCGCATTTAAATTTTATAAATTTGATGCAAATTCGCTTAAATTTATAAAACTTAAAAAGGATGAAAAATGGGAAATAACGTATATATCGCTTATGCACTTTGGCTGTTTTGCGGCTGGTTCGGGGCGCACCGTATATATCTTGGCAAATTTATCAGCGGATTTTTTATGATGACGCTGTTTTTTATGGGCTCGATGACATATTGGATACTGATAGGTTGGCTGTTTTGGCTGATTTGGGGTATCTGGTGGCTGTTTGATATATATCTTACGGGTGTTTATGTGGAGAAAAATTTGCAAAAAGACGAACTTAAACACGAGCTTAAAAAGCAAGATCTCGAGGCTCAGCTCAAAAGGCTTTATGAGCTTTACGAAGAGGGCAGGATAAGCAAAGCCGAATTTGAAGCCAGAAAAGAAATTTTATTTAGATAAAAGGAGAGTAAATGGCGGAATACTATAATCTCATTAAGTATTTTCACTACTTGGCGTTCATATCGTGGATGGCCGTGTTGTTTTATCAACCGCGCCTATACGTATATCACGCAGAACATATGGATAAACCCGACTTCGTAAAAGTAGTTGAGGTTCAAGAGTATAAGATGTATCACTATGTGGGCTGGGTTTCTATCATCGGCACGTTTTTAACTGGAATTTTGATACTTGTGGCAATACCCGACCTGCTTAAAAGCGGATATGTGCATGTAAAGCTTACCGTAGTCGTGCTGCTAGCGATATACCATCTTGATCTTGGCAGATACATGAAACTGCTTCGCGAAAAACGCTGTAACAAATCAGGCATGTTTTTTCGCGCATACAACGAAGTGCCTACTATAGCTATGGTCATCATCATCTGGATGATGGTCTATAAACCGTTTTAAAATTTAGCGTCTTCGGGCGCTAAATTTATCTTTTTTTACTATAACTGTTTTATTCTTACTATCCGATCAAATAAGTAAAATTCTCACATTGCTAAACAGGTTTAATAAATTTACATAAAACAATCTCAGACTGCTTATAAACATTACCCGGACACTTTATAACTGATCGGAGCTATTATTTGAGTATCACGGCTAGGCTTTGGGAATTTGGCTGAAATTTCTTTGATAGTTTTAATCGCCGCATCGTCTAAAATTTTATGTCCCGAACTATTTTTTATCTTGATATCTTTTATCTGTCCGTGTGGAGTAAGAGTGAATTGTACTACAACTTTTCCGCTAATTCCAAGTTCTAAAGCCTCGTTTGGATAAGTGGCGTATCTTGAAATAATACTTGCTATACTATCATCGCTATCATCGATATCGCCGCTTAAAAATTCGCCGTTTTGGCTAAAAAAAGCAGTCGCCTTTCCCTTTTGCGCCTCTATCTCGCCACTGCTTAAAAAGCTGATTTTGGTAAATTTCACAGGCACCAAGATCTTGCCGTTTCTATCGGCAACTCCCCAGTTTAATCCATCCAGCGCAATTAAAACAAGCCCGCTCTTATGTAAAAAGACATATTCGTAAATCGCAGGGATTATAAACTCGCCATTTTTATCAATCAGTCCGTGCTTGCAAATCTTATCGCAACCATCAACCACTACGGCGACTTCATCGCTAAATTCATAAGCCAAATCATATCTAGGTGAGATAATCTCAAAGCCGTTTTTATCGGCGTAGCCAAATTTTCCGCCTGACTCAAATGGCGAAATTTCAGAAGCCATAACAAAAGCGGCTAAAATCAAAAACGCAAAATAAGCTTTAAATTTCATCTGTCAATGCGCTTTACTATGCCCCATTTACCGTCTTTTTGGGCTGCAAAAATATCCGCTTGTATGTGATATGCCATATCATAAATTATCGGCAAAACTATCTTGTTATTTTTGTCTATAAAGCCCTGTTTGCCGGATTTTTTAACCCAAGTGATCTCGTCTTTAAAATTTGCGATAGCTTCGTATTCAAGCGGGATTATAAATTTGAAATTTTTATCCACTACGCCGTATTTACCGCTTTTTGCAACTACGGCTAAACCGTCTTTAAAGATATCGGCATCATCAAATTCAAAATCCATGACAAATTTCCCGCTCATATCCGTAAAGCCAAATTTACGGCTTGCAACTACGCCGTTTAAGTGCCTTTTGTATTTTTGGACCATGACAAAATTTTCGCCCGATATCGTTGCGTTATCAAATTTTAAAGGCACAACTTCCTTTCCGCTAGTATCGATAACACCCCATTTTTCGCCTTTGCTAACTTCGGCAAAGCCGTTTTTAAAATCCGCGGCGGTGTCGTAAATTTTATCTATCACGAGCTTGCCTGTTTTATCTATATAGCCTTGCTTGCGAAAGCCGACTCTGGCAAGTCCGTCGTTAAAAGCGCCGGTTAAATAATCTCCCTGCAAGACTACGTTTAAATTCTCATCTATAAATTTCGCCCTCTCCTCGCCACGCTTTCTAGCTATGAAAAGTCCGCTTTTATCAACGACAATATGCTCTTCGTATTCTACGGGCAAAACAATCTTGCCGGAAGTGTTTATAAGACCCGCTTTTCTATCTTTATACTCAAAAATTTTGGCGAATTTATCATCTATCCAATAAGCTTGATCGTATATTATAGGCGTTACGACTTTTCCGTTTTTGTCTATAAAACCGTATTTGCCGTCTTTTGACACTTTTGCGATGCCGTTATTAAACAAAAAGCCGCTAACGCCTTTATTTAAAAGAAAAACAGGCTCATACTCTATGGCGATTACGACCTTGCCTCTCTTATCGATGAAGCCGTATTTTGCGGCGCTATCTGTTATCTTGGCAACTATGGCAAGCCCCTCTTTGAATTGGGAAAGATAGTCGTAAACAAACGGCAAAATTTCCCTTCCCTCTAAATCTATAACGCCGTATTTGCCGTCTTTTTTAACGCTTATCAACCCTTCTGCGGAAAAAGAAAGTTCATCGTAGATAAAAGGCGCTATGATTTTTTCTGTTTCTGCCGCCTGCACAAAAAGCCCCATGCTAGCGATACCAGCAATGATAAATTTCATTATTTTCAATCACTCGCCCTCCGCTTCAAGTCTATTTTTACACTTTGAGATAAGCTCGTTTAATTCTTCACGCAAAAGCCCTTTGACTACCATATAATTTGCGTCTAAAAACTCAAATTTATCTTTAGGCAAATTTGATATAAAATCATCATACCTAATCGTGCCGATAACCTTATAATCATCTAAATTCTCGCTATCGCCATCAATCGCCACTAGCGATATAACCCACTCAATCTCTTCATTTTTTATATCAAGATTTATATTTTCAACCATCGGTTCATAAGGCAAGATAGTATCAAGCTCTTGCGTAAGGGCGTAACTGCCCAGCACTGCGCCGTCATCTTTTTTGTAAAATGCCTGATTGGCGCTAAAAGCGTCGTGGTATTGAGTGTGCTTGACAAGCTCGTCAAATTCTTTTACCGCATCGCTGCCGGCTAAAATTTCTTCAGCCATCTTAGAACTTATGGCAACAGGCCTATAAACGCCTTGCATATACATCATATCATGGTCTCTTAGCGCATTTAACCCCGCTTTTATATCGCGTTCATAGTCAAATTTCTCTATCTCATCGGGGCTAAATTTCTCATGCTCTTCGCTTACGATATCGCTTCCCATGCGATGGGCTAAATTTTTCATATATTCAAGAGCTATTTTCCAATCAAAGCTCGTGCTTGGCGTGAGAATTCGAACGCTATAGCTTTTGATTTCGGGTTCATAAGATAACTCAAACCCGCGCCCGCTTACTCCGTCAACTCCTAAAAGCAAGCAGGTATAATCACTCAGCTTTGAAGAGTAAAAGCCTTCCACGTCAAAGTCCTCCCCGCTCTCATCAAAGCTAAATTGCGTGATATTTGGCGAGATGTTAAAACACTCTTCCACACTTAAAACATCTGCGTAAGTTAGAAATTTCTTCTTGTTTTTAATGTTAAAACTTACACTCACGGCTTACTCCTTAAGTTTATTTATGATTTTAGCGGATCAAGCTTGCGAATTTAGACTTAAATTTTGCCGTTTGCCTTATCTGCAGCGGCATTTACGGCCTCTATCACGGCTGATCTAAAACCTCTTTCTTCAAGCACTCTAAGCGCTTCTATCGTAGTTCCCGACGGCGAGCAGACCTCATCTTTAAGCACTGCGGGATGCTTGCCGCTTTTTAGCACCATATCGGCACTTCCCGCGATGCTTGCCGCAACTATCTCGTAAGCCTTGGCGCGAGGAATTCCGTTTAGCACTCCCGCATCGGCTAAAGCCTCGATAAATACAAATACATACGCAGGCAAGCTTCCTGCAATACCCACAAACGCCCCCATGAGCGACTCGTTTATCTCATGCGCCGTGCCGAAGCAAGCAAGCAGGTTCATCACGCTATCTTTTTCTTGAGCGCTTAAATTTTCTCCGAAACTTACCGCCGTCACGCCCTCACCGATCGCTGCAGGAGTGTTTGGCATGGTTCTTACTATCTTTTTGTTTTCGCCGATTATGCTCGCTACTTTTTCCATGCTGAAATTTGGCGCCAAAGTAATGATAATCTGGTCTTTTATATCTTTTTTGATCAAATTTAAGAGGTTTTCATAACAGTTTGGCTTAACGGCAAGCACGACTATATCTGCGTTTTGCACTACTTCACGCTCATTAGCAAGCGGAGTGATGCCAAATTTGAACTTTAAATTCTCGTTTTTGCTTCTGTCATAGACGAAAATCTCCGCCAAATCAGCAAATTTAGAATTTGCAACTGCCGCTATCATCGCGCTTCCCATATTCCCCGCGCCGATAAATCCTATTTTCATCTTTTCTCCTTAAATTTAACTTACCGATGATATCCAAATTTTGTTTTGTTTTGCCTTGTTCTTAAAATTTGCAAGTATTGTTTAGTGATTTTAAGCATCTCTTTGTCTATATCATGATAACATATATCAATTTTATAAAAATAAATCAAAAAGGCTAGATATGGATAATAATCTACTTCAACAAAACGATGAACATATTGTTCGTGCCCTTGAGAAAATCAATTCGGCGATTAAAAATTTCATCGATATGTCAAAAGATGAGCCAAAATTTAAGGAGTATTATATAGAGCTTACGAGCATAGGACAAGAAATTTTTAAGCTGCACGAGAAGTTTCATAGCGAATTTAAAGAGCTAGGAGACTGCAAAGAGAAATTCTACGGCAAGTGCGATAAAACAACGCTTGCATAAGTCATAAACTCGCACAAAGCCTTCATCTTGGCAAATTTGTAGCTGTAAATAAAAATGAAAGCGGTTAAATAAACCGCTCATCAAGAAAATTTTAAACACTACAAGCCGCATATATTCTTAATTACGGCTTGTAGTGGTTGTCTGCTAAATCAGCGAATTTGCCCGTTTCCTCTAACGACATATTTAACCGTCGTAAGCTCTTTTACGCCCATCGGTCCGCGTGCATGAAGCTTTTGCGTACTGATACCTATCTCCCCGCCAAAGCCAAATTCTCCTCCGTCGCTAAATCGCGTAGAGGCATTAGCATACACAACCGCACTATCAACCGCATTTAAGAACTTCTCGATATTTTCATAATTTTGGCTTAAGATACTATCAGAATGCCCGCTTGAATGGGAATTTATATAGCTTATCGCTTCGCTAGTGTCCTGCACCGATTTTACCGCCAAAACGAGGTCTAAAAACTCCTCTCCGAAATCCTCCTCGCTCGCAAGGCGCACATTGCTAAAACCGCCGAAATTTTCATATAAATTTCTATCAAGTCTTAGCTCGACACTGTCAAGTTTAGCGATCAAGCTAGGCAAAATTTCATCGGCTATTTTTTCGTGTAAAAGCACGCATTCAACGCTATTACAAGTGCTTGGACGCTGAGTTTTGGCGTTTTTTATAATCTCTATGGCTTCGTTTAAATTCGCACTCTCATCAACATAGATATGACACACTCCCGCGCCCGTTTCTATGACCGGAATCGTTGCGTTTTGGATGATAAATTCCTTTAAATTTTTACCTCCGCGCGGGATTAGGACATCGATAAATTCGTGCATTTTTATCATTTCGCTTACGGCCTTGCGATCCGTGTTTGTAATTAGCTGCACGGCATTTTTAGAAAGAGAGAATTTGTCCGCGACTCTATTAAACAAATTTACAAGAAATTTATTCGAGCTTATCGCATTTCCAGAGCCTCTTAGGATAACGGCGTTTGAGGATTTAAGCGCCAAGGCTGCGGCATCTATAGTAACGTTTGGGCGGGATTCGTAGATGATGCCAAGCACGCCAAGAGGCACGCGAATTTTGCTTATCTGCATGCCGTTTTTATGCCTCCATCCATCTAAAATTTCTCCGATAGGATCGGGGAAATTTGCAAGCTCTAGCACGCCTTGCGCCATCGCTTCGATCCTAGAATCACTCAGCTTAAGTCTATCAAGAAGTGCCGCGCTCAAACCTGACTTTTCGCCGTTTTCAAGATCGATCAAATTCGCCGCTTTTATCTCCTCTTTGCAAGCTAAAATTTCACTTGCGACGGCTCTTAAAATTTCGTTTTTTGTGCTTGCACTTAAGTTTAAAAGCTCGGCGCAAGATGCTTTTGCCTTTTGGCAAATTTCTAAAATTTCACTCATTTTATCTCCTAAACCAACATCAAATTATCAATATGCACGACATTATCATCGTATTTGTGTCCCAAAATTTCCTCTATATCCTCGCTTTTTCGCCCTTTTATGAGCGCAATTTCGCTTGATGAGTAGTTGCTGATACCCTTTGCTACAAGCTTGCTTCCTACGGTTATCTTCACTACCTGACCGCGCTTAAATTCTCCTTGCACTGCGCAAACGCCTACAGCCAGCAAGCTCTTGCCGTTTTTTAACGCCTTTAAGGCTCCGTCATCAATTATCAAATTTCCTTTTTGAGACGTGCCGTAAGCAAGCCAATATTTGCGTGAATTTATCTTTTTATCTTGGCGCAAAAAGAGCGTTCCCACATCTTCGCCATTAACTGCTCGCAAGATATTTGCAGGATCTTCTCCGCTTGCGATGATCAAATTTGTGCCGATTTTAGTAGCCATTTCAGCGGCAATTATCTTCGTTTTCATGCCGCCGGTGCCAAATTTACTTCCCTCGCCTTCGGCCATATTTTTGATGCTTTCGTCGATATTTTCTACCGAATTTATGAGTTTCGCGTCTTTAAATTTGCTCGGATTTTTATCATAAAGCCCGTTAATATCGCTTAAAATTATAAGCAAATCGGCATCAACCAAACCCGCCACAAGGGCCGAAAGAGTGTCGTTATCGCCTACTTTCAGCTCGTCGCTTACGACAGGATCGTTTTCGTTGATGATAGGAATTATCTTTTTATTAAGAAGTGCGTTGCAGACGTTTCTTGCGTTTAGATACCTTTGACGATCGCTAAAATCGCCCCTTGTAAGAAGAAGCTGCGCGATAGTCTTTGAATGCGCCCAAAAAAGAATTTGATAAAGATGCATTAAAGCCACTTGTCCCACGCTTGCAACTGCTTGTTTTTCGCTTAGAGCTTTTGGCTTTTGAGTTAAATTTAACTGCCCCATACCCGCTCCGACCGCACCTGAGGTAACAAGTAAAATTTCATATCCTAAATCGCTAAGCGCACTTAAATTCGCAACTATTTTTTTAATCTTATCCTCATTAAGCTTGCCGTCGCTTTTAGTAAGCGTTGAAGTGCCGACCTTGACGACGATTTTGCGAACATCCTTTAAGAGCTTTTTTCTGTCCATTTCAAACCTTAAATTTGGCTTTTAAATTTATCAAAAGTATAGTATGGCTATGCTTTTAAAGCCTTAAATTTAGCCGTGAATTTTCAAATTTCAATCGTTTAAGTAAGACTGATAATCAAAAAATATGCTTAAATAATATTAAATTATTTTTTATCATATTTTAGCTAACATCATAAAAGCTGAAATTTATCGTTGAAAGGGGCATTTATGAGGTTTTTATTAGCTGTTTTTATGATTATAAATTTGGCGTTTAGCACTAGCTTCATAAAAGAT
Source organism: Campylobacter sp. CCUG 57310 (assembly GCF_013201975.1). Taxonomy (NCBI): domain Bacteria; kingdom Pseudomonadati; phylum Campylobacterota; class Epsilonproteobacteria; order Campylobacterales; family Campylobacteraceae; genus Campylobacter; species Campylobacter sp. CCUG 57310. Next base: position 1,902,475 of record NZ_CP053845.1, read on the forward strand.
ATGCGCGGCGTAGAGGTAAAGATCGCCGAACCGCTTACAAAGATAGCGACTATCGATGATGGCTTTGTCGAAGGTGTGATGACGCATCTTGGCGTGATTGACAAGGTTAAGGTTATCGGCTCTTGGTCGATAAAAAGAGACTACAAATACTCCTTCACAAGGCGCTCGGGCGAGAGCTACACGCTTCGCGGCTGGAACACGATGAAGTATCTTCACCCTTGGCTTGATGAACTAACCTGCATAAATTCACCGCAAGGAAACGTGATAAACTTTGAAAATTTAGCCAACGAAAATCCGCAGTTAGTCATCCTTCGCGTCGGTGACTGCACACTTAGAGGCTCAAACAAAGACGCGGCTGAAAAGACTATCTCAACTATCGAGGCTCTAGGACTTCCGCTTGTAGTTATTTACGCGCCTAAAGGGGCTGAAATTTCGACCATGAAAGAGGAGATGAGAGTTCTTGGCGACGTGTTTAATCAAAGGCAAAAGGCGCTTAAGCTATTTGAATATCTTGACAGCACTCAAAAGCTCATAGAGGAGCGAACAGCCAAGCTAAAAGAGAGTGAAAAAGTAAGCATGCTTTATATGGGGCTTAATCCAAACGTGCGCAAAAACGGCGGTATGGCGACAGCTTACGGAGTAAATACGCCCGAATCTTTCATCATACAAAATGTCGCAGGTGCTAAAAACGCATTTACGGGCGATGGCACAAACGTGATCTTAAGCACTGAGCAACTTTACGCGATAGATCCTGATGTGATCGTGCTTCCTACATCAAACGGCTATCACCCTGCAAGCGAGCTTCTAGACTCTCCTGACTTTGAAAAGCTAGGCGAGCTAAAAGCGGTGCAAAACAAGCGCGTATATGCGATGCCTTGGTCGCCGATGAACTGCGCTAGACGCGTCGAATACCCTATCGACATGCTAATCATCGCAAAAGCTGCGTATCCAAAGCTATTTAGCGATATAAAGGTTCATGAGTTCGTGCTTAAATTTTATAAGGACGTTTATGGCGTAGATGAGGCTACGGCTAAGGCGCTAAGAAGCGAGCAAATTTTAGACTGGACCGTGGAAGATGACTTCTAGCGAGCATGCTAAGTCAAAATTTAAATCAAAATATGTATTTTTAATATTTCTCGTCGCGATACTTGCCGTTTGCATGGTCGCGGCACTCATGCTTGGGGATTATAAAATTTCCGTTAGCAAGATAATCGGCGTGCTTGGACTTAAGCTTTTTGATTTAGAGGCTTCAGGCATAACAAAGATGTATCAGATCGTAGTTTTTGATATCAGAATGCCTCGAATTTTAACCGCAGCCATCATCGGCTTTGCCCTATCAAACGCAGGTGCCGTGTATCAAGCCTGTTTTAGAAATCCGCTTGTCGAGCCGTTTATCCTTGGAGCTAGCTCGGGAGCTGCGCTTGGAGCGGCATTTGGGATCATATTTGCTGGATTTTTCCTAAGCATAACGGCAAGCGCGTTTATGTTTTCGCTTTTGGCGGTATTTTTATCATACACATTAGCGCGAAACGGCGGTATAGTGCCTGTGGTGGGGCTTATACTTTCAGGCGTAATCGTAGGCTCGATATTTTCGGCAGGTGTTTCTATCATCAAGTATGCAAGCGAGGATGCGCAACTTCGCGAGATAACGTTTTGGATGATGGGTGGGCTATACTACTCCAAATGGGACGCGCTTGGCGAAATTTTAGCAGTCGTTGCGGTGTGTTTTGCGGTTTTAAGCGCACTTTCTTGGAAGCTAAATTTGCTCTCTTTAGGGGATAACCAAGCAAAAAGCCTTGGTATAAATCCCGAAAAATACAAATTTATCTTTATCGTCATAGCCACGCTTATGACGGCAACCTGCGTGGCAAATGTCGGCATAATCGCATGGATAGGGCTTATCATGCCACATGTGGCAAGACTTCTAATAGGTCCTGATAATCGGTGGGTGCTACCGATAGCTGGGCTTTTGGGCGCGATTTATCTGCTTATATGCGACACCTTAGCGCGCACTATAACGATGGCTGAAATTCCCGTTGGTATCATCACTTCGCTTGTGGGCGCGCCGTTTTTGATAGTGCTTTTAAGAAGCAAGGCAAAGGAGCTTTTAAAATGAGTTTTTCAAATATGCTTGAAGCTAAAAATTTATCGTTTAGTTATGGGGATTTTGCGCTTAAAAATATAAATTTAAGCGTTAAAAGAGGCACGATCTGCGGACTGCTTGGAGCAAACGGAAGCGGTAAGAGTACATTTTTTAACTGCTGTATGAATTTTTTAGAGCTTAAAGAGGGGGAGATCCTCATCAATTCGCAAAGCTCAAACCGCAAGGACTCATCTTGGCTAGCTAAAAATATCGCTTACGTAGCTCAAAATTTGGAGCTAAATTTCCCGTTTTACGCAAAAGATATCGTGCTCATGGGGCGCTCTCCTCACATAAAAAGCATATTTGGTCCAAGCAAAAAGGATAAGCAGATAGTGCGTGAGGCGATGGAATTTATCGGCATATCAGAGCTTGCCGATAAGCGCATGAGCGAGCTTAGCGGCGGGCAGCGCCAGCTTGTATTTATCGCGCGTGCTTTGGCGCAAGAAACACCTTTGATGCTGCTTGATGAGCCCACATCCGCGCTTGATTTTAAAAACCAAATTTTGCTTTGGAAAATTCTGCAAAAGATCGCAAGCGAAGGCAAAACGATCATGATATGCACGCATGAGCCAAACCATATATTATGGTTTTGCGATGAGGTCGTGGCGTTTGACAAAGGCGAAGTGGTCGCCACAGGCAAAGTAAAAGATATCATAAACAATAAGTTTTTAAAGCGAATTTACGGCGATACTTGCAAATTTAAAAGCCTCAAAGAGCGCGATATAATATTTCCGAATTTATGATTTTAACTTCTAAATAGATACAATTGGCTTTAAATTTAGGAATTTAAAGTGAAAGAGAAAATTTTAGTAAGTGCCTGCCTGCTTGGTGCAAATTGCAAATATAACGGCTCAAGCAACCAGACAAAAGAGCTTGAGCGCAAATTTAACCATCTTTCTTCAAACTATGAAATTTTATCCGTCTGCCCCGAAGAGCTTGGCGGGCTTGCAACTCCAAGAGAAGTAGCTGAGATAAATGGCGAAAAAGTCTTTACAAAAAATGGCAAGGACGTAACCGAGCAGTTTTTAAAAGGGGCTAAAATTTGTGCCGATCTAGCCTTAAAAAACGGTTGCAAATTCGCCGTTTTAAAATCCAAAAGCCCAAGTTGCGGAAGCAAGCTTATATACGACGGAACATTTAGTAAAACTCTTAAAACAGGCGATGGCTTTACCGCAAGAGCTCTAAAGCAACTTGGCATAAAAATTTTAGATGAAAATTTCAGCTTAGATGATATAACAAAGTAGTTTTTGTAGCTATTTATACTACAAATTTAAAGAGATTGAGACGCCGCTTGGACGTCCCAAATTTGGCTATAAATTTTCGCCCGCTATCATACCAAAGACTATGCAATCGGTTATTGCGTTGCTTCCTAGGCGGCTTGCTCCGTGAGTACCGCCCGTGATCTCGCCAGCTGCGTAAAGCCCTGCGATAGGTGCGTTCGTATCGGAGCTGATGACTTGAGCTTTTGTGTTTATCTTAAGTCCGCCCATAGTGTGGTGAGGTTTTGGCGATAGGCGTATCGCGTAGTAAGGACCGCTCTCTTTGATACCCTCGCCTTTTAGCTGATCTACTTTCTTGCCGAATTCATCTTTGCCGACCTTTACGCCTTCGTTATATTTAGCAACACTTGCTTTTAGCTCATCTGCCGGAATTGAGTAATTTTTCGCCAGATCATCAAGAGTTACAAACTCTTTCATCACTCCGCTTGTCATCGCTTTTTCTACCAACTCAGGGTTAAGCTCTCTAAAGCCCTCTTTAGTCGTAAATGTCACAGGGAAAGCCTTAGGGTCTTTTACCAGTATCTTAAATTCAGCGTCCGCTCTAGTTTTTCTATCGGCTAGCTCGTTCATGAAGCGCTTGCCGGTCTTTACATCAACCGCTATGCCATATTTAAACGTACCTTGCTGAGTGAGGATCGGGGCTGAGCCAAAGCCTCTTTCATCAGGGCTTGCCCACGGACCAAACTGAATCCAATCAATATGCACAGGCATAGCGCCTAGCTTTAACGCCTTTAAAAGCACACCGGCGGTTGCGCCTTGATGGTTTGTAGAATCAACGTTATCAGGGATTCTTGGATCTTGCAGTTTTCTTAAAATTTTATCGTTGCAAAAGCCGCCTGAAGCCAGCACAACGCCATCTTTTGCTTTAAACGCTTTTTTCGCTCCGCTTGTGTTTTCAAGGTCGTCGCTAAAGAGTTTGCCGTCAAATTTATACTCCTCTCTTGCCGTTACTCCTACGACTCTACCGCTGTCATCTACGATAAAATCATCCATCTTGGTTCTTTTTAAGAGCTTGCAACCATCAAATTTTTCAAACGCCGCAGCTAGAGGCTGAACTATGCCCGAGCCGCTATCGTTGGTAGTGATCATCGATCTAGCGACACTGTGTCCGCCCATCCAAGCGTTGTGGCTGTCTTTAAACTGCGCTCCGTGCTTAACTACAAATTCTAAAGCGTCGTTTGCTCTTGCGGCAATGGTATCAAGAAGCTCGGTGTGGTTTATGTTTAGTCCCGCTTTTAAGCAGTCTTCTTTAAAGAGTTCAGGCGAGTCTTTTATGCCGTTTTTTTCTTGAACCTTATTCATCGGAACCGCCATAACTCCGCCGTTGATAGCCGAATTCCCGCCTACGCGTCCCATCTTTTCAAGAACAAGAACCTTCTTGCCTCGCTCGGCAGCTTTAACTGCAGCCGCAAGCCCCGCAAAACCAGAACCTATAACGACGACATCAAATTCCTCATCGAATTTAACATCTTTTTGCGCTACGGCAGCCTGTGCATTTATGCCGCTAAGTGCGAGAATTCCCGCTGTAGCGGCACCAAATTTCACAAAATCACGTCTTGATAGAGTGTTTTGCATATCGCCTCCTTGTTTAAGATGAAATTTCATGAATTTTAGCAGAATAATGTTTTAATTAATATAATTTTAAATACAAAAATTAAATTTATTTTTCAAATTTTAATTTAAAAATGGCTGTTAAATTTATCAGCTTTCTGAAATTTTTATCTTGTGAAATTAAAAAATATGTGCCATATCAAAAACACCAAATCAAGTAAGTAGCGAGGTAAAATATAGCCGATTGATTTTTACAGGGTCAAATTTAGTCATCAAATTTAGTTTTACTCTCTAAAATTTGAGCTTTAAAAGCCAAATTTCAAATAAATTTTAACTTTAACTTGCTACAATACACACCTACTTGATGGTCGCGTAGCTCAGCTGGTAGAGCACTACCTTGACATGGTAGTGGTCGGAGGTTCAAGTCCTCTCGTGGCCACCATTTTATCTTTACAGACTGTCTAAATTTGCTCTTAGTTTATCGAAATTTGTATAGTTTTAGCCATCTTTATTTTTATTTAAATTCACGTTTGCTTTTGGCATTATTGAATTTAAATTAAATATATTGCCACTTTTCTACAAGAAATTAGTTTTATGATAATAAATTTTTAAATAAGCCATATAAAACAAGCGGAGTAAATTTATCTACTCCGCTTAAATTTGTTAAACTAATTTAGTAGCATCTATTATATTTAGATCAAGTCCAAGCTTTTCATTATCAAGTCCAAGTGCAAGACCTACAAGCTGAGATAAGTGTATGATAGGCTTTCTGATATCGGAATTTTGAGCGTCCTGATACCTCTCTTGATAAATGTCAAGCTGCATTTGGCACAATGGACAAGGAGTTACGACTACATCGGCTCCATTTTGATCGGCATTTTCTACTATCTGACTTGACATCTTTTGTACTGATTTTACGGCAGGATAGCTTGCATGAAATCCGCAACAATCAAGCCTCTTTTCAAACGGAACTATATTAGCTCCAAGCGCGCTTACTACAGCCTCAAAGCTCTTTGGATTGGTAGAACTCTCTTTTGTTAGCTCTTTTTCGGGTCTTAAGGAGTGACATCCGTAAAATAAAGCTACATTTAAATTTGATAAAGGCTTAACTACTTTGGCCTTTAGGGTGTCTAAATTTTGATATAAAATCCACAAAAGGCTAGTTATCTCAGTATCCCCCTTGTAGTTCATGCCTCCTACTTTCAGATATTCGTTTATGCGATCTTTGGCTCCTTTGTCGAGAGCATTTTTAGCTTTCGTTAGAGTTAGCATACAGGTCGAGCAAGTAGTAAGCAAAGGCATCTTCATACCCTCTGCAAGTGCGATATTTCTAGCATTTGCCACCAAGCTTGCTATGGGATCTACACACTGAGCCTGAGATGCGCCGCAACAACTCCAACCCCTTATCTCATGAAGCTTGATATTAAGTATAGGCGCGATCGCCTCAAGACTCATCTTTGATTCTTTTGCCGCTTGAGATAATACACAGCCCGGAAAAAATGCAAATTCGTTTTGTGCGCTCATATCCTACTCCTTGTTTGCGGCTCTTGCCGCTTCGATCATTTTTACTAGCTCTGCATGTCCCCCTATCTTATCGTCTCCAAAAACATGAAGAGGATTCATCTTGCCGGCCATCATTAAATTTGCGGCTATATCCATCTTGCCCATATTTGCTATCACTCCTTCGGAACGAAGCGCAAGTTTAATCTCATTTAGTCGTCCGCTACCTTCTACCATATCCAATAAAAAAGCTTCCGCATGCCCCGGACCCGAGCCTTCATTTAGACCCTTTTTCATAGCCATTACTCTAAGCATTGATATGTCGCTTTGAGAACTTATGCCTTTTGGACAGCGATCGGCGCACTCTTGACAATGAACGCATAGCCATAATCCATTAGCAAGCGCCGGCTTTAAGTGCATCATCGGGTCTTTGCTGCGCGAGTCGGCTGCAGCGCGATATGCATGGGTAAACACAAACGGCTCCATATAATCGCTTCTATCCGCTTCCAGTTTAGAGCATTCAGAAGCGCAACAACCGCACAAGATACAGTCCCATTGCTTGCTTATGCGATCAAATTCTGCTTGAGTTTGCGTACAGCCTCTCTCTGATGAAAATTCATCTTTAGGCACTATAGCGGGGCGAATTTTGCGTAAATTTTCTATACTTGGTTCCCAATCTACAACAAGATCAGATATCACGCGAAAATTTTCAAGCGGAGATATAGTCAGTTCGTTTGGATTATCATACTCCTTTAACAACTCATGCATCTTTGTATCACAGGCTAAATAAGAGTGTCCATTTACTCTAACTGCACAAGCACCGCATATGGCCGACCGACAGGATGCGGTGAAATTTAACGACACATCACGAGTTTGCTTTATAAGCAACAACACACTAAGTAGCGTCTTGCCTTCAATCTCTTTATCCGTTAGATTAAATGCTTGTTTGTATTTGGTACGTCCGTCAAAGCGGTCTATGATGATTTTCATTCTGGTTTCCTTCCATCAAGCGAGAATTCGGTTATGACGACATCTTTATACGATAACTCAAGCTTATCGTTTTTTAACGTCACTATACTGTGTTTTAAGAAATTTACGTCGTCGCGTTTTGGATAATCTTCTCTAGTATGCGCACCACGACTTTCTAAGCGATTTTGCGCCGCCAAACAAGCGCAACGAGATAGCAAGATCAAATTCCCAAGCTCGACATAATCCGTAAATGCGGTATTCATAATAGGATTTGAGTCCGCTACGTTTAGCTTGTCATATCTAGCTTGGATATCTTCCAGTTTTTTAGCCAGCAAATCAAGCTTCTCTTGGGTTCTAAAAATCCCCATCAAATCCCAGTTTTGTTTTCCTAATTCTTCGCGTAGTCCATATATATCATTTGCACCACCTTTGCCATTTGCAACTTCTTTAAATTTGGTTTGCCATTTTTGAGCTAGTTCATGAGTTTTTTTGCCATCACTAAAATTAGCGTCTTTTGCATATTCTACCGCTCCGACGCCTGCTAGATGTCCTGTCACTACAGCATCGGTTAAAGAATTACCTCCCAGACGGTTTGCGCCATGAATGGATACACAAGAAGCCTCACCACCTACGTAAATACCGCCTACTTTTGTGCTCATATCATCAAATTTAACTACTTCTATACCGCCCATAGAGTAATGTGCCGTAGGACGGATAGGCACCGGCTCTTCAATAAGATCGATATTTTGAAAAAGCATTGCGGTATGGCGAATTTTAGGTAGTTTTTTCATAATCGTATCTTTTCCTAGATGACGAACATCACAAAGCACATATGAAAGCAATCCTTCTCCGTATCCACGCCCTTCACGAATTTCAGTTTCAATAGCACGCGCTACTACATCCCGAGGTGCAAGCTCCATCCTTTCATGATATTTTTTCATAAAACGCTCACCTTTGTTATTCAAAAGATATCCGCCTTCACCTCTAGCAGCTTCGGTAATAAGAGTACCGCCATTTTGTACGCCTGTAGGATGAAACTGAATCATCTCGGAATCTTCAAAACCAAGCCCCGCTCTAAGAGCGGCCGCTACACCGTCGCCTGTTGCTATAAACGGCGTTGAAGTTCTATTATAAAAAATTCTAGTATATCCGCCGGTAGCAATAACTAAAGATTTACAAAGCACGGGATAAATTTCTCCCGTTTGAATATTGCGAAGCACTACTCCTTCGCATTTGCCGTCTTTAACTCCGATATCAAGAAGCTCGTGATCCATTAAGAATTTAACTCCGCTACTAATCGCGTCATCAAGACAGGCATGCATTAAGATATGACCGGTCTTATCCGCAGAAAAATTACAGCGGCGCTTACTAGCTCCACCCATCATACGCTGAGCAACACCTCCTTTGTCGGTACGTGAAAATAATGTACCGGCATAATCCATATCGGCTATAACCCTGCCTGCCATCTGAGTAAATTTAAGCACCGCATCTTGATCGGCTAGATACGCCGAACCCTTAACGGTATCGTAAGCATGAAGTTTATAACTATCTCCGTTTTCCAAATCCGTCACGCCATTTATACCTCCTTCTGCCATACAGGTAGCATTGCGAGAAGGCATCATTTTTGTAGCAACAACGACGGTTAAATTCGGATTATTTTTTCTTGCCGCTACTGCAGCTCGCAAACCAGCCCCGCCAGAGCCAATAACCATAACATCAACCGATGGTAAGCCTTTTTTATTATTACCTTCTTTTTTCTGCTTATTTGCCGCTACATCATCTCCGCATCCACTTAGAGTTAATGCTCCTACGCCAATACAAGCGGTTTGAAGAAAGTCTCTTCTGGTAAAATTTTGTTCGCTCATTAGATTTCCTCTTGAGTTTAAATTTTAAGCACTATTTGTCGTGCACATTTAACTATATTTACTCTATGTTTTTATATAAAGACTATAAAATATCAATTACTCCTTAAAAATAATATTTAATTTGAAAAGCATAATTTTACATATTTTTTATTCAATAGAGTTTAAATTTGTTTATAGTTTTTAACATTTTTTACAAAATATAAAAAATTATATAATCTGTATAGATTTTATATTTTTAATAATTATAAGATATCGACAATATCGTTATTTTATAATTAGCAACTATTCTTAAATTTTAAAATTTACTACAAAAATAACAATATAGAACATACAAATATACTAATTATTTTATTTAAATACTATACTAAAATTATGGATTAATATTTATTATCAAGCAAAATAATTTTAGGATAAAAAGTGGAAAGGCAACCACTCCTTTCCACAATAATCGGGAGAAAAATGAATCAAAACAATGCAAAGACGAGATATTGCACGATCCATTTACGATTCAAATACTAACACCAAATATCTTAAAATATAATTAATTATATTAATACTAATCAAAGTCTTACAGTGAGTATCTTTTTATAACAAGAAATCAAATTTAAGTTCAAATTTGACTCTCAATAAACCGTTAGCAAATCAAATATTAAGAAAAGCTTAAATACATTTTAGATAAAATCGTTCATCATTCTTTTGGTGTTTAAAAGAATATTCGGTAAAAAAGGAAAAATATGAGCGATATAATCGCATACAAACTAAACGGAGAGATAGTCGATACTCAAAGTATCAAGGATTTAAATTCGGCAGAGCCTATTTATTTTGATAATTCAAAAGAGGCTTTAAGCGTTATCAGGCATAGTTGCGCGCACCTTATGGCGGAAGCTATCAAAAGCCTTCATCCGGAAGCGAAATTTTTCGTAGGTCCTGCAATAGAAGACGGATTTTATTATGATTTCAGAGTTGATAGCAAGATCGGAGAGGCGGATTTAGAGGCGATAGAAGCCAAGATGAAAGAGCTTATCGAAGCTAAAAAAGACATCGAAAAAACCTGTTTTACAAAAAAAGAGATAAGCGATAGATTTATAAACGATGACTTAAAACAAGAGGTCTTAAAGCGCATTCCGGACGGCGAAGTTACTATGTATTCTCAAGGAATTTTTGAAGATATTTGTCGCGGACCGCATGTGCCAAATACTAAATTTTTAAGATTTTTTAAACTTACTCGCGTTGCTGGAGCGTATCTTGGCGGAGATGAAACACGCGAAATGCTTACTAGAATTTACGGCACGGCATATGCAGATAAAGAGAGCTTAAAAGAGCATATTCGTATCATAGAAGAGGCTAAAAAACGCGATCATCGCAAGCTTGGTACGGAGATGAAGCTATTTACTTTTGACGAAGAGGTAGGCGGAGGTCTTCCTATATGGCTACCAAACGGCGGAAGACTAAGAAGCAAACTGGAACAAATTTTATACAAAGCTCACAGAGATAGAGGCTACGAGCCTGTTAGAGGGCCTGAGCTTTTAAAAGCCGACGTATGGAAAAAGAGCGGGCATTACACAAACTACAAAGAAAATATGTACTTTACGACTATTGACGATGCGGAGTACGGCATTAAGCCTATGAACTGCGTCGGGCACATCAAAGTTTATCAAAGCGAAATTCGCTCTTATCGCGATTTACCTGTCAAATTTTTTGAATACGGAGTAGTTCATCGTCACGAAAAAAGCGGAGTTTTGCACGGACTTTTTAGAGTGAGAGAATTTGCGCAAGACGATTCGCATATCTTTTGTTCTCCCGATCAAATCAAAGAAAACATACTGGAAATTTTAGCATTTGCCGGAAAGATAATGGAAAATTTCGGCTTTGAATACGAGATGGAAATTTCAACAAAGCCGGCAAAAGCGATAGGTGATGATGAAATTTGGGATATAGCTACAAAAGCCCTTAAAGAAGCACTTGATGAAAACGGATTTAAATATGGTATAGATGAAGGCGGCGGAGCGTTTTACGGACCAAAAATCGACATCAAAATAACAGACGCGCTTAAACGCAAATGGCAGTGCGGAACGATTCAGGTTGATTTTAACCTGCCTGAGAGATTTGACCTTGGGTATATAGATAGCAACAACGAACGCAAACGTCCTGTTATGCTTCACCGTGCGCTACTTGGAAGCTTTGAGAGATTTATAGGAATTTTGATAGAGCATACAAGTGGAGAGTTGCCATTTTTCATAGCTCCTACGCAAGTTGTCATAGTTCCTATCAACGATAGCCACTTAGACTATGCTAAACAAGTTGCAAAAGAGCTTAGAAAAATCAATGTCGATAGCGAAATTTCAAGCAAGAACGAAAGCCTAAATAAACGCATCAGAAGTGCCGAAAAACAGCGCGTGCCTATGATAGTAGTTATAGGGGATAACGAAGCTCAAAACCGCAGTATAGCGCTACGCGACAGGCATAATAGAGAGCAAAAAGATATGAAACTAGAAGAATTTATCATTTTATTAAAGGAGAAACTTAGTGAGGTGCATTTTTGAGTAAAGAAAATGAAGTATTGCTCAACGAAGAGATAAGAGCGAGTGAAGTAAGATGTGTCGGCGATGACGGCACAAGCTATGGCATCATCTCAAGAGATGAGGCTTTAAAAATCGCTGAAAAACAAGGTCTTGACCTAGTGCTAATAGCGCCTGATGCAAAACCGCCTGTTTGCAAGATAATGGACTATGGAAAATTCCGTTATCAACAGGAAAAAAAGCAAAAAGAAGCTAAGAAAAAGCAGAAAATTATCGATGTAAAAGAGATAAAACTATCGGTAAAAATTGCGCAAAACGACATAAACTACAAGGTTAAACATGCTATTGAATTCCTTGAAGATGGAAAGCATGTTAAATTTAGAGTATTCCTAAAAGGTCGTGAGATGGCTACTCCTGAAGCCGGAGTTGTTATGCTCGAAAAAGTTTGGGATATGATAAAAGATATAGGAAATAGAGACAAAGAGCCTATCATCGAAGGTCGTTATGTCAATATGCTTGTAACTCCAAAGAAAGCTTAATTCACAAAAGCCCTTTTTAAAGGGCTTTTCTTTTTATTATTTATTGCCGTTTGGTATGATAATCTCTTTTAAAATACGGTTTTCCTCTTCTATTCTTCTATAAAGTATAAAAGCGTAAACTGGCAAGATAATTACCGCAGAATAAAATGCATGGCACAGCATCGCAAGCCCGATAAGTTCAGGCACGATATTTAAGAAATAATTAGGATGTTTAACCGTCTTAAAAAGCCAGTGATTATTAAACTTATGCTCTTTTGCGACCATAAGTTTAACCGTCCAAATTCCGTCTAAAAGAGATATAACAACATAAAGCATAATCATAGAAAATACAATAAGCCCCGCTCCTATGGCGCTTTGAGTATCAAATTTGGCTTTTGTTACTATCGCTTCGATAAAACACGACAGATAAAAAACTATATGCAGTATCGTAAGGATCTTTGAATTTTTTGCACCATACTCCCTGCCTCCGTTTTGCAGTATAGATCTTTCGTTTCGAATCGATATTTTTAAAAACAAAAGCCTAAGCACAAACACCGCCACAACAGCAACCCAAATATAATATTCCATATCGTTTAACCTTTATTAATAATATAAAAACCAAAACAATAGCAGTTTCTTTAGCGATTGTCAATAAGCAAAAATTTTAAGCTATCTTTTTAGAAAAAACAACTAATATTCCAAGAAAAAATAGGAGAAAAAATGATTCAAACAAGATATGCGCACGAGCGCGGGCAAGGCGGTGGCGGAGGATGGCTTGATAGCAGACACACATTCTCTTTTGCCAATTATTTCGATCCAAATCACATGGGATTTTCACACCTTCGCGTTATAAACGAAGACTTCGTAGCTCCCGATAGCGGCTTTGGGACACATCCTCATAGAGATATGGAGATACTATCTTACGTACTTAGCGGGCAAATAGCTCATAAAGACAGCATAGGAAATGTTAAAACTCTCAGTGCAGGCGAATTTCAGATAATGAGTGCGGGAACCGGCATAGCTCATTCGGAATACAATCCAAGCAGCACCGATGAGCTGCATTTTTATCAAATTTGGATAGTTCCAAACCAAAAAGGCGTAAATCCAAGATACGAACAAAAAGAATTTGCGCCAAAAGAGGGAGCAACGCTTCTACTTTCGCCAAATGCCGATGAAAATTCATTTAAAATTTATCAGGACATGAAGCTTTTTAGATATCAATACAAAGCAAATTCCACCGAAGAGATCAAGCTTGATGCAAACAGAAAATACTGGCTTCAAGTCGTAAAAGGCGAATTAAGCGTAAATGATACTAAGCTAAAAACAAGCGACGCTTTAGCGATCACCGAAGAGAATGCGCTTTATATAGATACGTTTAGCGAGGTTGAGTTTTTACTATTTGACTTGGTTTGATTACAAATTTGGCAGATTAGCTCTGCCAAATTTAACTTCTATAACTCACATTTGTTTTTGATATTATCTCTTTTATCCCCTCAAGAAGCCTTAAAGAAGCCTCTATCTCGCTCTTTCTAGCCGATATGCTTTCTATGTTTGCACCTACGCTTACGCCTTTTGCGAGGCTATATTTGTAAAGAAAGTTAAAAAGCTCCAAGCTTAAATTTACCGACGCACTCAGTATATCTTCGCTATTTTTAAGCCTCTCTTCAAAATAATGCGGGATACTTATACCAAGCCACTTCATAAATTCAAGCGTCTTAAGGCTGCCGCAAGGAGTGAATGTAAATATTATCGGCACCTTTTGAATGCTAAGCTTAGAATAATCATCTATAAATTTCTTCGCATTTTCAAGATCATAAACAGCCTGAGTGATAAAGTATTTACATCCGTTTATGGTTTTACTCGCTACTTTTAGATGCTCGCTTGCGTTTTTAGCATGTCGCTCCGGTATGCAAATGCCGCCAAGAAACAGATCAAATTTGCCCTTCTTTGCTATATTATACGCATCATCAAGCCTCAGGCTGATATCTTGCTCTTTTGAGCTGGCACCCACAAAAACATTTAAATTTACACTTTGGGTTTTTAAATTTTGCTCAAATTCAGCCTTGTCATATTTACCCACAACCTTATAAATAATAGCCTCAACGCTAGTTTTAAGGTAATTTTTATAATACTCCTCAGGCTCAATGGTCTTTATAAACTCAAAAATACGCTCGTTTTTATTTCTATTACTCTCATCTTGCAAATCATAAAGCACGATTCCATCGACATCTATGCTCTCTATCCTATCTCGCCAAATTTTAGCTATTCGGTTGCGCTCGGACTCTTCTAAATGAATTTTTGGCGGGGTTAGTCCATAAAGCAAAATCCCCGGCTCACAGTTTAAAATTTTATCCTTTAACATATCAAAGCCTTTGATTTAAGCCCCGAAAAGGAGCTTAAATTTATAAACTTCTAGCGATCTTAACCGCTTCGATCATGTTTTTAAGGCTAGGCTTAACCTCTTCCCATTTGCGAGTCTTAAGTCCGCAGTCGGGGTTTATCCACAGCTGCTCTTTTGGAAGCACTTCAAGTAGCGCCTTGATCTGCTCAACCATCTCGCCAACTTCAGGCACGCGCGGACTGTGGATATCATAAACTCCGGGACCAACCTCTTGTTTATAACCGACCTCTTTAAAAATTTTAAGAAGCTCATTGCCACTTCTTGCAGTCTCTATCGATATCACGTCAGCATCCATCGCCTCGATCGTCTTGATGATGTCGTTAAATTCAGAATAACACATATGAGTGTGAATTTGAGTTCTAGCATCCGCCGAGCTTACCGACAATTTGAAACAATCAACGGCAAATTTCTCATACTCGCCTATATTTTCGGCTCTTAGCGGATAGCCCTCTTTAAATGCAGCCTCATCAACCTGAATGATCTTAATGCCCGCGTTTTGCAAATCCGAAATTTCATCATAGATACAAAGTGCAAGCTGCTTAGCGATCTGGCTACGAGGCTTATCATCACGCACAAACGACCAGTTTAGGATCGTTACAGGTCCTGTTAGCATACCTTTCATTATCTTTTTGGTTTTGCTTTGAGCGTAGCTTATCCACTCGACCGTCATCGGATTTGGCCTGCTTACATCGCCAAATAAAAGTGGCGGCTTTACGCATCTGCTGCCATAGCTTTGAACCCAACCGTTCTCGCTAAAAGCATAGCCTTTAAGCTGTTCGCCGAAATACTCAACCATGTCATTCCTCTCGGGTTCGCCGTGAACCAGCACATCAAGCCCGATCTCTTCTTGAAATTTCACGCACTCATCGATATACGCTTTGATATCGGCTTCATAAACTTCTTTTGTGATAAGTCCTTTTTTATAAGCGTTTCTTACCTGTCTAAGCTCTGATGTTTGAGGAAACGAGCCTATCGTAGTTGTCGGCAAAATTCCGTAATCCAAAGTCTCTTTTTGCACCTTTATACGCTCGTTATACGGCGTATCGCGCTCAAATTTAGTTAAATTTGCAACGCGGCTTGCAACCTCTTTTGAGTGAATCAGCTCGGAATTTGCACGAGTAGCTACGGCTTGTTTGTTTTCAGAGTAAATTTTAGCCTCGCACTCGCTTAAATTTTCGCCGTTTGCAAGCTTGGCGATGATCTTTATCTCATCAAGTTTTTCCACCGCAAAGCTCAGCCAGCTTTTGATTTGAGGATTTAGCTTCTCTTCGTATTTTAGTGTATAAGGCACATGAAGAAGCGAGCAGCTGGTGCCTATGTAAAAGTCTTTTCCGTTTAACGCAGAGGCGATCTCTTTTACAAATTTGACCTTCTCGTCAATGTTGCTTTTCCAGATATTTCTACCGTCAACCACACCGGCAAAAAGCACCTTGTCGCTGTTTGCTATGACGCTAAGCGCGGCTTTGTTTTTATCCGTATGAACAAAGTCAAGTCCGATACCGTAAATTTTAGTTTTAACCAGCTCATTTACCGCTTTTAAAGCATTTTCAAAATACGTCATAAATATGATTTTAACGTTACTTGCCACACCTGCAAACTCATCGTAAATTTTTATAAACCTAGCAAGCTCTTCGTCTTTGTCCGTTACGAAAATCGGCTCGTCAAATTGAACTAAAATTTCATCGTCAAGCTTTGAAATTTCGGCTATCAGCTTTTTGTATTCATTAGCAAGGCTATCAAAATGCTTAAACGCACAACTTCCGTCGGTCGTCTTTGAAAGAGCCAAAAACGTTATAGGTCCGATTAAATTTATCTTGCCCTTAACTCCGTTCGCCTTAGCTTCGTTGTATTCGGCGATGATTTTGCTTGAATTCAGGCTAAATTCACTATCCGAACAAAGCTCAGGCACGATGTAGTGGTAGTTTGTGTTAAACCACTTTGTCATCTCCATAGCAACGCCGCTTTTATTTCCTCTAGCAAGCGCGAAATACTGCTCCAGTCCGCTTAAATTCGCAAATCTCGGCGGAACGCAACCAAAAGTAATGATATTATCAAGCACCAAATCATAAAATGAAAAGTCATTTACGCTGATAGCTGAAATTCCTGCGTTTTTTTGATAATCCCAATGTCTGACTTTAAGCTTTTTTGCGGTATCTTGAAGCGTTGCCTCATCGGTTTTACCCGCCCAAAAATTTTCTAAAACCTTTTTTAATTCTCTTTGCTCGCCTATTCTTGCAAAACCTGTTACAAAACTTTTTATCATAATTTTTCCTTCTAAAATCTAAATTTCAATGTGAAAATTTATAGCTCAAATTTAAGTTATAAAAAACAATGGCCAATGGTTAAAATAAATGTTAAATGTGTGATTTTAGAGGCACATGGGCGGATGACATCCGCTTTTTCTGAGTGAGAAGTGAAATTTGTAGTATTCGTTGCCGTAAATTTTAGCGGCAAATTTCAAAAATTGAGAAGCTCTATTTCTAAAAACGCAGTTGCAATGCAACGGACATCCGCTTAAAAACGTATTAATTCGTATAATTAAAAAAGTGTAATTATTTAAAAAACTCTTCGCAGCTTTGATTTGATCTTTTAATCTAAGCCCGAATTTAAGAAGCCTTAAGCATGGGACATGACATTTTGTAGTCCTTTAAAGTGAATTTGAAGTGGCATTATAAAGATATTTTTATAAAAAATCAAGAGCAAAAGTTGCAAAACAGATAAATTTAAATTTTTTAAAGAAATTTTGGGTATAATCTCGCTCTTACCTAAGCGTAAGAAAAATTTTAAAAGGATTTAGTAATGCCAAAGATGAAATCTGTTCGCGGCGCTGCTAAGCGTTTTAAAGTGGGTAAAAACAAGATTAAAAGAGGCTCAGCATTTAGAAGCCACATTTTAACCAAAAAATCTCGCAACAGAAAAAGAGATTTAAGAAGCCCTCAATACGTTGATAGCACAAATGTCGCAAGCGTTAAATCAATGCTTTGCATGTAATTTAAGTTTTTGACACAAGGTCATTCAAACTCCCCCGATTTTAGGGGCAAGATTCGCTCGGCGAACGCCAATTTGTAAAAAGGATAAATATGGCAAGAGTAAAAACAGGCGTAGTTAGAAGAAGACGCCATAAAAAGGTATTAAAGCTAGCTCGTGGCTTTTACAGCGGAAGACGCAAACACTTTAGAAAAGCTAAAGAGCAGTTAGAAAGAAGTTTAGTTTACGCTTATAGAGACAGACGCGCTAAGAAACGCGATTTCCGCCGTCTTTGGATAGTTAGAATCAACGCTGCTTGCAGACTAAACGATATCAGCTATTCACGCTTCATCAACGGTCTTAAAAAGGCTAACATACAATTAGATAGAAAAATTTTAGCCGATATGGCTATGAATGACCCAAAAGCTTTTGCACAGATTGCTTCTCAAGTAAAGGCTGTTTTAAAATAATTTCAAATTTCTCGCTCAAAAGAGCGAGAAATTCTTTCAATTTCAAAGCTGCACAATCATAATTTAATATTTATAAGCAGTTATCAAAATATAAATTTTCTGTTCCTTAGGTGTAAAATTACAGGCACTCTGCTTATATAATTACAGCAAAGCAAATTTCGTCACTATCGTTGTTTTAAAATGATAAATTAAAGATTTAAACATGAGCAAGTTTTATTTATCCACTATGCGAATTCAATAATCATACTTCGTTAAATCAAGCTGATTTATAAGCGTCTTTAGCATCTTTACATACTCTTCGCCAAGCTCTGAGTAGTTTTGCATAGTTTCAGCCGCACTAAGTCCGCTAAAAAGCCTGCCACTTCTTGCAAATTCCGCACGGGACAACCTAAAATTTTCATATGCAACGTTTGAGTTCAAATTTAGCGCATACATCTGGACAGACTCTTGCAAACTACTAAAAATTCTAATCTTGTGTCGCTTTCCGCGCGCCCTATCAAGCGGCACAAGTCCTACTTCTCCCCAAGTATAATGCCCAAAGATATTGTTTGCCTCTTTTGTAAATCTACTCTCGCCCCAACCGCTCTCGATAGCGGCTTGAGCTATGGCCAGCGAAACGGGAATTTCTCTTATCCGCACCAGATATTCATTAACATTAAAAATATGCTTTATATTATGCTCGCTTGCGATTTTAGCTAGCTGTATATAACTATCCTCATCAAGCTCACGCAGACCCTGCCTCCAAGCTTGAACAACAAAAGCTACGCAAAATTCGCGCTTTGAAGCTATAACACTATTTACATTTACGATAATTGGCCCAATTTCAGCTATAAAAGCTTCCTTTTTCGCTTTGCCTTTTAGAGTATAGTATTCATCGCTAAAGCCGGCATTTAAGCTAGTTACGACAAGCAAAACAAGCCAAATTTTACTCCATAAAATTCGCATCAAAGCAGTGTCTTACCTTGCCCTTAAAAAATATCTTTTCATCTTTAAGCCTCAAACCAAGCTCTTCGCCACTTTTTGGAAAGACGCAAATTTGCTCTTTTAAGCCTAAATTTTTAACTCCTGCGTAAAAGCACGCCGCCATTCCCGTCCCACAAGCGTTTGTTTCAGCCTCTACTCCGCGCTCGTAGGTTCTAACAAACAAATTTTCGCCTTCAATTTTGGCGAAATTTACGTTTGCATTATGATCTTGACGCATTTGACGAGCCAAATCCCGATCGAAGTCATTTAAATTCTCACAAAAACTAACAAGATGAGGAACGCCCGTATCGTAAAAATACCACTCTCGCCCCAACTTACTGAATTTATCGGCTATCTTAAGAGGTTTTGTTAGTTCAACTTCTACTATATCGCCGTTTACGCTACCGCTAACGCTTCCTGCGCCCGTAGATAGAGTTATCTCTTCTGTGTTAGTTAGTTTGTTAGTAACGGCATACAAAAGCGCTGCTCTTGAGCCATTGCCGCACATCGCCGCGTAGCTTCCGTCACTGTTATAAAATTCCCATTTTACGCCGTTTTCAAAAGGAAGTAAAACGATAAGCCCATCAGCCCCCACGCCGTTAAATCTATCGCATAAAATTCTAGCTAACTCGCTTCGATCTTCGCTAACAAAAGTGTGAAATATCACAAAATCATTTCCGCTTGCGTTATACTTCGATACTCTCATACATGCCTTTCAAATTTCTTAAAAACCCATCAACTTGGGCTTGCAAATCCTTTAAATTTCCGCTATTGTCTATAACAAAATCAGCCATTTCACGCTTTTTTTCTATATCCATTTGAAGCTCTATTCGATTTTTAGCCTCCTCATAGCTTAAGCCGTTTCGCTTCACAATGCGATCTATTAAAGTTTTTGCAGGAGCGTAAACAACTACTACATAATTAAATTTCGCCTTGCCAAGACCCTCGAAATAAAGCGGAATATCTACAAAATAAGGCAAATTTTTACTCTCAAGCTTGTTGCAAAGCTCATAAATTTTCGCATCTATTCTTGGATGAAGTAAATTTTCAAGCCATTTAAGCGCACTCTTATCATTAAATACGATTGCGCCAAGCTTTTTTCTATCAATTTTGTCAAAGGACAAAATTTCCTCGCCAAATTTTCTTACAACCTCATCCTTGCAAGCTTCAAGCTCCTCATGAGAAATTTCATCTGCGTCAATCACTTCAAAACCATACATCTTAAGCAGGTTTAAAAATGTGCTTTTGCCGCTTCCTATCGTGCCCGTAACCACGAAAGCATGGTTAAATTTCATCAAATTTCGCCTTTGATTTTTAATTCGATTTTAGCAAGTTTTAGCTAAAATTAGGCAAATTTCAAAAAGGGATAAAATGATAAGCTATAAAGACGCAGGAGTTGATATTGACGCCGGAAACAGCTTCGTAGAAAAGATCAAGCCATATGTAAAATCAACTTTTACGCCGCTAGTTTTAGGCGGTATCGGGTCGTTTTCAGGAGCTATAAAACTGCCAAGCGGATACAAAAATCCCGCCATATTAGGAGCTACGGACGGAGTTGGCACAAAACTAAGGCTTGCGATTGATGCGGATAAATTTGACACAGTCGGGCAAGACTTGGTTGCAATGTGCGTGAACGACCTGATTTGCAACTTCGCCACGCCGCTTTTTTTCTTAGACTACTACGCAACGGCAAAACTTGACATAAATAGCGCGGCGCAAGTAGTAAAAGGGATCGCCGAGGGTTGTAAACTAGCTCAGTGCGCACTCATAGGCGGAGAAACTGCAGAGATGCCTTCGATGTATGAGGGCAAGGACTTTGACTTAGCGGGCTTTGCGGTAGGAATGGCGGAGATAGACGAGATCGATAGAAGTAAATTTGTCCATGAAGGAGACGTCATAATCGCACTTCCTAGCAGCGGTCTTCACTCTAACGGCTTTTCGTTAGCAAGGAGGGTTGTTAGTGAGTTAGGGCTTAAATTTGACGATAAAATCGGCGATAAAACACTTATAGATACGCTTTTAGAGCCTACTAGAATTTATATAAAAGAATTTTTAAGTCTAAAAGATAAAATAAACGCCCTAGCACACATAACAGGCGGTGGCTTAGTCGAAAACTTGCCTCGCGTTTTCCCTGACGGACTTGGCGCAAAGATAGAAAAATCAGCTATCAAAACGCCTGAAATTTTTAAAATCATCGCTCAAAAAGTAGAGCCGTCCGAGATGATGAGAACCTTTAATATGGGCGTAGGTATGGTATTTATAGTTAGCAAAGACAAAGTTGACAGTGTGCTGACAGACTCTGACGGCTACATAATCGGAGAAATCATTAAAGGTAAAGGTATAGGGCTAGTATAAAAAATTTGCAAAAAGGAGTTTAAATTTGCTCTAAAATTCCAAGATTGCAAAGCTCTTTTAGCGAAATTTCAAGCTCTTTTTTCATAGCTTTCTTATCAAATTCATACTGGTTTTGTAAATTTTCAAGCGACTCAGAAGCGCTAAATTTCTTCAAATTTCTTAAAAAATCATACATAAAATTTGAAATTTCTCTATAAACCGCTTGATTGGCTTTCAAGTCATAATATGCAAGTAAGTAGCTTTTTTCTTTTTTATCAAACTCTTTTAAATGCACTTTGTAGTTTAAAATTTTTACTTTAGCATTTTTTGAAATTTTGTATCTATTTTGCCAGTTAAATTTATGAAATTTAAAATCTGAAAAATCTTGCATAAAAAGTTCTACTTCACTAAACTCAAGCCACAAAAGATCATCTACAAAAGGAAACTCTTTAAGCATCTTTTGCTCTTTTATAAATTTTCTAAAATCCTTGGGCAGCTGCCAAATAAGCGTTGTTTTAGCATAACCGCAAGCTATAAATTTACTAACTTCTTTTTTGAATTTGTCCTCACCTATCACAGAAAACAAAATCGGATTTGCATTAGTAAGAACTTCGTAGAATCTATTAAATATAAGCTCGGTATAGAGCTTCGTACCTTGCGAGGAAACCTTGATTTGCTTGGTAATCTCTTTAAAAAATTTACTTTGACTCTTATTTACACTCATGCATTTTTCCAAATTTCACGCATTTTTTCATACTCCGCAACAAGCTCGGCAAGAAGAGGAATTTGATTATCACGCTCTATCATACAAGGAGCTTTTTGTTTCTTGAGTGTGTAAGACAACAGTTGCCAAACTTCATCGCAAATATCGCCACCGTGAGTATCCACAAGCATCTTGTATTCACGATCATCCATATGTCCTGCCACATGAATATAAGCAAGTTTAGATAAATCAAGCTCATCTATGAATTTATATGGATCAAATTTATGATTTACGGAATTTACATAGACGTTATTTACGTCTAGTAGTAACTTAGCGCCACTTTTTTTCATTAAAGAATTCGTAAATTCAGTCTCACTCATTTCGCATTCAAGAGTGTAATAATAAGTAGCATTCTCTAAGATGACTTCTCGTTTTAGCTCATTTTGAACATATTCAACTCGCTCGCAAAGCAAATTTAGCATCTCGTGAGTGAGCGGGAGAGGCAAAAGTTCGTGCGTATGATGAGCATTGAGCGTAGAAAAACTTATATGATCTGAGTAAAATTTGATATCGTATCTATCCAAAAAAGCTTTTAAATTTTTTAGATATTTTTTGCTAGGTTTTGTATCAGAGCCGATAGATAGTGTTACGCTATGAGCCACAAGAAGATTGTCATAAGCTATTTTTTCAAAATTTTCCCTATGGGCATGTGGGATAAAAAACCAATTTTCAGGAGTTACCTCCCAAAAATCAGGCTTAAATCCGCTTTTTATAATATCACTTAGATGCTCGCGCCTAAGTCCGAGTCCACATTTTGTGATATTTTGCATTTTAATTACTTTTTAGATGCGCCACATCCGCCTTGAGTGGCTTTGCTATCTTTTGAAGCTCCGCAACTACCATGAGCAGCTTTGCTATCAGTCGCTCCACATTTTGCTGTTCCGCATGATGCATTTACATCTTTTTTAACTTCAGTACCGTTTTTGCTACCGCCACATTTTGCTGTTCCGCAGTTTGCACTAGCTGCAAATACGCTTGTAGCACCTGTTAAAGCTACGCCAAGAAGTGCGCCTACTACTTTTTTAGATTTTTTCATAACAATTCCTTTTTGGTAATTTATTTTAGAGAAGTGATATTATCGTGACTTTTTTAATAAATATTAAATGCAGGATTATTTTTTGAATTTTATTTTTGTTATCCACTCTTCAAGCGTCTTTTCAAATCCTATGCCGTTGCTTTCGTAAAATTTAAGCGGTTTTGCCAGATACTTTTGCTCGACCCAACCGCCAAAACTATGCGGATACAGATAATCTTTCGCCTCAGGAGAAGTGTTTATAAGATAAGGAGGAATTTTAAGAGGCGGCTCATCTTTGACATACTTTAAAGCCTCATTTATAGCCTTGTAGCTTGAATTTGATTTCGGCGAGCAGGCTAGATAAACAGCGCATTGCGCTAAGATTATACGCGCTTCGGGATAGCCGATTTTACTAACCGCAATCATCGTGTTAGTGGCTAAATTTAAGGCATTTGGGTTAGCATTGCCCACATCTTCACTTGCAAATATCACCATCCTACGAGCTATAAAATCAGCGCTTTCGCCGGCATCAATAAGCCTTGCAAGATAGTATATAGAGGCGTTTTCATCGCTTCCGCGCATGCTTTTTATAAAAGCGCTTGCCAAGTGGTAGTGCGTATCATCCTCGCTAATTCCTTCACCAACAGCGTTAGCGCGAAGCATTTTTAAATTTTCAAGAGTTATATCAGGACTTAAATTTAGCGCAAATTCAAGCAAATTTAAAAAACTTCTCGCATCTCCGCCGCTACTTTTAAACAGATACTCTTTAGCGTCATCATCTATTTGAAATTCCACCTCGTCACTCACTCTCTTAAGCAGTTTTTCAAAGTCAACCGAATTTAAAGGCTTAAACTCAAAAAGCATCGAGCGGCTTCTGATGCCCGAGCTAAGAGTAAAGTATGGATTTTCGGTGCTTGCGCCTATTATGATCGCCTTGTAATTTTCCATAGGGATTAGTAGCGCTTCTTGCTGAGTCTTGCTTAGGCGGTGAATTTCGTCAATGAAAAACAGCGGTTTATTTAAAGCGTTTTCATAGTTTTTTAGGATTTTGCGAAACTCGTCTATCTTTAAATTTCCGCCGTCAAATTCATAAAAATCATAGCTCATCGCTCCAGCAACGACTCTTGCAAAGCTGGTTTTACCGCATCCCGCAAGTCCGTAAAATATACTATGCGGGATCTTTTGATTTGCGATAAATTTCTTAAAAATCTCTACGATATCTTTTTGTCCGCAAATTTCATCGAGCGTTTTAGGTCGAAATTTAAGAGCAAACATAAACTTCCTTTTTATAATGGCAGGCTTTTGTTTTGTTGATTATATTAGAATTTGTATTAAAGTGGGTTTTAGGGGATAAAAAGAGAATTTGAAGGCAAATTTATGCCTTCAAATTTGAGTTAAAATTTCTTTTCAAAGTCGATATAAAAATTTCTGCCTTTGCCAACTCTGCTTGAATCAACAAATTCTCTTGTGTGCATATACTCTTTGTTGAAGATATTATTTACTCCAAAACTGATTTTAAATCCTTGATTTAGTAACTTACTATCAAAATTCTTAGGCGCCCAAGAACCTCTTAAGTTCACAATCATAAATTTTTCGTTGTGAAAAATGTATGTTTCACCTCTTGATACAATTTGCCATTGATCACGTTTTGGCTTAAACCAGTAATTTACATCAGCTCCTAAATTAAGGTACCATGGAGCATATAAATAATTCACTCCAAATATTAACTTGTCAGCATATACAGAAATTCTTTTTTTAGTCTTTTTATCATATACTTTTGTATGATCATAACCTAAATTAAAACTAAGATTATTTATATCATATCTGCTTTCTATTTCATATCCGTATCGTTTAGCATTGTCTATGTTTTCATATCTTGCATATATTCTGTTTGGCGCAGTAGGATCAAAAGGAGGATTCCCAAGCTCTGGATGTTCTTTAATGGCGATCATGTCTTTTATGTTGCCGTTATAATAAGTGGTTTTTAAATAAAATCTGTCATTATCTAGCAAATTTTCTTTATCAACAGAAAAGCCTACTTCAAATTCTTTTGCGATTTCAGGTTTTAAACTATTATTCGGCAGATAATAATAATGAGGATTAAGAGGACCTGCAGCCGCTGTTTCATTTGGAGTAGGTCCTCTAAATGTTTCGGCATATCCTGCGAGCAAATTCAAGCCGTCAAAAATTTCATAAGCCATAGCAATTTTTGGCGAGAATCTAGATTCAGAATAAGGCTCTCTTCCTTCAAGCTTTACGCCACGTTTAAATCTATCAAATCTTCCTCCGAGAGTTAGTTCTAATCTCGAAAAATCAATCACGTCTTGAACATAAATTCCAAAATCTTTATAAAAATTAGGGAACGATCCAAAATCAAGCAACTCTCCATCAGCTACAAATATAGCATTTTCTTTTCGTTGTTCATAATCCGCACCAACAACAAGCCTATGCTCTAAAGAAGCGGTATTTAAAAAGCTTTCATTTTTTAAATTTATACCCCATCTATCATCTTTATTTGTATAGTCATTTACAAAGGCTCTTCGACCGGTAGCAGATCTGATTCTGTGATTTTGTGCTGATGAATTATAGTACTCCGCACTAAAATTTATCCAAGGATTATTTATCGGAAGATATTTATACTCAACTTTATAGTCGCGTTGTTTTAGTTGACCAATAGTTGGAGCAAATCCCGGCTCACTCCAGAAAAGCGATTGCCAAGGACTAACAAAATTTTCATGATAGTTATATACACTAAAATCAAGTCCATGCTCATCAGTTATATCCCATTGTGCTTTTGCAAATACAGTATTGATACGCTCATCATTTACTGCATATTTTGTGCCGCCTCTTTGTCCGTCTTTTGCCATTTTCATAATACCAAAATCAGCATGCTTGCCATAAATCAAAATTCCAAAATTTTCAGTAGGTTTTACAGCAATTGCAGCACGGTTTGAATTCATATTATTGCTTTCTTGCCTATGTCCGATCATTACACCATAACTGCCATCAGGATTTATAAAATCACCCACATCTTTTGTTTGCATACTTACGATACCGCCTATCGCACCGCTTCCATGAAGAACTGACGAGCCACCTTTTACTACTTCAACTCTCTTTAAAAGATCATTATCTACACGAAAACTTGAAATCTGGTTTGAAAATAAAGAAGGAGAGCGCTTTATGCCATCTTGTTCTATTATAACCCTTGCTTCGGTTTGATAGCCAAATCCGCGAATATTAAAAGACTGGCCGACTTGTCTTCCATAATCAAGTCCTGTCTGAACACCTGGTATCTTTGCGATATTTTCTATAATGGATGGTGATTTTGCTAAATCATTCTGATTTATAACACTAACTTGCCCCGCATACTTAGCCACATCGGTTTCACTTCTGTTTGCGGTAACGGATACCATATCAAGCTGAGCCGTACCTAACGTAGAATTTGTATGCATGCGTTTTGCACGAATATTTTTTACATCCGCACCTTGTACTAAAGAAACAGACGCACCCAAAAGCATGATAGCTGCTATCTTGCTAAATTTATGCATGTTTTATCCTTTTTTGATATAAATATTAGATAGATAAATTAATAATCAATATTATATTTGACTTAATATTAACACTTGTTTTCTTAGATGTAAGTTAAATTTGAGCAATTAGTAAATAATATTTTAATGACATTATAATGGTGATTTATTTTTACTGGTCGGTAGAGATAAATTTGAATGCGGATAAAAAATATATCTTAATCTTTACAAAATTTTAGCCTTGGCGCTTAGAGATTTTATTTTAAGTTCGTAAATATAAAGATGATTTAGCCCGTGATACGCCGCAGTTTCAAACGCACTCATATATTCAGGCGTATATTTTTCACAAAGAAGTCGTAAAGCTTTGATTTTCTTAGTATCCTCAGCGACAAGATAAGCCTTAGTCTCAGCTATCGCGCTTTTGTATTCGGTAGTAAAGACTCTACTTCCAAGTCTCGCTCCATCATCCTTCATCGCCTCAAATTCAGCCTCGGTATGCTTTGGAACTTTATTATACGACACGCACACCATCTTAACATCTTTGCCGTCTTTAAAAAGCCTAGCCTTTGAGCCTGCAACCGCGCCGTGTATATAGACACTCATGCCTTCTCTTGCTATAGAGATAGGTATAGAAAATACTCCACCGCTCTCATCTACGCAGCTTATAACGGCATATTCGCTGTTATCGATTATCTCAAGCGCCTCTTCGTCGCATAAATTTCTATCTTTTCTACGCATATTTATCCTTAAATTTTCTTATATTTTTCGATCTGCTGCAAGGCGTAAATGTGATCTAAAATTGATTTTAAAATTTTAAAAATTTTCTTATCCTCTCTATAATCCGCCTCGGCGGCATAGGTGGCTCTTTTATATTTTATTAGCTCTTCGGCTTTAAATTTAGCGTTTCTTTTATTAGGCGGATAGACGGCTATAGAAAAGCCGCCTTGATAATTAACCATCTTCATAGCGGGTATATCCGTCTATCCATCGCCTATGTAAATCATCCTGCTAAAAGGAATTTCTCTTTGCTCTTCGTCTACGTATTTGTTGATCAAAGAGTTGTCCCATGCGTTATCAATGCCTTTATTTATCCTAAATAAAAACTGCGTCTTTGTCGTGTAGTTTATAGCCATCGCAGGCCAGATAGGTATATCGTGCTGATCGTAAAAATACGATGAAGCGTAGATGTATTTGAAATTTTTAGCTATAGAGGTGCCCTCTATCATTTCTTTGGTGCCCGAAGATATGATGTAGTGCTCAAGCTCGATATTTTTGCTTTTTGCATACTCGTTGATCTTGCCAAAATACTCTTCAACTCCGTTAAACAACACAACGCTTTCTCCGTGCGCTCTTATACTGTTTTTGTCGTATTTAGCTTTATTTAGCGACGCTTTTGAGATCATAAGATACATATAAGCTAAAATTTCGTCCATCTCGTTTGCTTTGGCTATCTGCTTTACCTCTTTCCAAAAGCTATCTTTGCTTGTGCCGATACTAGGCAAAAATGAGTTTTCTTGTATATTGCCTTGAGCTAAAGTCCCGTCAAAATCATAAACTATCGCCGCTTTAATTTTATTTTGCTTAGCCATAAAAACCCTTTTTAATACTTATAATTATTCAAATCCCAATCAATCGCGCTCATGCCTTTGCTAACAAGATAGTCGTTACACTTTGAAAAATGACGCGAACCAAAGAACGCGCCACGCGCTAACGGACTTGGATGAGCGGCCGTTAGTACAAGGTGTTTGTTAGCATCTATAAGAGGAATTTTAGCCTTTGCGGGATTCCCCCAAAGCATAAATACTACATTTTCTTTTTTATCGCTAACGACTCTTATAGCAGCATCGGTAAATTCCTGCCAGCCAAAATTTGCATGCGAATTTGCTTGCCCTGCCCCAACCGTCAAAGTCGCATTAAGAAGCAACACTCCTTGCTTCGCCCAATATGTAAGATCGCCGGAATTTGGCTCGCTGATCCCAAGATCATCGTAAATTTCTTTATAGATATTAACCAGACTCGGCGGCACTCGCACTCCGTTTGGCACGCTAAAACTAAGCCCCATAGCCTGACCTGCGCCATGATATGGATCTTGCCCGAGAATTACGACTTTCACTTTATCAAAAGGCGTTAAATTAAAAGCGTTAAATATAAGCGAATTTGGCGGATAGACCCTACCTAATCTCAAAGCACTTATCAAATTTTGTTTTATCTGAGCGAAGTACGGACTTAAAAACTCTTGCTTGAGAACCTTCTTCCAGCCCGCTTCGATCTGAACGTTATTAATATCTATCTGCATACTTACCTCTTTAAACTATTTGCAAATTCAAGCGTCAAACGAAAATTTTCCTCTGCACTAACTGCTCGTTTACTAACACTATTTATGTTAGCACCCTCTTTAGTCCACAAAAACGGCATAAAGGCAAATACCTCATCAAAACTTATAGCCCTAACCTCTTCTCGCCAATTTTCAAAGAAAAATCCTTCATAAAATTTCTCCAAATCACCGTTAAAAACCCAATTTATAAACTCCGAGTAGCTAATGCCAAGACCTTGCCACTCTAAGCTATCTTGAGCAAAATAGTAAATTTTACCCGCATCTTTACCAAGCCCACCGGCGTTTATCGCAAAATTTCCGCCAAGCACGTCATCGGCTATAAGTAAATAAGGCGCATTTAATGGTCTAAATTCATCTTGTACGGACTTATTAAACAAAACTATACTGCGCTTCATCTTTTCACAACCCGAGCCAAACACTCTCACCCAACCGTGATTTATGATAAGCCCGCCACTTTCATAAACAAGCGCTCCCATAGGCGAACGAGTAGTTACTTGCAAGCTAAGCAGCTCATTTTCCGCTCTTTTTTCATCGCGAGGTAAAAATTCGTAACTATTTCTAGCCTGACTTGAGAATTGTTTTATAAGTTTCATTCCGGGCTCACGTAAATTTACAAGCTCTTTTAGAGTTTTCATATCTTTAACCTATAAAATTTCTTAAAATCATAACCAAATTAAGCTAAAATTTCTAAACTCAAATTTAAAATTTAGCGTAAGTTTAAGATTTAAAAAGGAAATTTATGTCAGAGCAAATTTTGAATAAAATCATCACTCTTTTAAACGAAAACAAAGCTGATTTTAGAGTCGTAAATCACGAGCCTGCAGCTACCTCAGAGGCCTCAGCTAAAGCACGCGGTACGCTCATAGGACAGGGAGCAAAGGCTCTTGTGTGCGTGATAAAAGGAGTCAGTCCGCAAATTTCAACCGCAATCAAAGAAAGCTCTACAACGGAACAAACACGTCCAAGTAGTTCTCTTAAAAACACAAAACATTATGTTTTAGCGGTTCTTCCTGCGGATTATAAAGCAAATTTAGAGGCTATTACTTGCGAATTTGACGGCACTAAAACCTCTTTGGCAAGTCCTGCCGAAGTTAGCGAACTTACAGATTGCGTTATCGGCTCGGTTCCGCCCTTTAGTTTTCATGAAAGACTTGAGCTGATCGTTGATAGCAGGCTGTTTGAAAGGTTTGACGAGATAGCCTTTAACGCGGGCTTACTTGATCGCTCCATCATCTTAAACACGAAAGACTATAAGCGAATAGTAAAGCCACGAATCGTGAATTTTGCCACTATTTAAATAAAAACATTAATGCGGTAAATTTCAAATTTGTTATAATCAATCTACTTAATACCCAAAAGGAGTAAAAATGTATCATTTTAGCTTTTATAACCCTGTTAGGATAGAATTCGGCGAAGGCAAAGAGCAGCATATCGGAGCTTATATGAAAAAATTCAGCGCTAAAAAGACGCTTTTGCTCTATGGAAGCGAGCGAATCAAGCAGACCGGGTTATTTGACCTAGTGGCAAAAAGCCTAAAGCAAGAGCAGATAGAATTTACCGCTCTTGGCGGAGTTAAGAGCAATCCCGTGCTAAGTAAGGTAAATGAAGCGATCAAAATCGCACGAGAATTTGGCGCAGATAGCGTGCTTGCGGTTGGAGGCGGCTCGGTGCTTGACAGTGCCAAAACTATCGCCGCGGGAGCTTGTTATGAAGGTGATGTGTGGGATTTTTTCACAGGCAAAACTCCAAAGACCGCTCTTAAAATTTTTGATATCATAACTCTAGCCGCAACTGCAAGTGAGATGAACAACGGAGCCATCATAACCAAAGAAGAAACAAAAGAAAAGTACGCCATAAGCGGCGAGGCTCTATTTCCTAAAGTTTCCGTGATAAATCCAAAGCTTCAATCAACCGTAACAAGCGAGTATCTAGCCTACTCCGCAAGCGATGTGATAGCGCATTCTATCGAAGGATATTTCACGGCAAGCATTCATCCTGAAATCATAAATTTGCAAGTTGAAGCTAACATCAAAACGATAATAAAAACAACCGAAATTTTACTTCAAAATCCCGATGAATACGACGCAAGAGGCGAGTTTGCGTGGGCTGCGACAATGGCTTTAAACCACATAACCAGAGCAGGCACGAAGGACATAAGCTTTCCAAATCACATGATAGAGCACGCCATGAGCGCGGTAACGGACTGTGCGCACGGTGCTGGGCTTAGCGTGGTGATGCCTGCATGGATGAAGTGGTATAAAGATAAAAATTTAGCGCAGTTTGAGAGGTTTGGGCGAGAAATTTTTGGCGTAAATTCGGTAGACGAAGGCATACAAGCGCTTAAATCGTGGTTTGATAAGATAGGCACGCCGACAAGCCTTAAACAACTAAACATAGATAAAAGCACGCTAGAAGAGATTATTGATGTCGCCGCACAAAATGCCGTAGCCTGGAGAATGGATAAAATTTACACTAAAAAGACGATAGAAGAAATTTTAAATTTGGCAAACTAACGCTAACTAACAAGCTGTGTTAGCGCAAAACAGGAGCAAAAATGATAAAAGAAGTAGAACTCTCAAAAGCCTATAGACTGGTAAATACCGGCCCAACCTGCCTCATAAGCGCGAAATTTGAAGGCATAGAAAACGCGATGAGCGCATCTTGGGTTTGTGCGCTTGATTATGACAAGATAAGCGTAGTTATTGATTCTTTGGCATTTACGCGCTTGCTCATAGAAAGAAGCGGTTATTTTGCCGTTAGTATTCCGTGCGCGAAACAAGCAAATTTAGTTATGAAGCTGGGCTTAATCTCAAGACATCAAAATGCCGCTAAAATGCAAAATGTAAGGCTCTTTTATCAAGACGGCTTTAATGTGCCGTTAGTTGATGGTTGCCTCGCTTGGTTAGTATGTAAGGCGCTAACAAACAAAGCTAACCAGAGCGAATTTGACCTATTTATGGGCGAAGTTGTGGGTGCGTGGGCCGATACTAGAGTATTTGAAGAAGGTAGATGGAAATTTGACGAGTGCGAGGAGGAGTTAAGAAGCCTTCACTACGTAGCGGGCGGGGAATTTTATACGCTTGGTAAAAAGATAAATGTAAAGAGCTAAAATTTACTTTTGTTTAATAAAATTCAAAAATAATTTCATACCAAAAGGAAAAGAATGAAGAAATTTTTACCGCTTGCGATTTTAGCGGCGTTTTACGGATGTGGCGATAATAATATCGACACGGTTAAAAAATATACTTTCGAGCAAGACAAATCAATGAGCATAGGCACTGCGATCAATGGATTTAAAGAGTGCGGGAGCGTAAAGTGGCTTGATGAGAGTAACAAGGATCAAAAGATAGTAAGCGCTACTTGCACAGTAAAACCAAGCGTATTAAAGACGGAATTTGAAGATATAAACGGCAAATATCAAGCCGCACTTAAAAAAGAGCAAGACGAAAATCAAGAGCAGTTAGATAAAGCCGTAGAAAGAATTACGAGCGAATTTGAGCGCATAAAGCCGGGCACAAAACTAAACAAAGAAAAGATCATTGAGATCGCAGATAAATTTTGCAAATATGAAAAAGAAAAT
This sequence comes from Campylobacter sp. CCUG 57310, assembly GCF_013201975.1. Taxonomy (NCBI): domain Bacteria; kingdom Pseudomonadati; phylum Campylobacterota; class Epsilonproteobacteria; order Campylobacterales; family Campylobacteraceae; genus Campylobacter; species Campylobacter sp. CCUG 57310. The sequence continues at coordinate 1,935,175 of NZ_CP053845.1, forward strand.
ATATTTCCCGCAACTTGCGATAACGAAGCGATTGCAAAAACGCTCGCCGAGGAACATGATATAAAACAAGACTCATTATTTGCGTTAGCGGGCTTTGCTCACAACTTCTCTCATATCACGCTTCTTACTAAACGCGAAGTTAAACCGCTGTGGCTAGGTGCACTTCCTAAAGAGATCAAAGCTCGCGAATACAAATTCAGCTTTTTTATCAACACCGACAAAAGCGTGAGTATCAAAGAGATCGTTTTAACCGAGGATGGCGAGAGCAAGAAAATCAGCAAATCGATACTATCTAAGGTTTATGCTAGATAAATTTAAGGGGCGCTTCGCCTCTTAAATCAAACAAACTCGTCAAAGAAATCCTTATCGACTTCACAAATTTCGATATTTTGTCTGACCTCAACGCCCACCTTATACTTTATCATCAATTCCGCAAGTCACTCGCCGTCAATGAGAGCTATAGAGTGATCCTGCAAGTTTTTCGCATAATGCTCGGCATCTTTAGTAAATTTTGAAGTAGTGATGAAAACGCCCTTTTTCGTCTGCTTATCTAAAATAGCTCCTGCAAATTTATTAAGCTCGGGACGGGTGATGCTTCCTTGCCGGCGCTTAGCCTGAATATAAATTTTAGAAATTCCAAGCTCATCTTCGTTTATTATCCCATCTATACCGCCATCGGCTCCATCTTTTGTGAGTGTGCCTTCGCCGTAACCCATCTTAACCAAAAGATTTTTTACCAAGTCTTCAAAGAATTTGGGACTTTTAGCGTTTATCTCATCTAAAATTTGAGCCTTTAAAAGCTCTTTAAGCGCTATATCGGCACTATTTATAGCTTCTATCGGAGTTATATCTTTTGAATTTTGTTCATTTGCAGATAACGGCTTGTTATGTTTGCTACTTCTGGTTTTGTTATAAACCTCGTCATACCAAGAGCTAAATTTAGCCTCAGAGTTCTTATCGGAGCAAATTTTTACACCAAATTCTGTTATCTTAAAAGTGCCTCGCCCTATTTTTTGAGCAGGTCTTTTATTTTTTGGCAAATTCATAACCTCTTGTATAGAGGCAAGATAACTTAATGCCCAACTAGCCCTGCTTACGTATAAAAGCACTTTACCGCTTGGTATTTTAAGCTCCTTTTCATCATCGCTAAGTTTAAAATATTTCGACACGAATTCATAAATTTCTTTTCTATCCGCTTCGCTTTTAGCGCTAAGAAATCAAAGTATCGGTAGCATCATCTCTTTGTGACTTGGCACCATATAAATTCTCCTTTACGTTATAAACCACTCCTGAGCGGGGCTTTTATCCTCAAATGGCTTTGTGATGATAGTTCTTTCGCCGACTTTAGCGCTATACTCGCGCTCTTTATCCGCTCTTGTATAAGCAAGAGCTAAACGCACGGCAAATTTAAGATCCTCCTCATCGGCATTTAAATTTATAAGACTAACCGCGCCCACAACGCTATCGTCAAACTCTATTTGAGCAAATTTCGGATTTTGAAGCGCGAGTAGTTTTTCGTTATCGCTTTCGTCGCGTCCGATCACCATCTTTGAGCCGTTTTTAAGCCTCAAATGCCGCCCTATCCTAAGAAGCTGCATATCTTTTAGGCTCATATCTTTATCAAATTTTAAAAAGTCTTTTATCTTGTTTGCAAAGCCTTCGACCGTGAGCAAGCACCCACCCGCAGGGCTTTCAAAATCCACAAAACCGAATTTCTTAGCAAGCGCTATCTGAGGTTTTCTATCTCTTCCGCTAAGTCCAAGCAGGCGCTCTCTATCCACCCAACCCTCGTGCTCGGGCTTGGTTGGCTTCATAAGAAGTGCCGACATCGGACGCAAGATAAGATCATCTTCATCTTTAGCTAAAGTCTTTACATGCACCATAGCATCGCGCCTTTGGCTCATCGGACGCTGCCCAAGAACCTCACCCGTAGCAATAAAGCTCGCACCCTCGTCCTCCATCATGCCAAGAGCCGTCTTAAACATATACGCGTGACAATCGATACAGGGATTAAAGTGCTTACCATACCCAAATTTCGGATTAAAAAGCACATTTTGCAAATATTCGCTTCTGATATCGATTATCTTTAACTCCGCTCCCGCCATTGCCGCACGTTTTTTAAGCACCTCAAATTTACTCTCGCCCGCACCAAATCCTATATCAATATGAATAGCAAGCACATCTACGCCTTGCTCCTTTAAAAGCTTGATAGCAAGCATACTATCAAGCCCACCGCTAAATAAAACTAACGCTTTCACTTTTTAAATTTTTCCTCCAAATCTTCTAATACTTTTCTTATTTTTTTTAAAGTGATCTCTTTCTTTTCATAAGGTATATTTGAAGCCAAACAATTAGCCCGCATATCTTTGTAATAATCAATTTTAAGCCTATAAATAGCTTTTAGTACTGTCGCTTCATCTTGTAAAACATCAACGTTAAATAGCAAAATTTCGCGTAAAATAGGCTCATCCTCATCCGATCTTCGCAATACCGCATCAAATATATCACCGTATCTCAAAAAATACTCTCGCCTTACTAAATCTAAAACCATATCGCTTAAATTCTGATTTTCTAAAATTGTCTTAATAAGCTGAATTTCTACGCTTGAACGAAGCGGAATTTTCATGCCGTTTGTTTGATATGCAATTTGATATTCCTGCTGAGAAACGAAATCTTGAGAGTTAAGATTTTGCCTTGTAACACCGCTTAAACGAAAGGAATTCATATCTATCTTAAGCAAATTTGCCACAAGCGGCGCATAAGAATTTGCAATTATCGGCTTTAGACTCATCGTAAATTCACGCACCTCTTCAAGAGCCTTTTGCTTTTGTATCGGGCGGGTTAGGTCAAATTTAGCCACTAAATTTCTTATATAAAACTCTCCGATCTCAACTCCGCTTTCAAACATATCGCCAAGCTCTTTTATCTTGCCTGCCACGACCATATCGGCAGGATCGGCTCCGCCTTCAAGGATAACGACACTTCCGTCTATCTCGTTTTGCGCAAGCAGGTGAGCGGATTTAACAGCCGCGTTTATGCCCGCACTATCACCGTCAAAGCAAAGCACCACGCTTAGCTCGCCTCGCTTTAAAAGCGGCAAATGCTTTTGCGTAAGAGCCGTTCCAAGCACCGCTACGGCGTTGGTAAATCCGGCATGATGAAGCATAATCACGTCAAGATAGCCCTCGGTGATTATGATTTGATTTTTGGCGTGAATGTCGCGTTTTGCCAAGTGATAGCCGTAAAAAAGCGTTGATTTATCAAAAATTTCACTCTGAGGCGAATTTACGTATTTAGCCTGATGTCCCGAAAGCGTGCGTCCTCCAAAGCCAACAAGCTTGCCCGTGTGCGTGTAGATCGGAAAGGTGATACGCTGGATAAAACTTGCGTAAATTCCGCTTTCGTTTTGCTTGACGATGCCTGATTCAAGCGCTTCGTTTGGCAAAATTTGCTCGTTTTCAAGCAGTCTTATCGTCTGAATGCTATCAGGTGCAAACCCAAGCTCAAATTTCTCACAAAGCGCATCCGTAACACCCCGCGAGTATAGATACTCTATCGCCGCAGGAGTCTTATAAAGCAAACTGCGATAGTAGGCGTTTGCTTTTTCAAGGACGTGTTTATTTTCTTTCACATTTTCACGCTCGTTTTTTACGTAATTAAGCGTGAAATTTGAAAGCATCGCGATCTTTTCGATAGCTTCCGGATATGTAAGCTTTTCGTAATCCATCACGAATTTTATGACGTCTCCGCCCGCCTTGCATGAAAAGCAGTGAAATATCCCGCGGCTTGGGCTCACGCTCATGCTCGGGTTTTTATCGTCGTGAAACGGACATACGCAGACGTAGTTTGAGCCTGATTTTTTAAGTGGGATATAGTGCCCTACGATGTCGATTATATCGGCTTGTTCTTTGAGTTTTTCAATGGATTTTGGATCTATCATAAGCGAGATTATACAATCACTTGTTTGATTTCACACTGAACCGCTGCCTAAAAGCCATTCGGGCAATCTTTGCTAAATTTTATAAAGACAAACCAGACACCAAAGACAAGCGGGAATAAAACCAAACGACATTTTTGCTATAATAAGCTTAAAATTTAGCGTTGGAATTTACATTGGATATATTTTTTATAGAGTTTAGAGATCCGATTTTCGGGCTTGTCGTGTTTGTTTCGCTTGTCCTTATGATAGCCGTTTTAAGCTACATCTGGGGTGTTTTTAGAAACAAAGACGAAAAGCAGGAGCTAGAGAAATTTTTAAAGAAATTTGACAAAACCGAAGGGCTTAGCAGCGAGCATAAAGATATGCTTGTCAAATTTGACGTAGATAGCGCCTCTCTTTGTTTTCTAGCAAACACGTTTGCAAAGAGCGGTTACTTCGAAAAGGCGATAAATATCTACTCGATCGCACTTAGCAAAGCAAAGAGCAAAAGCGAAAAAGAGCCTATTTTTACGGATTTGGGGCAGGTATTTTTCAAAGCGGGTTTTTTGCAAAAGGCTAGAGATATATTTTTAGAAGCGTTAAAGCTATCTCCGCGCAACCAAACCGCGCTTAAATTTCTAACTGTCGTTTATGAAAAATTAAAAGAGTATGACGAAGCGCTAAACGCTCTTGATGCGCTTGAAGAGCTTGGACTTGACGTCAAATCCCAAAAAGCCTATATCGATATCATGAAAATTTTGATAGATAAGCAGATGAGTCTGGAAGAAAAAACCGATAAAATTTTAAAGCTTAAAGACAAATTTACTCTTGCCAATCGCATGGCGCTTGAAAACTGGCTGCAAAAAGGAGCGGATATCGTAAATTTCCCTGATTTTCCGCCATTAAAAGACGTTTTTGATATCATCTACAGACAAGAGCGGGCGGTAAATTTAAGCGATGAAGAGTATAAATCGCTATTTTACGCTAAAAATTTAAGCGACGAGCCGGCAAAAGAGCTTGGATTTGAGCTTGAAGTGATGACGAATTTAAAAAAAGCGGGCTTTAACAAAGCCGATCTTAGCTTTAATTACATCTGTAAAAATTGCAAAAACTCCTTTCCGCTTCATTTTTACCGCTGTCCGATCTGCCACGAGCTAGGAAGCGCTCAAATTTTGCCTCATATCACGGAAAAATCCAATGAAAACAGTATGCCTTTTTAGCGACGGCTCGTGCCTTAATAACCCGGGCGCAGGCGGTTGGGCATATATCCTAGAATACGGCAAACACACAAAAGAAGCAAGCGGAGCCGAAGCCATGACAACTAACAATCAAATGGAGCTTAGGGCTGTTATCGAAGGGCTAAAAGCTCTAAAAGAGCCTTGCGTCGTTAAGCTTTACACCGATAGCTCATACGTGGCAAACGCGATAAACGAGTGGCTTGAGGGCTGGGTAAAAAAGGCATTTAAAAATGTAAAAAACGTCCCGATGTGGCAGGAGTTTTTAGAAATTTCAAAACCTCACGACATCCGTGCCACATGGGTTAAAGCTCACAACGGACATCCGCAAAATGAGCGTTGTGACACGCTAGCAAGGCAGGCGGCAACCAAGATAAAAGATGAAGGCAACCTATAAAAATGCAAAATTTAAAAGCACTCGAAGAAAAGCTGGGATACAAATTTAAAGAGATAAATAACCTAAAAAACGCACTTACGCACAAAAGCTGCAAAAAAGGCAAAAATAACGAACGGCTTGAATTTTTAGGCGATGCGGTGATGGATCTGGTGATAGCCGATTATCTGTTTCGCAAATTTAAAAACACCGACGAAGGCGATATGAGCAAGCTTCGCGCCGCACTTGTCAATGAAAAAAGCTTTGCAAATTTGGCAAGCTATCTGAATTTAGGCGAGCATATATTTATATCCGCAGCAGAAGAAAACAACGGCGGGCGCGAGAAAATTTCGATACTATCGGACGCTTTTGAGGCGGTTATGGGAGCTATTTACATAGAAAGCGGTTTTGAGGAGGTCAATAGCGTAGCCATAAGGCTCTTTGAGATATGCTATCCTGATATCGATCTTAAAAATTTGACCAAGGATTATAAAACGACTTTGCAAGAAATCACTCAAGCCAAGCTTGGCGTAACACCCGAATACAAGCTCGTGCGCTCATTTGGACCCGATCACAAAAAGGAATTTGAGATCGCGCTTTTGCTAAAAGATGTTGAAATTTCTCGAGCTATCGGCAAAAGTAAAAAAGAAGCCCAACAGCTTGCGGCAAAAACGGCGATAGAAAAGATCAAGGACAAATCATGAATTCATTCGGACGAAAGCTTATCTTAACAACCTTCGGCGAGAGTCACGGAGCGGCAATCGGCGGCGTGCTTGACGGATTTCCTGCGGGAGTTAAGATAGATGAGGAGTTTTTACAAGGCGAGCTTGATAAGCGAAAGCCGGGGCAGTCGAAATTCGCCACCGCAAGAAAAGAAGGCGACAAAATCGAAATTTTAAGCGGGATTTTTGAAGGCGTTAGCACGGGTACGCCGATTGGATTTGTCATCTACAACGAAAATCAAAAATCAAAAGATTATGAGAATTTGCGTGAAATTTTTCGCCCGGGACATGCTGATTATACATACTTTAAAAAATACGCAATTCGAGATCACAGAGGCGGCGGACGAAGCTCTGCAAGAGAAACTGCCGTGCGAGTGGCGGGCGGGGCGTTTGCTCAAATTTTATTAAATGAATTTGGTGTGAAAGTAGAGAGCGGCGTAAGCGGAGTAGGAACCGTAAAAGCGCAAAAATTTGACTTTGACGCAGCAGGGAATTCTGAAATTTTCGCACTTGATAAAGAAAATTTGATGATGGATGAGATTTTAAAAGCTAAACAAGCTCACGACAGCGTGGGGGCTAGCGTTATGACACGAATTTTAAACGCTCCTGCCGGGCTTGGCGAAGGGTTATACGACAAGCTTGACGCAAGACTTGCTGCTGCGATGATGAGCATAAACGGAGTAAAAGCAGTAGAAATCGGCGAGGGTGTAGAAGCAAGCGCAATGCTAGGAAGCGAGAATAACGACTGCATGAATGAAGCGGGCTTTCTCTCAAATCACGCAGGCGGAATACTTGGAGGCATGAGCACGGGGGCTGAAATTTTAATAACTACGCATTTTAAGCCGACTCCTTCGATATTTCTTGCTCAACAAACACAAAATATCCACGGCGAAAATGCGATCTGCGAGCTTCGCGGTAGACACGATCCGTGTATCGGTATCCGTGGAAGCGTCGTTGCAACCGCGATGGCAAGGCTTGTGATAGCTGATTTTATGCTTTTAAATTTGAGTGTAAATTTGGGGAATTTAAAGAAGATCTACAAACTATAGCTCAATTAAGCAAGCATCATATGTTCAATTTGAAACCTACAATGCTTGAACTATGTCCTTTATTTTAGCTATAAAATTAAAATATTCTTCCTTTAAGTCTTTTTTGGTTATCTCATTTGACATTTTGTTCTTAATTTTATGCTTTGCCTCTCTGCTTAGATTAAGTCTATTTATATTTTCAATCACCGACAGTTCGCTGTTATGCTCGTAATTACTAAAACCTTCTTTTTTTAATACTTTATTTATATATTCATCTTTATAGAAATCTTCTAAAGTCTTTATATTTCCTTGTATAATATCATACTCAATCCAATTTTCTTTTAAATCAGGAGAACCTATAATAAATTCTTTTTTCTTATCCTTTGAAGCCTTATCGCTATCTGATACTATTATAAATTTTTTACCAGTTAGCATCATTATTCTAGAAATGCAATCAGCGTCTTTTATTCCGTTCATATAAACCAAACCACAATTTTCAAAATCTTTTTGTTTGCAATTTTTCTTAAATACTTTATAGTCCGTATAGCCTTCAAATATTATATTTTTGGGTCTAATGCTTTCAAAAAGATGAGTGCCTATAGCTCTTTTTAACAATTCATCTTCTTTATATGGCGATTTATCTTGAGGGATAATATTTGATACATCATCTTTTCTTTCAATGACAAGATGTCTATCTATACAATCATTATCTATCATAAATGGCGAATGCGTAGAATATATAACAATTGATTGTTTTGCTATTTTAAGCAGTTCTTCTTTTAAAAAATTTGCACTTGTTGGGTACAAAAATGTATCTGGTTCGTCAAATAGAATTATTTTACCACAGAGGTCTTTTGTTCTATCCTGAACAGACAGCATTAGGAGTATTGCAATAAATCTTTTAAAACCATCACTTCTATCTTCTGTTGAGTAGAATTCTTGCTCTTGTATTCTTATATCAAACTCATCACCATCTTTTCTAATAACAAAATTAATATTACGCAAATCAGACCAGATTTTCCTAAATTCTTTTGTTGTATTTTTTGATATTTTATCTAAAAATCCATGCAATCCTTTATCTTTCTCTAGTTCTGTTTCTATTTCATTATATATATCCTTACATCCATTTAAATAAAAAATATTTTTCAAGGGCAAGCACATGCTTGGATCGTCTTTAAAACTTTGAATATTTACACTAGATGGCAGTAAATATTTATCACTATACTCCCAGAATATAGCTTGCTCACACAAATCTTCAATAGATGCTATGTTGGATTTTGCAATACTAAAAATACTAGCCATTAGATCATTTAAAAATTCTTCATTTGATCCTAAGCTATTTTGTGTATTCTCGAAAGGCAAAATTGATTTACTACTCGTATCATAGTACAAAGCCTCTAAAATTTGATATTTATTATATAAATCATCATTTTTCCAATATGCAAGACAAGGTTTTGTATCATTTTCTATTTTGATGCGCAACAGGATATCACAAAATGCTTCTTCTATAAATTGTTCAATACTTAAACTATTTTGAAAAATATTTGTGTCTTTTAATTTATATTTTTCAATTATTTTTTTGTTAATTATAGAAAAATCATGTCTTTCCAATTTAAATACAGCACGGATATACCCATGATCTTCTTTTTTTGTATTTTTATTTTGATCTTTTATACCAACTCTATATTTACCAAATACTGCAGCAATAGCCTTTAGTATATTGCTCTTGCCGGCTTCATTTTTACCAACTAAAATTAAACATTTTTTACCATCAATTTCCAAAATAGGAATTTTTATATCTTTAATGGAACGAAAATTTCTTATCTCAAATCTATCAAGTTTCATTTTATTTTCCAAAAATAAATTTCACTGACACCCCTCACACTCGATAGAGCGATCGGCTACATTATTTACTTTGTTGCTATCAGGGCTTTCGGAACGTAGATAGTAGGTTGATTTAAGTCCAAGCTCCCATGCAAGAGTGTAAATTTCGTTCAGGTATCCGCCGCTTGCCTTATCAAGGCTCATGAATATATTTAGGCTTTGTCCTTGATCTATCCACTTTTGGCGAATAGCGCCGGCTTTTACCAAGACTCTTTGATCAAGCTCGTATGCAGGCGTATAAAATTGCCACGTATCAGGGCTTAGATCAGGCACGACAGTCGGTATCATACCGCTTAAATTTTGCTCAAACCACTTGCGTTTATACACAGGCTCAATCGTCTGCGTGGTACCCACAAGGATAGATATCGAGCTAGTCGGCGCGATAGCCATTAAGTAGCCGTTTCTCATGCCGTCGGTTTTAACCTTCTGCCTCAACCAATCCCAATCGCAAGTATCCTCATCAAACAGCCCTCCACGATTTACGAGAGCTTTTGCGTTTTCGTTTGCTACATCTATCGGGAAGATTCCCTTGCTCCATTTTGAGCCTTCAAAAGTCGGGTATTTACCCTTTTCAACGGCTAAATTTGAGCTTGAATAGATAGCCTGGTAGCTGATATTTTCCATTATGCTATCTATCAAGGCTAGGTGGTCGTAGCTACCCCATTTGATGCCTTTAAGCGCGAGCATTTGCGCTTCGCCCATCACGCCAAGTCCGATCGAGCGAGAGGATAAATTCGTATGTTTTACTTTTTTGTGCGGATAGAAATTTAGATCGATTACGTTATCAAGCATCCTAACGGCAATCGGCACTACTCGCTTGATGTCCTCTTTGGAATTTATCTTGCTTAAATTTATGCTTGCTAGGTTGCAAACCGCTGTTTTGCCCTCTACGTTTTCTTTCTCAACGATGAAAATTTGCTTTCTGTCAAGGCTGTCAAGCGCACTTAGCTTCTTAGCCTTTTTCGTTATACCGCTATCAATAGTAACGTCATCTTCCTCATCAAACACCATCTCTTCGCCATTATCAAAAGTTATTTTGATCTTGTAATAATTCGGCTCGGTATTTTGGAAAATTTCGGTGCATAAATTTGAGCTTCTGATAAGCCCGTCGTGATCGTTTGGATTGGCTCTGTTTGCATTATCCTTAAAGCACAAAAACGGCATGCCCGTCTCAAAATAACTGGTTAGAATTTTCTTCCAAAGCTCTTTGGCTAAAATAGTGTTTTTCTGGATACTTTCGTCGTTTTCATATTCTACATAACGCTTTTCAAATTCTTCGCCATACAGGTCGCACAGATCACTAACTTGCGCAGGGTCAAATAGCGTCCAGCGATCATTTGACTTAAGTCGCTTCATAAAGAGATCATTTATCCACAGCGACGGGAATAGCTCGTGCGCCCTGCGTCTTTCTTCGCCTGAATTTTTGCGAAGGTCTAAGAAATCACCGACATCCATATGCCAAGGCTCGACATATACGGCTATAGCGCCCTTTCTTGTACCAAGCTGATCGACCGCTACGGCTATGTCGTTAGTTACTTTTAAGAATGGTATAATTCCGCCTGCGGCGTTTTTATGTCCGTCGATACTGCCGCCCATAGCGCGTACTTTGCACCAATCCCAGCCGATACCGCCTCCAAATTTGCTTAAAAGCGCCATCTCTTTGTAGCTATCAAAAATCCCTTCGATATTATCAGGCGTGCTTCCGATATAGCAGCTGCTTAGCTGGTGGCGAGTTGTGCGGGCATTTGAAAGAGTAGGAGTTGCAAGCATGACTTCAAATTTGCTGATAAGGTCGTAAAATTTCTTAGCCCAACCCTGAGAATCAAGCTCATTTTGCGCTAAAAACATCGCAATAGCCATAAACATCTGCTGCGGAAGCTCGATAGGCATACCCTTGCTATCTTTGATCAAATAGCGATCATAAAGCGTCTTTATACCAAGATAGGCAAACTGCAAGTCGCGCTCAGGCTTAATGTAGGCGTTTAGATCGTCCAAATCGTATTTTTCTTTAAGTCCGGGGATAATGCGCCCTGCCTTCTCGCCCTTTTCAAAGTATTCGCGCAGATGATTGTAGCCGTTATAACCCGTAACTTTATGATAAAGATCGTATAAAAACAGACGCGCCGCGACAAAAGTCCAGTTAGGGCAGTCTATATCTATCTTATCCACAGCAGTCTTGATGAGTGTTTGCTGGATCTCTTCGGTCGTTATCATGTCACGAAACTGAATCTTAGCATCGACCTCAAGCTCGCTTAAATTTACGTTTTCTAGCCCTTCAACCGCGGCACCTGTGTATTTTTTGATCTTACTTATATCAAGCTCTTCAGCTCTTCCGTTACGTTTGATTACTTTCATTTTTATCTTTTTCTATTCTTTATGCAATTTAAAACGGTTTTACATCTATTTTCAAAGCCGCCAACACCATATTCTTTTGTGTATCTTTCTAGTTTTTCCAAATCATCCTCATCATAAGTTAAAATCTGACCATTAAGTTGATTTAATAACTTTTTCATAAGTGTTTGAAAACCACCACTATCGCCTGCAGATTTTTTAATCGCTTCCATAGCTTTATCATCTAGAATAGTTTGCATTACTCTCTCCTTGTATATTTTTTATTAAAGTTTTAAAATACTTATCTATGTTTTTACTACCCTTTGTATTTAAAAACTCATCTGAAATTTCTAAAAATTTATTATTATCTATAAAGACATCAAGATTTCCGAAATAATACGGCAAGTTATTTGCAAATCTTTTAAAATGGTCAATATAGCAGTAGTATTTTAAATTTTCGGCAAAAACTTTAACAGTATTTGCACCTTGAGTTTTCACAAAAGTCCGATTACGTTTAAGCGCATTTATATCGCGTAATGTATGAAAATATGCAACAGCTTCACGATTATCGTTATGATTTGGGTATTTTTGTACATAGTTGCCTATAAAATCAAAGTCACTGAGACAAAATTTGTTACTTTCATAAGTCTTAAATTCATAATTTTTAATAAACTCATAACTCATTCCAAGACTATTTTTTTCATATAGCGCTATGATTATAGGAAAAAAAGTATTGGAATTTGATGTAAAAATTTCAGAGCTTATTATGACGGCGTCTATTAGCTTGTAATTATTTTTAAATTTTGCCAGAGCATTGAAGTTAGTTTGTTTGATTAAATATGACAAAGGATGTAAAACACAAACAAATTCAGGTTTTAAAACCTCAAAAGAACGCATAAACGATATACCCAAATCTCTATGTTCTAAATTTTTATCCATACTAAACAGCTCTTTTTTGATACTGTTTCGCACTATTGATGTTTTGTCGTTGTAAGGCGGATTACCTATTATAACAAGATTATCGGTTGCTTGTATTTCAAATTTATCCCTGCTTAAATTTAAAAGCGAATTTGTATGTATTTTTAGTACATCCCTAGATACTTTTTTAAGTGCAACCTCATCTATATCCGCACCTATATATTTTAAATTTTTAGTAAAAAAATCACCGTATCCGCAACTACTATCAAGAAAGACGAAGTCGTTAAAATTTATATATTTGCCAAGCATATCATAAACGATATCAACTACAAATTTTGGAGTGTAGTAGCTTCCTAAATTTATGGTTTGATTTTTACTTAAATGGGTTTGTTTATTCACAAAACACTCTTTTAAAAATTCCATTAACATTTTTCGTATAGTAGCTATACTCAAAACAAGCCTTTATCTCATCCTTGCTAAGCGCCTTATTTAAATCCTCGTCATTTAGCAAATTCTGCAGATACAAACTCTCGCCTTTTTCATTTATAGCCTGCTTGCCCTCTTGCAGATCAGCCCAAACCTTCATCGCGTTTCTTTGCACTATTTTATAGGCATCTTCGCGTGAAATTCCGCGCTTTGGAAGCTCTAAAAGCACGCGTTGAGAAAAGACAAGCCCACCCGTTAGATTTAAATTTTTCATCATATTTTCAGGATAAACGACTAAATTTTCTATCAAATTTGTAAGACGAACCAGCATAAAATCAGCCGTTATAAATGCATCAGGCAGTACAAATCTCTCAACAGAGCTGTGGCTGATATCGCGCTCGTGCCAAAGCGCTACGTTTTCAAGCATAGGCATAATGTAGCCTCTAAGAACTCGGCAAAGACCGGTGATATTTTCGCTTAGAACCGGATTTCGCTTGTGCGGCATGGCGCTTGAGCCCTTTTGTCCGGCGCTAAAATATTCCTCGCACTCATAAACTTCAGTGCGCTGATAGTGGCGAACGGCTACGGCTATCTTTTCGCAGCTTGAAGCAAGGATGGCGATGGCATTTATAACGTGAGCATAGCGGTCACGCTGGATAACTTGGTTGCTTGCGGGCGCGCAGCTTAATCCAAGCTCGGCGCAAGTAAATTCTTCAAGCTCAAGCGGAGCGTGAGCGAAATTTCCCATTGCGCCTGAAATTTTGCCGTAGCTTATGACCTCTTTTGCATTTTTTATAAGCTCAAGACCTCTTTTTATCTCGTCATACCAGATCGCAAGCACAAGTCCGAATGTGATCGGCTCGCCGTGAATTCCGTGGCTTCTGCCGACCATTAATGTATGCTTATGTTCATAAGCGCGTTTTTTAATCGCACTCATCAAATTCCCAACATCTTTTATGATAAGCTCTAGGCTATCTCTTACCTGCAAAGCAACAGCCGTATCGATACAATCGCTACTTGTCATGCCGTAATGCACAAAACGACTCTCGTCTCCCAAACTCTCGCTAACACTAGTTAAAAATGCTATAACGTCATGCTTCGTAGTCTTTTCTATCTCGTCTATTCTAGCGATGTTAAATTTTGCATTTTTAGCTATCTTTTCACAATCCTCATCGCTTATGAACCCAAGCTTATTCCAAGCCTTGACCGCCGCTATCTCGACCTTTAGCCAAGCGTCATACTTAGCCTGTATACTCCACTTATCAGCCATCTCTTTGCGAGAGTATCGTTCTACCATAATTAGCCTTTTATGAATATTTTTGTATAATTTTTTAAGAAAAAAATTATACAAAAACTGCCCTGAAAGACGGGTTATAAACGGCTAAATTTGAACTTAAATTTCATATTTGGTTATTTAGTAAAATTTAAATTAAAGAGTTAAATTTGCCATACGTTAATAGATTTATCGCGCGCGCCAACCGGCAAAAAGCCTATGAAATTTTGATAAATTCGGGCTTTTCTATGAGAGATGCTCAACGGCTTATCGATAAAGGAAGGTTAATTTGCAATGGAATAGTAGTGAGTGAAAAAAATGCTATTTTAAGCGGTGAAATTTGCCTTATTGACTACGAAACTAACCCGCGCGGACTAAAGCCGATATTTGAGTGCGATAAATTTGCGGTTTTTGACAAACCAAGCGGAGTTTTAAGTCACCCAAACGGCAGAAACTGTGAATACTCGCTCAACGATGAAATTTGGTACTTATACGGGCGTGAGGCAAGTGTGGCACATCGCTTGGATTTCGAGACAAGCGGGTTAATCGTAGTAGCGCGAGATAAAATTTCGCAAATTCAATTAAAAAAGCTCTTTGAGAATAGAAAAGTTGCAAAAAGCTATGTAGCGATGGTCTCAGGCAAAATTTCTACAAATTTAACCATAAATGCCAAGATGGATCTAGCAAACGATTACGACGACATAAAGATGAGAATGCAAATTTGCGAAAACGGTAAAGAGGCGATCACTGAAATTTCACCGCTAGAATACTTTGAAGATATTGACGCGACTTTTGTTAGAGCCATTCCGCTTACGGGAAGGCAACACCAAATTCGTTTGCATTTGTTTCACGTAGAACGAAAAATTTTAGGTGAGCCGCTTTATGGATTACAAAAAGAGCAGATAATCAAAATTTTAGATAAAGATATGAGTGAGATCGAGCGCATAAATTTAACAGGGGCTTCGAGGCTCTTACTGCATGCGGATAGAATTTCATTTGAGTTAGAAGATCAAATTTATGATATAAAGACAAAATTTGATGCAAAAAGAGAATTTTATAGGCTTGCAAAAGAAAAATTTGCTCACCGAGCTTAGTAAAAAGCTAAATTTTGTTAGTAAAATTCAACTAACAAAATTAAAAGTTAGTATTATTTCTGATCCCCATCCTCAAAAAACATAACTTTTACCATAAGAGATAGTCCCAAAACAACAACAATAGATACAAAAACAATCTGAGCGATATCAAGAGCCGTCATATGCTCTCATTTCTCTCTTTGAGTTGTCCGCAAGCAGCAGAAATATCAAGTCCCTTGCTTTGGCGAATAGTGCAAGTTACGCCGTGATCTCTAAGGTATTCTTGAAATTTAAGCATATCCTCAAGCTCTGGTCGTTTATACAAACTTCCTTCGTGGGGATTAAAATATATCAAATTTACCTTTGCTTTGATGCCGTGAAGTAGCTTGACAAGCTTTTTGGCATCCTTAATGCTGTCATTCATATCCTTGATAACAAGATACTCAAACATAACCCGTTTGCGCATATCGATGGGAAATTCTCTAACAGCCTGCATAACCGATTCGATATTGTAAGCCTTATTTATAGGCATTAGTTTTGTTCTAAGCTCGTCAGTAACGGCATGCAGAGATATGGCTAACAACACACCTAAATCCATCTCTCCAAGCTTTTTTATCTGTGAGCCAAGCCCGCTGGTTGAAACTGTCTGACGCCTTGCACCTATCGCAAGTCCGTCATTTTCCATAAGAATTTTTATCGCTTTACTAACGTTAGTAAGATTATCAAGAGGTTCACCCATGCCCATATAAACGATATTTATTCGCCTCTCATAAGGTATATTGTTAGCTTTTTTTATCCACAAAATTTGACCTACGATCTCTCCAGGCGTTAGATTGCGCGTTAGTCCGCCTTTAGCGGTCAGACAAAACGAACATCCCATTCTACAGCCAACCTGCGAACTAACACATATAGTATAGCGAGCATGTCGTGTTGGCCTGCCGTCTTCATTGCTTTGCTCCTCTTTCATGGGCAAAAGAACACTTTCGATTCGGTATCCGTCTTTTAGTTCAAAAAGATATTTTATAGAACCGTCACTGCTCTGTTCGGCTTTTACACATTTAAGTGGATCGAAATAAAACTCTCCTCTAAGCTGCTCTCGCATAGCTTTAGGCAAATTTAACATCTCGTCAAACGAATTTGCATTTTTCTTATAAATCCACTCATAAATTTGTTTGGCACGAAATTTGGGACTAAATTCACTCTCAAGCTCATCAAGTGTATAGTCAAGCAGATTTTTCATATCAAATTTCTCTCTTTAAGTGAATTTATAAGTATCTCTTTGGCTTTTTGGTGATTTTTTACAAAGTCCTCATGTGCATTTTGGTTGCAAAAATTTGTCGCGACAAAGATACCTCTGGCGGAAATTTTAAATTTTGTCGCAACTTTTAAAACTGCAAAAAATTCCATATTTTCCAGAGCATAGCCAAGCTCAGCAAGTCTATATGCCAAATTTTCATCAGTCGTGATAAAGTTTGAAGAATTTACTCGGATAGTTTCATGTGAAACTTTGGTGTTTAAATTTTTGTCACAAATTTGTATTAATGAAATTTCTTTCTTACACGGAGTATAGCTTTTATCTTCCAAGCTTGAAATTTCAATGTTTGCACCAACCGCACTCTCATAAATTCCAAAAATTTTTCCATCTTTATAAATGCCTGCCGAACCTACAAATAAAATCTCATCAGGCAAATTTTGCTGATTTTCACATAAAAATTTTGTCAAATTTATGCTCATATCGACAAGCCCTACTCCCATCGGCAAAGCAAAATCAAAAATTTCATTTTGACCGGCAGAAATTATCATTTTTTAAGTCCCTCAAGACTAAAGCTTGAAAAATTCAAATTCATAAAATCAA
The DNA here is from genome assembly GCF_013201975.1 of Campylobacter sp. CCUG 57310. Taxonomy (NCBI): domain Bacteria; kingdom Pseudomonadati; phylum Campylobacterota; class Epsilonproteobacteria; order Campylobacterales; family Campylobacteraceae; genus Campylobacter; species Campylobacter sp. CCUG 57310. The sequence goes on from NZ_CP053845.1 coordinate 1,952,212, forward strand.
ATCCACAAAAATCAAATTTAGCCATCACAGCCTAACTTCAATCCCGTTTTCACGCAGATACTCTTTAAGTTTTTTTATTTCAACTTCCCTAAAGTGAAAAATCGAAGCGGCTAAGCAAGCATCGGCGCCTGCCAAAAACGCCTCTTTAAAATGCTGCATATTGCCCGCTCCGCCACTTGCTATTACAGGTATGCCAAGCTCGCTAAAAAGCTTAGTAATACGCAAATCATAACCGCTTTTAGTGCCGTCTTTATCCATCGTGGTTAGTAAAATTTCACCTGCGCCACGATCTTTAGCCTCTTTCGCCCAAGCAAGAGCGTGCTTGTCCGTATCTATCCTGCCGCCGTTTATAAAGACGTGATAATCTTCATCAAAACTCTTCGCGTCAATGGCTACTACGACGCACTGAGAGCCGAATTTCTTCGCGGCTTCGTCTATCAAATTCGGATTATGGATGGCTGCCGAGTTTAGACTTATCTTATCGCACCCCACGTTTAAAAGCCGTGAAATATCATCAAGAGTCTTGATACCTCCGCCAACCGTTAGCGGGATAAAAAGCTCGCGAGCCACTTTTTCTACCACATCCACGATAGTATCTCGCCCCAAGTGAGTCGCCGTGATGTCAAGAAACGTTAGCTCATCGGCACCCTCTTCGTTGTATCTTTTGGCTATCTCCACAGGATCTCCGGCATCTACAAGACCTACGAAATTTACACCCTTTACAACACGACCGTCTTTAACGTCAAGGCATGGGATTATGCGTTTGGCAAATTTATTCACGGCTTATCCTTTAAGTGATTTTTGCCGATTTTATCAAAAATTTACTTAGTTTTTTATGTCAAAATATCAAGAAAAAAGCATTAAAATGACAATTATCACAACAAAAACAGATAAAAGTATCCAAAATACTTTTGAGCTAATCAAAGCATAAGATACTTCACTTATTATAGTCCATAAAATTTCAGACACCAAATTATTCCTTAATTAGACTTGCTTTAAATTTTGATTAATAGTTCTGTATCTATATACACTAATGCTGAATGATTACACATAACTTCAATGTTTTAATTCGTGCAAAACTACTAAAATAAATTGGTAGAATATTCTACTAATTTATTTTTTAACTGCACTATCTGTTTTCGCGACCACATTTATAAACACAAGCGGTTCTTCGCCCGTATTTGCTAAAGCATGGCTTTGTCCGGGACGAGCGATAGTTACGTCACCTGCACTCACTTCGGTCTGCTTGCCGTGAGAGTCCGTAAACACCCCTTTACCCGAAATGATGATATAGACATCTTCGTTATCGATATGCTTATGAAGCCCTATGGAAGCGCCCTTTGGCAAAGTTAGCCATCCTATCTCTCTAAAAGCGTCTTGATCGCCTGTCTGATGGCGGTTATACGCAAAATCCCCAAGCAAAGGTCCTATGCCTCCGCCTGCATTTTCACGGTTCCAAGGAACTAGCGCGTCTCTTTTATAGACCTGCACGCTCCTATCGGTCTCAGGTATGAGCGGGTGAGCGTTTAAAGCGCCAAAAGATAGCGCGACAAAGCAAACTGCAAGACTAAATTTCTTCATAACTCTCTCCTTGGATAAAAGTTTCGTGGCTTTATTTTAGCCAAATTTTACAATTACTAAGCATTTTTAAAACGGCTCAAATTTAAGGCGCTTTAAGATGAATTTCATCAATTTTCTTAAAGTTATCCTTATCAAAAGCAAACGCACGGTAGTCCTTGCCGTCATCAAATCTCACTTGCAAAAATTTCGGATCAAAGCTTAATCTAAGACGCATTGTGGCAGGGTCAAATTTGGTCGTTTTAAGCTCTTTTAGCTCATACTCTTTGCTAAACAGATAAATTTTGCCTTCATTAAAAGCAAGCCCCATAAATTCGCTATTTTTACTCTCATTTATATGTAGATACTCAAAATTTTTAAGGCTCTTAACCGCTTCAAAACTTACATTGTTATCATAAATTTTGATATTAAAAAACTCGCCCAAATTATCCTTAAAAAACACTCCCGCATCAAAAGGCTTTAGGTTAGTAAATCTTCCAAAAACAGCCTGAATCGGAAATTTCACGCCCAAATTTTTAGCCTCTTTATTTAAAATTTGGCTAAATTCCCTCTCCTCGTCACCGTCATGATGAAAAACGCGAAATTTATCCTTATCAAAATAAATCATGTCATCGCTAAAAGGTATGGCTGAAATTTTAGGATCGGGGTTAAAGAGCGGATAGAGCGGAATTTCAATCGGCACACCGTCTTTTGGCGCGTAAGTCATCGACATCCTAGCCTGCCTTATATCAGCCTCGCTAAATACCTCATCGCCGATTTTAACGGGCATTTTGCCTTGCTGTTTTAAGTCCATATAGTAGTTAAAGGCAAGCTCGTTTTTATACTCCGTTTCGTTTTTAAAAACCTTTCCGCTAGCGCTTCTGTAGGCGAAATAATGCCCGCCCAAATTCTCTTGAAATACAAATTCTTTAAGGCTCGGCGAGTAAAATATATAATACCTTTCGGATTTGTTTGCGAATTTCTGCTCGTAAAATTTATATCCGCCAAATCCCGCTATGGCTAAAATTCCTGCGTAAATCAACGACAAAAAGGCTAAATTTATCGAAGTTTCTTTGTGCGAGATGAGTGCATTAAATCCAAGCAAGATAGAGACCAAAAGCAAAACAAGAAGCAAGACAAAGCTCTTAACGTAAAACACAACCGCAAAGCAAACTACTACAAAAATCACGCTTGAGATAGCCGCTCTAAGGCTTTTTTTATCAATTAACGCCGAACTTGTAAATATATAAAAAACTGCCGAACTTAAGCAAAAATAACACCAATTTATAAAAATCTCTTTTGTGATAACGATAGGATAAAATTTGCTTGCCAAAAACACAAGCCAAGCGCCAAAAACAGCCCAAATAACTACAAAAAACAAGGCGGCAAAAATATAGTGCCAAATCAAAATTTGAAAGCTTGACACAGGTAGATGAAGCAGGCACTTTATACGATTTCGTTGCGGTAAAAACTGCGCCAAAGCCACACAGATAAAGCTTGCCGAAATAGCCGCAAAAGTTACAAATTCGGGCTCGTTATCAAAAAACACATAGCCGTACCAGATGACTGATTCTGGATGAATGGCTCCGAATTTGTAGCTAAGATCAAAGCTAAACCAGGCAAAAAACAGAGCTAAAACCAAAATCAAAAATCCAAAAAACAGCCCTAGTCTTGTAATCTCTTTTAAAAATATCGACTTCACTTCATCCTCCCTACTCGTATCTGCCTACAAAGCCTAAAAATTTATCCTCAAAATTTGCATTTTGCGCCTTAAAACCGTCGATATCTACAAATCCATAAGCCATTTTGTGATGTTTAAATTCATCTATGTTTTTGAAGTTTTTTCCACTTGTATCAAATTCTTTCGGTAGTTTATAAACCTTAAAATCCTGCATAAATTCACTCATCTTGCTTTGAAAAATTCGCCCTCCTCGCTCGACAATCAAAAACTCATCGATCAAATTTTCAAGATCGCTCATTACGTGACTTGTGACGATCACTGTCTTATCCTTGCCGTCAAGATAGTCCTTGAGATAATCGCCAAAAAGCCGCCTATATCCAGCATCAAGACCCATGGAATAATCATCAAATATAAGCACTTTGGCATCTTGTGCAAACAGCGAAGCAAGGATAACTTGGGACTTTTGCCCAAAGGACATGGAGTTTAGCTTTTGATCCTTGCTAAGTTTTAAAAGCTTTGCCAAATCGTTATAAATTTTGCTGTCCCAGCGCGGATAAAAAGCGGATAAAAACTCCTCATACTGCGCGATACTTAGATGTTCAAAGCTTGTAAATCCCTCAAACAGCAAGGCGATATCGCGCTTGGCTTCGCTGTCAAGGCTGAAGCTATTTTTGCCAAGCACCCTGCACTCGCCGCTTTTTGGACGGATATAGCCCATTAGGATATTTATAAGCGTGCTCTTACCCACGCCGTTTCTGCCCAAAATCCCAAACACGCTGCCCTGCTTTACGTTAAAACTCAAATTTTCGTAAATCAGCTTTTTGCCGTAAAAATGCGTGATGTTCTTTACTTCGATAGCGTTCATAAAAAGCCTTATATAAAATATTACTGAAAATTCTATTACATTATTTATAAGGAGAATCTTAAGAGTTATTATCATAAATATGCTAAAAATTCAGGGCTAAAATTTCGTCCAAATTTCAATGAAAAACATAGCCATAATGATATTTATTTTTCAAAATAAACTTTTTATAAGCAAAGTTTGGATAAATTTGCCAAATGATCAAGGCAAAGAAACATTTTGGACAAAATTTTTTACACGATCAAAATGTGCTGAACAAAATCATCCAATCGATTCCCAAAGATATGCAAAACATAGTAGAAATTGGGCCTGGCTTAGGTGATTTGACGTCAAAAATTTTGCAAATTTCAGATTCGGTTACGAGCTACGAGATAGATAGCGAGCTTTACGAACTGCTTGAAAAAAAGTTTGCAAAAGAGATCAAAGACGGACGATTAAGACTTTTTTGCGCAGATGCGTTAAGTCGGTGGGACGAAAGTGGTTTGAGTGAGACAGACTACTTTTTAACGGCAAATTTGCCCTACTACGTCGCCACCAAGATGATTTTAAACGCTATCGAAGATGAGAGATGTCGCGGACTTGTTGTAATGATACAAAAAGAGGTCGCGGTCAAATTTAGCGCCAAAGGCGGCGAGAGCGAATTTAGCGCGCTGGCGATTTTAGCATCGCTTCAAGGTGGCTGTGAGCTGCTTTTTGACGTGCCAAGCGAGTGTTTTAACCCGCCTCCAAAAGTAACCTCATCTGTTATAAAGATCCAAAAAAGCAAAAATTTGATAGGCAAAAATGCTGTTTTTAATACCGAATTCGAGTATGAAAAATTTAAAAAATTTTTAAAAACCGCTTTTAGCGCACCAAGAAAGACGCTTAGTAAAAATTTATCGGCAAATTTCGATAAATGCTTGCTGGCTGAAATTTACGGCGAGCTAAATTTGAGCCAAAATTTACGTCCTCACGAGATCGATGTCAATCTTTATCTAAAAATATTTGAAAAATTAAAGGTAAAAGATGAACGAAGACAAAGTTGTAGTCTCCAAAGGAAAGAGCAATAAAAAGCGAAGATTTCGCCCGAAAAACAAAAACAATCAAGGCGAAAACAATGCAGAAATAAGTGCCGAACAAAAAGCGAGCAATAACGTTATAGATAATTTTTTTGCGACTTCTTTTGACGGCGAAACGCAAAATAAAAGCCACGAAAGCTCCGCTAAACAAAACGGCAAAAAAGCCAACTCAAAGCAGCACAAAAAACCAAATTCTCAAAATGGCGGACAAAATTCTCAAAATAATTCAAAAAACGGCAAGAAAAACGCTGAAAATAAAAATGCTAGCACTCAGCAAAACAACCAAAACGGCTCAAACGATGATGCACAAAAGCCAAAAAAGAGTAAAAAGCCGAAAAAAAATTTGCCCGCCAAACTAAACGGTAACGAGCAATGGCAACAAGACATCGCAAGCGCGATAGAGGCGAACAAAGCCGCTCAAGAACTTCGGCTTGAACCGCTAAAATATCTAAATTCAAGCGATCACAAAGTCCGAGTAACTCCTCTTGGCGGACTTGGCGAGATCGGCGGAAACATGACGGTGTTTGAGACCGAAACAAGCGCGATAATCGTAGATATCGGCATGAGCTTCCCAAGCGAGAGCATGCACGGAGTTGATATACTCATACCTGACTTTGACTACGTGCGAAAGATAAAAGAGAAGATAAAAGGCGTTATTATAACTCACGCGCACGAAGATCATATCGGTGCGGTGCCGTATTTTTATAAAGAGTTTAAATTTCCTATCTACGCTACGCCTCTTCCGCTTGGAATGATAAATAACAAATTTGAAGAGCATGGGCTAAAGCAGGAGCGTTCGCTATTTCGCTCGGTTGAAAAGCGAAAGCCTTATCTAATCGGTGATTTTGAAGTGGAGTGGATACATATAACTCACTCGATTATCGATTCATCCGCACTTGCCATTACGACAAAGGCGGGTACGATCTTGCACACGGGTGACTTTAAGATAGATCACACGCCCATAGACGGCTATCCGACCGACTTAGGACGTATCGCATACTACGGCGAGCGAGGTGTGCTGTGCTTGATGAGTGATAGCACAAACAGCTACAGAGAAGGTATCACAAAGAGCGAAAGCAGCGTAGGAAAGACCTTTGACGCGATATTTGCCAAATCCAAAGGGCGCGTGATAATGAGCACATTTAGCTCAAACATCCACCGCGTATATCAGGCTATCGAGTGGGGGCTTAAATATAACCGCAAAGTCTGCGTCATCGGCAGAAGCATGGAACGCAACTTATACACCGCAATGGAGCTGGGCTACGTAAAGCTTGATAAGAAAATTTTCATAGATGCAAATGAGGTCGGCAAATACAAAGACAATGAGGTGCTAATCGTAACCACTGGCAGCCAAGGCGAAACGATGAGCGCGCTATATCGCATGGCGACCGATGAGCATAAATATATAAAAATTAAGCCGACCGATCAGATCATAATAAGCTCTAAAGCGATCCCGGGAAATGAAGGAAGCGTATCGACGGTGCTAAATTTCTTAATAAAATCAGGCGCAAGCGTAGCGTATCAGGATTTTAGCGAAATTCACGTAAGCGGACACGCGGCACAAGAGGAGCAAAAGCTCATGATCCGCTTAACAAAGCCGAAATTTTTCCTTCCTGTTCACGGCGAATACAACCACATCGCAAAACACAAAGAGACAGCCATAAGCTGCGGAGTGGACGAGCGAAACATATATCTTATGAGCGACGGCGATCAGGTTGAAATTTGCCAAAAATACATGAAAAGAGCAAAAACCGTTAAGACCGGTAAAGTCTTTATAGATAATCAAATCAACAAGCAAATTTCAGACGATGTCGTTATCGACCGCCAAAATTTGGCAGAAGCGGGCGTAGTAATGATCATCGCTCAAATTTCACGTCACAGCCAAAAGCTCATAAACAAACCGCGTGTAATTAGCTACGGTCTTGTTGCAGACAAGCAAGACGGGGAATTTAGCAAAGAGATGGAAGAGGTGCTCGTGCAGTTTTTAAGCAACGTAAAAGAAGAGCTTCTCAAAGACAGCCGCATGCTTGAAAGCCAAGTGCGCCAAGTGATAAGAAAGCATATATTTAGAAAAGTGAAAAAATACCCGACTATCGTTCCGATAATTTATTTGATGTAAGGTTTAAAATGCAAGATATGATACAAATCGCAAGCGAAGTGCTAAAAGAAGAGGCCGCCGAGCTCATTCGTCAGGCTAACAAGCTTGGAAGCGAGATAGATAAGGCGGTAAATTTGATGTATAACGCCAAAGGCAAGGTTATCGTAACGGGAGTCGGCAAAAGCGGTCATATCGGCGCTAAGATAGCTGCCACGCTTGCAAGCACGGGCACGCCAAGCTTTTTTATACACCCGACCGAAGCGATGCACGGCGACCTTGGTATGATAGATGAAAATGACGTTGTTTTGGCGATAAGCTTTAGCGGCGAAAGCGATGAGCTCGTGCGAATTTTGCCGCATATCAAGCGATTTGGTATCAAGATAATCGGCATGGCAAAGAGCAAGGAAAGCAGCCTTGGTAAATTTAGCGACGCGCTTTTAAATTTAGACATCATCAAAGAGGCTTGCCCACTAAATATCGCTCCGACAACATCAACTACCCTAACCTTAGCGCTTGGCGACGCGCTTGCGGTTTGCCTGATGAGAAAAAGAGAATTTAAGCAAGAAGATTTTGCAAATTTCCACCCGGGTGGAAGCCTTGGCAAAAGGCTATTTGTCAAGGTCAAAGACGTGATGAAAACGCAAAATTTACCGATCATAAAAGATGACGTTAGTCTTAAAACAGCGATTGACGCGATGACTCACGGCAAGCTTGGCAATGTACTGTTGGTTGATGGCGAGGGCAAATTAAAGGCTGTTTTAAGCGACGGAGACTTACGTAGAGCGCTTATGAGCGAGAGCTTTGACATCAACGAAAAAGCGATAACATACGCAACCAAAACGCCAAAAACACTAACAAACAAAGAGATGTTAGCGATAGATTCGCTAAGGCTGATTGAGGAGTATAAGATCCAAATTTTAGTAGTGCTTGACGAGGGCGAAAGACCGATTGGAGTGCTACACATACACGATTTATCGAGCTTGGGGCTATGATGGAAAATTCAAAAATGAGACTAAATAAATTCATCTCGCACAACACAAGCTACTCGCGCCGAGAGGCTGATGAGCTCATCAAAAACGGCAAAGTTAGCGTAAATAACCGAGTTGTTAGTGAGCTTGCCACAAGCGTTAGCGATGAAGATAAAGTTAAGATAAACGGTCGCCTGGTGAAGCTTAAAAAGGATTTTACAGTGATCGCCTATCACAAACAAAAGGGCGAGCTTGTTAGCAAAAAAGATGATCGCGGACGAAAGACGATATATGATAGCTTGCCGCGAAATTTTGCTAAATTTGTAAGCGTTGGAAGGCTTGATTATGCGAGCGAAGGGCTTTTGCTGCTAACTGACGCACCTGCAATCGCAACTGCGCTCATGGAAAGCGACATAGAAAGAATGTACTATCTAAAAGTGAAAGGTGAAGTAGGGCAGGAGGTGATAACCGCGATGCAAGAGGGCTTTTTCGCTGCAGACGCAACCAAAGGCGCGCATGCTAAAACCGAGATCAAATCAATGGAATTTAAGCCTTTTTTGGCGTATAAAATTTTTGGCTCAAGCGGAGGATACACAAAGCTAAAAGTCATCATAAACGAGGGTAAAAATCGAGAGTTAAGAAGGTTTTTTGGGTATTTTGATCTTGAAGTTATGGATCTGAAGCGAGTGAGTTTCGGTCGAGTTGATCTTGGTATGCTAAAGCCTGGCAAATGGCGCTACTTTGAAAACAGCGAATACGAAGACTTACGGGATTTTTTAAAAACCAACAAAATTCGCTACTAAATTTAGCCGACCTCTTCGGCTAAATTCTTAAATTTCACACTACATAATTCTTTTTCGTTAAACTTCTACAAAATCAAAAAATAGGAGAAACATGAAAAATTTACTTGAGAAATTTGCAAATTCCAACTGCGATATTAATTTTGCAAGATTTGCAGTAATCTTGATATTTTGTATTTTTGGGAATTTCAAATGGTTTGAATTTGAAGTTGAAGCATTAAAGCCATTGTTTTCTACCACTTGGTTAAATTTCTTATCCGCTTTACTTGGCTCTCACGGCGCAAGTTATTTTTTAGGAGTTGTTGAAACCGTTGCTTATATCTCGCTCATTATCGGGTATTTTAAACCAAAAGCAGGAGTTTTAGGATCTTTGATAGTTATAGTTACAGCACTAACGACACTTAGCCTACTGCCTCAGCTTGGCAAACCGGATGGATTTATCTTAAAAGATATCTTTACTCTATCATTGGGTCTTATTTTATTGAAACATGATTTATTAAGATTAAAATCACAGAACAAAGACTGCAAATTTAGTTAATAATACAAACTTTCATTCTCTCCTTTATCCTGCTCATATTAAAAATTAAAATTGAGCAGGACTCTTTTTATAATCCTTGACAAACTATTTTTAAAGTTATATACTTGCTCAAATGAATAATTGTTCATATATAAAGGTAAAAAATGCAAGAAAATATACAAAATAACGATTTACAAGCGGTTTGTGAAAGCACGATCATACATCAAGATGTGATAGAAAAAGTAAGAAGCGAGCTGAAAAGCGAAGAAATCCTATACGATCTTGGCGATTTTTTTAAAATTTTAGGCGACACGACTAGGATAAAAATTTTAAGCGCACTATCCAAATCGCAAATGTGTGTCTGCGATATCGCGGCACTTTTTGGCATGAGCCACTCGGCCATCTCGCATCAACTTAGAGTGCTCAAGCAAGGAAGGTTAGTTAAGCACAAAAAGCAGGGCAAGGTGGTTTATTATTCACTTGATGACGAACACGTAAAAAGTATCATCGAACAAGGGCTTACACACATCATGGAGAGATAAAATGAGCACCAAGATAACTCTATTGCTTGAAAATTTAACTTGCGCTAATTGCGCTGCGAAGATCGAAGCGAAAATAGCAAAAATGAACAGTATCAAAGAGGCGAATTTAGACTTTTTGGGGCAAAAAATTTCAATAACAAGCGACAAAAAAATAAATACAAATGAGTTTATCAAAGAAATTCAAGCTCTCGTTGACAGCATAGAAGATGGCGTGCTAGTAAGTGAGAAAAAGGTGAATTTAAATTCGCATGAAAGCTTGAAAGAAAACACCAAAACAAAACTCATAGCCCTTAAGATAGTGGTAGGCTCGGTGATATTTGCCTTCGCTCTTGCCGCTCCTATCGATCATGGGCTTAAATTTGCCCTGCTTTTCATAAGCTACCTGACAATAGGCGGAGGAGTTGTGGCAAATGCCGCCAGAAACATCATAAAAGGACGTGTGTTTGATGAAAATTTCCTTATGAGTATAGCCACGATCGGGGCTTTTGCCATAGGCGAGTACTCCGAAGCTGTTGCGGTTATGCTTTTTTACAGGATAGGCGAGCTGTTTCAAGAAACGGCTGTAAATAAATCTCGCAAATCAATCGCCTCACTAATGGACATAAGGCCTGAATTTGCAAATTTAAAACTCGGCGCACAGGTACAAAAAGTCTCGCCTCAAAAGGTTCAGATAGGAGATCTCATCGTCGTAAAACCAGGCGAAAAAGTGCCTCTTGACGGCGAGATCGTAGAGGGATTTTCGACTTTTGACACCTCCGCGCTAACAGGAGAATCCTTACCAAAAGAGATCGGCGTAGGGCAAAGCGCACTAAGCGGCTATATAAACAAAAGCGCACTGGTAACGATAAAGGTAAGTAAAATTTTTGCCGAATCAACAGTTTCAAAGATACTTGATCTAGTCCAAAACGCAAGCTCCAGAAAATCAAAAACCGAAAATTTCATCACTAAATTTGCAAGATACTACACGCCAAGCGTAGTTTTTATCGCTCTTATAATCGCCTTTGTCCCGCCGCTTGTGTTTAACGAAGAGCTTGCGGCTTGGGTTTATAAAGCGCTTGTGTTTTTGGTTATCTCATGCCCTTGCGCACTTGTGGTTTCAATCCCGCTTGGGTTTTTCGGCGGGATCGCAGGAGCTTCAAGGCACGGCATACTCATCAAGGGTGCAAACTATTTAGAGGCGTTAAACAGCGTGGACACGGTCGTATTTGACAAAACAGGAACGCTTACAAAGGGAATTTTCAAAGTAAGCCAAATCAAGCTAAACGACAAAAATTTACAAATAAAAAACCAAGAGGAATTCCTAAAACTAGTAGCTCACGCGGAATTTTTCTCAACCCATCCGGTAGCAACTTCGATCGTAAAAGAGTATGAAAGAACAGGCGGCAACATAGACGAGTCGCTCGTGCTTAAATTTGAAGAGATGGCGGGGCGGGGCATAAAAGCAAACATAAACGGCAAAGAGATAGTGGCGGGTAATGCTAAATTTATGCTCTCGCAAGGAGTTAAATTCAAAGCTTCAGCCCAACTTGAAACGGTGCTTTATGCAGCCGTAGACGGTAAATTTGCAGGCAAATTTATAATAACCGACGAGCTAAAAACAGATGCCAAAGAGGCAATTTTGCAAATCAAAAAAGAGGGCGCAAAAGAGATAGTAATGCTAACGGGCGATAATCAAAATATCGCCCAAAACATCGCAAATAAACTTGGCATAACAAAATTTTTTGCAGAGCTTTTACCGACGCAAAAGGTTGAAATTTTGGAAGAAATTTTAGCCCAAAAAGTAGGGCAGGGCAAAGTGGCTTTCATAGGAGACGGCATAAATGACGCGCCCGTGCTTGCAAGAGCCGACGTGGGAGTAGCTATGGGCGCAGCAGGAAGCGATGCGGCGATAGAAGCTGCCGATATCGTCATAATGAACGACGAGCCCTCAAAAGTAGCAACTGCCATCAAAATCGCCAAAAAAACCCGCACGATAGTCTGGCAAAATATCGTATTTGCACTCGGGGTGAAAGTCGCGATCATGATAATGGGGGCTTTGGGATACGCAACTATGTGGGAGGCAGTCTTTGGAGATGTTGGCGTGGCGCTGATAGCGATATTAAATGCAATAAGAACAATAAAATAACTAAAATTTAGTTTCTTGACAAGAGAAAATTGTATATAGATCTTTTTTGGTTTAAAAAGTAAATTTTATTTGAAATTTTAATAAGTACTTAATAATTAATATTATATTTCACTTTGTATAAAATTAAACTATTTTTGCTCAGTTTCAATTACTGCTCTTTTTATCGCTTACTTATTATCGTGTATACTAGGATATGCAGTTTATATATTTTCTATTTTCAAATCAATAATATTATTAAAATCAAAATTTATTTAAATTGCAAAACCATGAATTAAGTGTATATTATATCTGCAAAACTCATACAGTATAAATTAATATGAAAATTCTTATGATTTCAAAATTAAATCCAAATAATATCATGAAGATTGTAAATATTTTTATTTGTACTTCAATATTTATATTTAATATTAAATTTTAAAACGACTTTAACTCTTTTCATAATATTGCTTGGCACAACTCAATAACTCCGATTTTGATGAAAAATAATAGAAATTTAAGCTTTTAAACTAAAAATTTTAATACTTTTTATGCTATTTCCAATAATTTTGATAACGAATACAATTTTTAAATTTCAGTTAATTATAATCAAGAAAAATTAAAATAATATAATTTAGTAACTTATAAAAAACTAATATATATATTTAAATTATATTAAGAATTTATTTTATATAATACACATTTTAATTTTCAATTTTAAAATGGAGATAAATTTTGAAAAATAGCAAACCGACTATTTATACAAAATTACAATTTTTAGCTGTTGGTTCATCATTATGTTGTTTAACTATAGGCGTATTTGCTAAAGATATTGAGCTTCAAGATTTAAATGTTACAGCAAAAGCTCCTGCAAAACCTATTACAAAAAATAGCAAATTTCAAAGTGGAAAAATTTTATCAAAAGATTCAATAAATTCTTTTGCTGGACCCAAAAAAGGACTAACGGATCTACTTAAAACGAATCCGAATGTAAGCTTTGCCAACAATCAATCAAATGCAAAAAACCAAGGAGAATTAGATCCTCAAGACATTAGCATTAATGGCGCAAGATTTTATCAGAATAGTTTTACAATAGATGGTATTAGTGTAAATAACGATTTAAATCCTGCCCAGCGTGTCTCCAATCAAAACAATGTCGAAGATGTCGGTAGTAGCGGCTCAAGAGGAATGATAGGTCATCCGCTTCCCGATATAGGCTCTGTTTCACAAGGAATAAATTTAGACCCAGGCTTAATTGAGACATTAAATGTTCATGATAGCTCAGTAAGTGCTAAATTCGGAGGTTTTCAGGGGGGAGTGATAGAAAGCAAAACACGAAATCCACGCAAAGGCTTTCATGGCAAGATTAGTAGCGCATATACAAGTGATTTAATGACAAAAGAAATTATTGACGAACAAGAAAAAGAAGCTTTTAACAATTCAACAAAAGCACTTTATCAACCTAAATTCAAAAAGAAAAAACATACATTAGAGCTTGAAGGCTATTTAACTGAAGATTTTGGACTCTTATTTAACTATACACGTCAAAACTCGATTATTCCACTTATCGCATACCATGAAAATTTTGCCTATTTTGCCGATGGCGAGCTAAAACGAAATCAAACACGTCAGAACGAGAATTTCTTCTTTAAGATAAAATATTTCCCAACTGATGAACTAACTATTACCCCAACTATCATCAAGGCTCCTAGTAGTGCAGTATATTATGACAATACATCCAAAAATAGCAAGCAAACTTTTCTCTCGGGCGGACTTATAGGTTCAATTGATGTCGGATATGAATTTGATGCTGGCAAATTTAATCAAGTATTCGGCTATTCAAACCTTACGGCTTCAAAAGATGCCGAACATGAATACTATAGACTTCCTGGTAGTAGCTTAAGAGAAAGAATACCTATGCCGGGCAGAGCCCTGCAAGAAAGAGTTCGAGTTTTTAAAACTGATGTTAATGAAGGTGGCTACGGAGATGTAACACAAGAGCAAAAAACACTCTCATACAAAGCAGATATTGAGTTGGAAAAGCAACTTTTGCTTAAACTTGATAATTTTGATATCGAACATACTTTTAGTGGAGGGTTTGAATTTAAAACTACTAAAGCAAAATATGACGTGAAAGAATTTAATGTTTATCAAAGTGCATACTCAAAAGTAGGCTACAACACAAAGACAGGTAAATTTAACGAATATATTACATCATGTCAAGATGACGAGGAGGCTTGCTTTATCGAAGACGATGTCTTAACTCCTATAAATAGAAATAAAGTCGAAAAACAAAGACGCGGATATTTTTATACCAAAAAAACGCAATACAAAGGAAAAATTGAAACAAAGGTTAATGAGTTTTCATTATATTTACAAGAAGAAATTCAAGCCAATAACCTTACAATAAGACCCGGAGTGCGATTTGAGACTGATACATACACAGGAGATTTACGCGTAGCACCGCGATTTGCTACTTCACTTGACATCGGCGATACTACTTTTAGTTTCGGACTCAACCGATACTATGGACGAGTTCCATACACTTTCGAGCTTAAAAACAATAGAGAAACTTTAGCCACTTACTATAAAAAGGAAGGTTTTAATACCGACGGTTCATATAACCCCGATAAATATAAATTTATAATAGACGAAAAAGAAAAAAATAAGAAAGGACGAATTTATAAAAAACTCAAAGTTCCGTATGATGACGAAATAGCGCTTGGTATATCTCAAGATATAGATAATTACAATATAGCCTTTAAATATATTCGCAGAAAAGGAAGGGATCAAATTTTTGATAGTTTAGCACTAAGCGAAGGTTTTAATAGAAGTGATTTTGAAAAAAATAATAACAAAAATAAATATACTGACTTTACAAAATTAAGAATTTATACAAATAAAGGTAAAAGCAAAAGTGATATCTACACTTTTGCGGTTAGCAATATTAAACCGATAAAACTTCCAAATTCGCTACATAAATTTGAACTTGGTTTTAATTATACTAAAAAACGATCAAATTCATTTGCATACAACTCATTTGTACAAGGTTTTACCGACGTACCTAAAATTTATAAGCCTAACGTTGATTATATTCCCAATTATGATTACATTAAACTTAACGGTAAATACATCAAACTAGAAGATGCTCCGGCAGAAGATTTTAGCAGAGACTGGGCACTCATGCTTAGTACTATTTCAATCTTTCATCAAATAAATATGACCGTCGGCAATACTTTTAAAATTCAAGCTCCTCTTAAACGGGTATACCCAGTTTATGTAAATAAAGTAGATAAAAACGGAAAAATTAAAAAAGAGCAAGAAACATCACTTTATAATGGCCATAAAGTCGGCTCATACGAAACACAAAAAGTATCCAATCCGTATTTTAATTGGGATATAAGAATCGGATTCGAGTTTAATATGCCGAAAAAATCACATTTTTTCATCAATCTTGACGTGCTAAATGTCTTAAGTAGAAAAAATAAAACAGGCGAACGAAATATTAACGAAGCGGATGGATCGTTAAATGCACAATATATCAACACGTACGAATCCGGTCGTCAGTACTGGATTGAAGGAGGATACAAATGGTAGAATTAATGGAATTTTTAAACCAATATATTGATTTAATCATATTTTGGATTTTAGGATTAATGAGTTTTGTGGTTGTTGCACTTGGTATTGAGCGAATGATATTTTTTATACGCTACAAACAAGACAGTTATACCGATATCACAGAACTTGAACTTGATGTTACTCGCAATCTAACAGCCATCGGAATAATCGGCTCAAATGCGCCTTATGTCGGACTCCTCGGTACTGTTTTGGGTATTATTATTACATTTTACAGCATGGGGCAAAGTGGCAATTTTGAAACTTCCACTATAATGACAGGTCTTTCGCTTGCACTTAAAGCAACTGCACTAGGTATAGCCGTAGCCATACCTAGTCTTGTTATTCACGGTTTTGCACTACGTTCCGCAGAAAAATGTATTAGTAAATTCAAAAAGAGTAATCATGGATATCAAAAATGACTTTAAACTAAATGTCGTACCACTTATTGATGTTATGCTTGTATTGCTTGCAATCGTATTAACGGCGGCAAGTTTTATTGAATATAGCAAGATAAACATAACTTTACCCGATTCTAATCCGAGCCTAGACAAAGAAGATTTACCAAAAGAGAAAATTGAGTTAACACTAGACGCAAACGGTGAAATAAGTATAAATGAACGTGTAATTGATATGGACGATTTACGTAACGAGTTAAATATATTACAAAAAGATCAATTTATACTATTTAAGGGTGACAAAGAAGCTCAATTTGGTAAATTTGTAGATATTTTACAACTTCTAAAAGAATTTGAGTTGCAAAATTTTTTAATCATGACACGATCAAAGACATGAAAAGAAATATAAATTTATTTGTAGCTTTTGTGATCTCAGCAATCTTGCACATTGCACTTATATTACTTTTTATCTTCAAAAGCATCTCTCACAATACAAATATTGCCAAAGAAAAGAGTAGCGAAGAAGCTTTCGGTATAAGTTTTGCACAAATTTCTGATGCAAATCAAAATAGTGATGCTTTGGCTAAAGAGACACCAAAAGTAGAACAGCAAACACAAGAAGTTCAGGATCAAAAAGAGATTGAGGTTAGAGAGGAAATTAAAGAAATTAAAAAAGAGATTAAAGAGATTAAAAAAGAAAAAAAAATTAAAAAACCTAAACCAAAGCCCCAAAAACCGACAGAGCAACCAAAAATTTCCAAAGAAAAACCTCAAGAAATCGAAGAAAAAAGAGAGCCAGCTGCGAAATCGCAACCAAATATAGCTGCAAATAACAACATAAACACTGCAGGCGGTACCACTCAAAGCGGTGTATCTACACCAGATCGACAAGGAGGTTCAAACTTAGATGGTGAAATTTATAAAGCGCTTAAAAAACATATGAGCTATCCCAAAAAAGCAATAGAGCAAGAAATTCAAGGGCGTGTTATAGTAGAATTTAAGCAAATTGACAACGAAAATTTTGAATATATACGCATTGTCCAAAGTAGCGGACACAAAGTACTAGACAATCATGCAATAAAAATTGTTAATAATGCTCGCTATTCACTTCCCGTAGAATCTTATAATATAAATATCAAAACCCCTATAGTATTTGATTTAAATGAAATTTGATTTAAAAATTTATCAACAACTAGAAACATCTATAATTATTTACAAGTCATTCAAAAGACTCTTGTTTTAATCAATAAAATAACAGAGTTTTAAAATACAAAAGAGGGGATTCAAACTGGTTCGCTTGAAAAAAATAAAGATATCGTGTTCATGAAAATGAGCTTGTTCTTATAAAGCGCCTTAACAAGCGATAAAACTTCTATCATTAGAGCTTTTGTGGATCTATATAAGATCTCAAACGATTGATTTGTACAAAAGGAATTAATATAAATTCTTAACAACATTAAAGAATAAAGAGGAGCTATATCTTATTATAGGCAAAAAATATTTTACATGATAATTTGATTACAAATAGTCTCTTATATCCAAATTTAAATTGTGACTTAAACATTATTTTTTTGTTTATTTAAAGAAGCTAAATTTGAAAAATTTAAGCATCAGCAAAACAATCGGAGATGACAACAATAAACTATCAGGCAGCAAAAATCAAGAGTAGCGTTTTTAAAGGCTATTATGAAAATTTTTATTTACTGCAAGCTCGTCACTAGATAGGGATAATAAAATACGATAGTTGATCTATTGTAGCATCTTAAACAAAATACTAAGCCATTGTTTTTGCACGAATAGTGATAATGAAAAACTAGCAAAGATAGGTGATAAAGAATATATAGATTAATAGAGTTCATTGCTAAAATGGTGGGTTAAGCTCACTCGAAAGTAATACTTAAATACCGATAAAATAGATATTTAAAACTTTAAGTTTCAGAAAGTCCCTTAATTAGTCCCTTATTTACTTTTTATTTTAAAACTATAGGTTCTTTATGTTTTGTATTATACCATATTCTGGTATATAAGAACTAAGATTTTTTATTTTATATAAAATCAGACATCTTTTTATAGTTATATTATTGTATTTTCATGTTATGTAACAAATGCACAAGGTTTTCATTGTAAGAGTGCTGAAAAATTCTGCTATAACTTTAAAAATGTTATTAATATTAAAAGAAAAATACGTCAAGGATAAAATTGTAAAAAATATAAGCATAGGTAAAATCAACTTTGCATTTACTTTATATATACTGCATGTTTTAGGAGTTAAAAATTAGAATTAGACTGCTCTTGGTTAATCACAAAAGAGCATATTGAATGTTAATATGCAATTAAGATTATCAAACTCAAGAATAGAAATATTGAGCATGTATTAAACGAACTTCAAAATTTCATCAAATTCATTAATAACAAAAGAAGGAGCATAGTTTTATTTGATACCGCTACTAATGAATTTGGTATAATAAATAAATATGCAAGTATTTTTACGTATTACATATCTAATCAAAAAATAAATTATTGACTAGATCAAGTAAAAAAATATGCACTATAATAAAAGAGGAGCTTAAATATGGTTAGATGTCCTTGCTGCGGATATCTAACCATAGTAGATAAAGAGGATAAGAATTTAATACAAGATGTTTGTCCTGTTTGTTTTTGGCAATATAATACGGAAGCCATAAATAACCCGAGTAAAATAATAGAGCCAAATATAGTATCTTTAAATGAGGCTAGACAAAACTATAAAGAGTATAAAGCTTCAAGCAAGCTAGGCTCTATAAATGCAAGAGAGCCTATGGATGATGAGTTGCTTTAAAAAAGCTTTTATCATATCATAATTATATTGTGAGGATGTAAAGCCTATATCCTCACTATTAAAATAAAAAGGACAAATTGACTTAGGTGCTTGACATAGTATCTTTGATTAACTTTTATACATGAATTTTAAAAAAAATAAGCAACAAATTCACTCTTTTATTTTTTTATTTCAATAATTCACACCCTCACATCCACTCTCTTATAGAATCTATCCTTCTCTTGTATCTGTTTATCATTGCTATTTAGAGTATGGTTAAGATATGAGATATTGTATAACTCATTTGAGCTTATTATGTTATTATCTGCTAGATGTATTAAAAACCTAACTTCATTATTTTTCATTATCTTGCTTATCGCTGTTGCTCCAAGCTCTTTTAAGCTTACAAATTTATCATCTTGTTTAATAGCTATGGTTTCAAAGTCAAGGCTGTTTAACTCTTCTTTACTCATATTCTTAGCTTCAAGGTTAATGCTAGCTCTTTTATCTCCTGAAGTATTTAATTTACCGGTATCCGTATATAGATCTCTTACGTCTATCTCCCTACCGCTATCAAATTTTAAAGTTATGGTTCCGTTACTATTCATTCTCATAGCTATTACGCTATCGCTATCGTTTAATGATAGTGCAGCCTTATTACTATCTGATTCAAAGGCTCTTTTTACTTTTTCTAAATTTGATATGCTAAATTCTAATCCCGTAGCTTTTTTAAACTCATTTTCCATAGCAAGCATATAAGATGATTTACTATCTTTTAGTTTAGATATTAGCTCATCTGCGTTTTGCACATCATAATCTTTTAAATTCTTACTTAGCCACTCTATATCTTTAGTATGAGCATCAAGCTCTTTATTGTAATCGTTATAAAACTTCATAAAGCTACTTCTTTGATATCTGGTGTATGAGAAGTCTTTATCTTTAGGAGTGTCTGATTCTATTATAGGATTAAACTCGCTAAGCTTTAGCTTTCCGTCAAATCCAACCTTTTCATAAGCAAAGTTATTAAATCCGCTATCTTTGTTAAATATGTTATTGTTTCTTAGATCTACCCATCCGTCTTTATCCGCATAGGTATTAAAGAACTTTTTAGTATCAGATCTATCTATTTTTTGGTATCTGGATTCAGCTGAAAATGTTGTGTAGGGGTTTGAAGAGTAGTAAGATATTCTATGATCTATATTTGTAGTATCTACAAAATTTCTCATATCGTTATTGGCAAGTGATTCGGAGTTAATGATATCTCTTCTTTTTTGATTCCAATTAACGACATCCTTATTTATAAATTTAGTTAGATCGATATCGGGTGCTACATCGCTTAAATTTGCTATCTTTTCATTTCCTTCTTTATCGTATCCTCTTGCCTTAAGCTTACTAAACAGCTTATCGCTTGAATTTAATATTCCGTCTGCGTTACTATCAAAGTTAAAAAGTAAAGCATTGCTGGTAAGCTTTCCTATGCCTAGCTTATCGTTATCTCCGTATAAATCTAAAAATACCTCTACGTCACCGTATTTAGTATGTAAAGTGCTTGATGAGGCGTAAGAATTTAAATTTGATGATTTGGTGTTTTCAAGATATCCGCTTTGATCTATGAAAGCCATGCTGATTGAGTGAGGGTCTGCGTTTATGCCTTGAAAGTATCTATTTCCCCTAAGAGAGCCATTGATATAAGCATTTGAAGTATCAACTCCGTATTTTTCCTTAATCTCTTTTAGTGCGTTATGATCGTTTAATACGCTATCCATTCTTTGCTCGTCTTTAACCGAATATCTTGAATTAAGATATGTAAAGTCATATTTGGCAAAGTCTCCGACCAAGGTAGGAGATGAGCGATAATAATAGTCTAAGCCGTTGTTTCTGTTAAGTATGTTGTTTGTATTGATATTTTTAAATGAGCCGTCTTTGTTTAAAGTATCGCTATAGTTAATATCCATAATATTATTTACACGAAATTTTGAGATAATACTGCTTGACTGAGCTCTTAAAAAGTCTTTTGCTCTATACTCTATTTGTGATTGTCTATTGAGGTATTCTGCCGAAGTCATGATCTCATCGCCAACCTTAACCGTTTCTTTTAAAGAGTGGTTTTTATTTGCTCTAGCTATATCTACATCAGGTAGTTTTAAAAATGAGACATTGTTTGAACTGCTTATCATTTAAATCCTTTTAAAAGACATTCAGGATATATCGACAAAATTTAAGATTTGTTTATGATGATTTCATACTTAATAGATATTTTAAATCAATACTAATGGTTATTACAGATTAAAAGACTTAAGAAAATTTAACATTAGCCGATATGAATACAGAGTGTTTTATAAATTTCAAAGGATTTTTTAAACAAACCTTTTATCCTTTGAAACAATTTTTAATGTTTAAAGGGTCACATGATGCAAATATCCAACCAAACGCCTACGATACCAATTGATATTAAAAAATACAGCAGAGAAAATATAGCAAAAGAGATAGGCTTTAAAGGTGAGTTAAAAGATTTCTTTATAAAAGAAGTAAACGGTATGGGTTCAGGTGACTTCTTAAGACTAAGCGATAAGGATAGAGCAAAGCTACATGATAGACTTGTGTATCCGCTTACCGGCTATACAAGAGGAGAGGAAGCTAAAGTTAGCATCTTTGGCAAGCTTATGGGATACGATCCTAATTTTAGTAGTGAAGAGATTAGGGATTTAAAAGATTTTATAGACGAGAGTAAATCTTTAGGTATAGAAAAAATACCTACGATGGCATTAAGAGATACTGTCTTTACTGTAAATGAGTTAATACAAACTTATGCCAGTCATCATCTTTTAGCTTTGGTTGATTTTAAAGGAACTAAGACTGCGGATTTGCTTGATTCTGATCTTAGTATAGATGAGTTTAAAGCTCAGTGGGCTAAACATACCTTGCAAGAGAGGTTTAACGTAGTATTATCCGATGAAGATGCTAAAAATTCTATAGAAATACTAAAAAAGCTTCAGAGCGAACAAGATAACGAGCCTAAAGCAAAAGAAAAAGAGAAGAAATTTAAACCTATGCAAGTAGTTAGTAAGATGGAAACTTACAAAGATGAAGCTACAAGCGAACTAAGAGAGCTATATGAATTTATAAAGCGTGAATTCGATAACGGAAAAAGCATATTCGGCATACTAGAAGCCGTTGCTAAAAGCAGAAAGGATATGCTAGTATAAACACTTACCTCAAAGGAATATTCTTTGCTTAAATCTTTTTAAGCTAATTAGAAAGGTTTAAGCTATGATATCTTCAAATTTAAATCACTCATATCAAAATTTAACTACTCAAAAGACAGATAAACCACATTAAATAAAAGTTACAACAGAAGTTTTTAAAGTAAAATCTTAAATTTAAAGGTTCATATTGTTTGGTGCTGTTTTGTGCATTTGCCACATAATAACTATAAATAGCATTACATACTTAAATCATCTATTTTGATCACATTTTGTCTTACTTCTCCTATCTTGTTCTCATTTTCTTCCAATATACTATCCACCTTAACTCTTTTATTTTGCTCCACACACATCTCCCACTCCATAAGTCCATTCCCCCTTAGCTCTTCTATCGATACATTATTTAGATATCCGATTTGTAATGTATTGCCCTTTTTTATGAACTTGTCAATAGAATAGTGCTCCTTAATATTCTCGATACCCTCTTTATCATCCCAATCGTTTAAATATCTTGTTATATTTGCGGCTATCCCTGCGTAGTTTATTTTTGTTACTTTTTCCCATAGTTTTTTGCCACCTATAGCAACTCTTGAGAAAAATTTAGATATCTCGTTAATATTTCTAGGGTTAAAACTTTCTAGCTTATTAGGCTTTAGGGCTAGTTTTTCAATGATTTCATCTCAGTATATTCTTTCGTCTATAGCCTGCTTAGCTTCATTAAATCTATCTACTAGATATATATAAGGCGTATAATGCTTATTTTTCTTAAAAAGATATGCGGTATTTTCTTGTTTAAAATACAGATGCCTTCCTTGCTTATTATGAAGTATAGTATTTTCGCCTTCTTTTATTAGTCTCGTACTTGAATCAAAGTAGCTCATAAGATCGTAAATAGGTACATTATCATATAGTCCTTGAAGACTCACTCTGGTTAGATATTTTTCATTATCTTTGGGTTCGTGCTGTAGAATTATGGCTTTTGCATGTCGATACTCTTTTAAAATTCCTTCAAACCCTTTTTGCTTAATAATCTCTTTCTCTTGTACTAATTCTATATCTTGTTCAGATTGTTTTATTATTTTACCGTTGTCTAAAACTTGACCCGGTACTATAATTAGCTCAGTATCTTTTTTAGGGGTATAGTAAAGTTGAGAAGGCGTTTTGTAAACTTCATCAACTTTGTCTTTTAATCCCAGAAACTTTGTTGTATTATCCATATATATCTTATATCCGGTAGTTTTATGTTTTAAATAGTCAAATGCATTGAGTGTTGGTATTAGAAGTCTAAACTTCTGCGTCTTTTTGTCCAAAAGATGAGAAGCCGAAGGGTAGATATATCCTTGAATACCTTTTGAGCTTAGAGTATTTACTGCATCACTTATTGTGAACTGTGGCTTTTTATTATCGCTATTATCTACATCATAAATTAGCAGAGGATTAACTCCTATTATATTCTCATTACTTCTCTCACCTCTCTCAAATACAGCCATTGATATAGCCGAATATGACTTTAGGGTACTTTCTAGATTAGAAGGCTCAATCTCTATCGTCTTCCATCCGTTAAGCGCTTGATACTTTGGTTTTTTATTTGTGCTGTCTGGCAGTATTTTAAAGTCATTGCTTACGCTGATCTTTATCTTATCACTTTGCGGTATTACAGTCTGTATTGATTTTTGATCGTTAAGAATAAGCGTAAGCTCATCTACGGCATCACTAAATCTCATATTTAACTGCTTAGTACAATAGTCTATAATGGTAAGGTTTCTTGTAGTTATGCTTCCGTCTTTGTTTTTAAAGTCGAAATTTACCCTATTGTTTTCTCCAGCCCTAAAAGCTCCTTTAGGTATTTTATATCTAGATATTAGAGTCGGCAGAAAAATATTTACATCTGTCTCTCTTAGCACTTTGGCAATATCTTTTTGAGTATTTTTAATCTTTTCTTCGTTCGCTTTTAAAAGCTCGTTAGAAACAATAGAAGACTTATCCTCTTTTAGCTCTTCTATTGATATATTTATCTCTTTGAAATTTATATCTTTTGAATTTGGTATTGTTATTATTGGTTCTTTTTCATTTTCGTGAGTAACAACACTTGGTCTTAGTTTGCCTTTTACTACTTTTCTAGCAGCTACTGCAAATTTCTCATACTCTTTTTCTTTCTCTTCTAATGAAAGTTTAAATTTCTTATACCTTTCATCTAAATTTTCTTGATCAACATAGCTTAGATCAAACTTATCGCACAATATCTCATCTACAAGCTTTTTAAATTTAATAGCACTTGCAGCAATCTGAGACTTATTTTTTGAATATATAATACCTCCGCTTGTTATCTGTCTACTATATTTCATGTTTTCCATAGATATTATTAAGTGTATATGCGGAATTCTTCCAATCATCTTTCCTTCATATTTTTCATTTAACTTGCTTGCGTTTTTTGATTTATCGTTTCTAGTTTGATATGGCTCACTCTGCAATATTGGCAGATGAGCTTCTGCGTAATATATCATCTCATCAATTTCATGATTTGGAAACTGAAGTCTAATATACTCTTTAAGAAGATCTTCAATCTTTCCTTCCGCTTCAAGTCTCTCCCACTCATCTCTTGTAAAACTTAACGAACAGTGGTAATAGTTATATTTTTTATTACTTTTATCAAGCTGACTCTCCTCGGACATCTTTATACTATCAAGATCTCCCATTATAGGAACTCTTCTATCCTTTTCATCTCTTTTATATTCCGAGTAATATGTCTCTCCTGTGGTTAAATACTCAGTTATCCCTTTTTGTCCTTTAGTTATTTGCGTTATCATATTTAACCTCGCATCATATAATCATAAATAGTAATTCATTTGTTGGTTTATTCACTCTATAAGCTATGCTCATAGAGTGAAATACTATCGGCGTCCGCCTTCTCTTACGCAGTCTGTCCATCAATTCGCTTACGCTCATTAATGGGGCCTAGACTGCTACTTTTTTATTGTTTGTTTTATGTTTTTATCTATAGCATAAAGACTCTCTAAAATTGCCATTGCAGTATTCTCACTCATGGTTTTTTGCTTCATTGCTGTGTTTGTCTGTTTGGCGATTTGATTTATGTTGTTAGCTATACCAAAAAACTGAAATCTCATCTCGTCATCTATTGTGTTATTTGATATTTTTTGAACCACTTTTGTATCTGAGTTCATAACGCTTTGACGAATATACTCAGACTTTGTAAGTCCTGATTTATTACATTTTAGAGCTAAAATTTCATCGAATTGTTTTGAAATTCTTATTTTAATTTCTCTGTCTTTTGTAAAACTATTCATCATATAATCTCCAAAAATATACTAAGGCTTAGGTTCCGTTTCGTAGCGTTAGCGTAGAAATGGACAAGCCGATAGTTTTTCTCTTTATGCAGGAGCATAGAGAAAAACAACACATATGAATTACGAAAAATAGTCAAGTTCATAATAAACTTGACTATTTTTGTAAGAAGCCCTCTGCAAGAGCCTGATATTGTGTGGAGGACGGACGTACCCACACATATGTATCAGGCTATTTATCCCATATATAAGAATTAATAGATTATTTTTCATTTTTGATAATCTGCTCTAGCTCTATTAATATCATTATTAAATAGACATAGGACAAATTTATTGAGATTAGAAGCCTGTTCTTTTTCTGTCTCTAAGTCTATTTTAAGATTCCTAATCTGCTCTTCTTGTTCCTGAATCTGAGAGCTGGTGGTTAAACTTTTGTACGCTATAGGTACTATCCAAAAAGATGCTAATATTAAAACTAGAACTACTCCTCCAAAAAATCCTGCAACAATGGTTGATATAGGTATAGCTTTTTTTATTGCTTGGCTTGTCTTAATGAAAGAATTTTGCGCCTTTACAATTTCGTCTTTAGCCACCATTATATTTTTAACTGAAGCATTCGTTTTTGCTTCTATATCATTCATTGTCTTAGCAACTTTATGATCTATCTCGTTAATTATTCTTTCTATCTCCTCTTGTGTTTTTTGGCTTCCTGAATTAAATTTTCTAAAACGAAATTTGCGCTTGCTGCCCCTTTGGTTAAGGATTGATTCGATATTATCGCCATGACTCAACCTCCTCTTGATTAGTACTATCATCACCTTCTGGTATCTGTGTTTTTTGTGTATCGTTATTTTGATCATCTGTTTTTGGACTTTGAATTTTTGAGCGATTTGCTTCATACTCTTCTTTCCATGTTTGTAACTCTTTTTCTGATACCTTTAAAGAGAGCTTGCTCTCTATGAACTCCTTGAGTTTTTTAAGGCTCATAGGTCTAGAAAAGAATATTTCAGAGTATTTTTCTTTGGCAATACGCCTAGAGTCTAAAGACAAAAAATCTTCAAGCTCTCTCTCAAGTTGTTCTTTACTATATTTTTTCATTTAGAATCCTTTGTCTGTTTTAAATTTTTTGTATCGATTCTTTCATTATCTTCCAGCCATTGTTTTATTGAGTCACGTTTATATAGTATATTGCGCCCAATCTTGACAAAAGGCAACTTCGGTCCCTTGTTTTTAGACATTCTCCATTTAGCTAGAGTATTCTTACTTACGCCTATAATCTCTGCTACCTCGTTATCTTTTGCATAAATTTCTTTTAAAGTCATATGACTCCTTTAATTTTTATTTGCTTCAATTGTATTATTTTTATTTCCAGGAATCCTTAAATAAAGAGTAGCATATAGTAACATTTGTAGTAAAATTTGATAAAATTTATATATATTTAAGGAAATATAAAGTCAACTAAATGTATAATAGCTATGTATAATATAAATTTTAAGTAATATTATAGTTACAATTTAAGCAAGTATTTTTAGTGAAGTAAAGCCCTAAAATTCGGCTTTACTATTAAAGCTTGTATGATTTTATTGATAATTTTAATCTTTTGCTGATCATGCTATAAATTAAGCAAATAGTCGCTGTACCACTGCATTAGCTTGTGTTTTTGCTCCAAAGTTGCTTTTTCTCTCTCATATGCATATTTTATCTGATTGGACTCTTTATGTGCTAAAACACTCTCGATAGCTTCTTCTGTAATTCCTAATTTATAAAGCTCTGCTTTATTTATAGAACATATTGTGCGAGAAGTTGCTCTAAATCCATGAGAAGTAGCAACACCTTTATATTTGTCTTTTTCTCTTATATTTCTTATCGCCTTGCTTATAGCGTCTCTATGAATATGCCCATCCTTATTTAGACTTGGAAATACAAATTTCATATCTCCGCTAAAAAGTTGCTGCTCTTTTAGAATAGCAATTACTTGCTTGCTTAGTGTAACTTTATGTATAAACCCTGTCTTCATCTCATTTGCTTGTATAGTCCATACTGCGTTTTGCATATCAATATCAGCCCATTTTGCTTGGGCTGTATTAATAGGACGGTTGACGCATAGAATTTGAAGATAGATGGCGCGCTTAGTTTGAAGTTGCATTTTATTGTCTAATTTTAGGTCTTTTAAGAACTCTCTTATCTCATCATCCGTAGTTAGCGCAGCATATCTTGTGTCTATTTGGTTCTTTAAGTTAAAACGACTTGAGGTTGGAAATTCTTTTTCAAGCCCAAAGCTTGGATCATGATCTATATACCTATCTTTAATAGCCATAGAAAAAACATTATGCAGGTGGTTTATAAGACGGTGTATTGTTTCAAGACGACTTGTTTTAGGATTACTTGGGTTAAAAATAGCATTAAATACTTCTAAAAGTTCACTATATTTTATATTTTTTACATCTCTATCTCCAAATTTAGGCAAAATATAAAGACTATTCATCTGAATTATCTTTTTTAGATATGTCTGACTAATTCCGTTTTTCTGTTTTTGCTCTATGTATAATTAAATAGACTTTTAAATTTATACTTATCATTCTTCCCTTTAATAGTATATATATCCTTGCCACTTTCAAGCTCTTTTAGGAGTTTTACGGCATCCATCCTTGCTTCGCTTACACTATAAATGCCTTCTCTAAACTCACCTATTGTAATCGACTTATCATCCTTTGTTCTTATAAAGAATGTTTTCTTACCACTTGGATTAAGCCATAGATATAACTCTTTGGGATTTCCTATTACTATTTTCTTTTTGGATTTTGGAGGTTGCAGTTTTCTAATATCTTTATCTTGAAGATTTGCCTTGGAGATGTTTGCCATTTAATTCCTTTCGTTTCTATGTTTTCTTATGTTTTTTACAAAAGTCCCAGAATTAAAAAAAGTCCCTTAATTAGTTCCTGAATTAATCAGAAACAATTATGGCACAAAGAGTAATCAAAGCAACTAATTGAAAAGCAAAAACACTGCAAAGCCCTAAAATAGGGAATTAAACAGAATTAAAAGGAAGGGAATAAAACTTAAAGAAAGTTTAAATGGTGGAGTTAAGCGATACCATAATATGCTACTTAAATAACGTATTTATCGTTATTCTAAAGCATTAAATACTATTACATATTCGATAACATACTCAATAAATAAGACGTAAATCTAGAAAAATATTAATTATTTTTTTTAAGAAAATCAATGTAAAAAAATGAGTTATGAAAAGTTTAGTTTTCAATATAAAGTATTTGTAATTCCCTATTTAAGGGCTTTTTGTTTAGTAAAAATACCTGTTTTTAAGTTTCGTTAGCTTAAAGTAGGTGTTTTGGTTTAAGATTTGATATGTTTCACAACTTTTTTAGCTCGAAACTTAATTAAGGTTCAAATGTGAAACCTCATCATTTTTTAGTTTCACGCTTCGTTACAATAGGCTTTATTTTTTGCCTTTGGCAACTATTCGCTTTACTTCATCTTTAAAGCTCTCGTCTTGCTTGAGTTCTTTAAATTTTGTATATTCCAATTCTGCTTTAGCTTTTGCATTATCCGAGCTAAATTTACCAAAACCTTTTAAAATTTCATAGCCGTTAAAAGTTAAAAAGCCGTCTAGCTTTAAATCCCAATCGCTCATCGTGATTAATACTCCTTGCTCTGCTTGAGTTTCTACATAATCAAGCAGCATGCCCGTTAATCTGTTGAGTTTACTTATTTCGTTTTCGTATAAATAATTTTTAGCTACGGCTACATCCGATTTTATAGGCTCTTTGCCTCTACTGCTTCCGCTCCAAGTCGTTAAGCCCATATTCGGCTTTGTATGATCTGCACGCTCTTTGATAATCTCTGCCGATGTCTTTTTAGTTACTGCATATTCTAATTTATTCTGGATATTAGCAAAGAAATTTTTAGCCGTCTGTGATGTTTTATCGTAGTCTGCACTTAGTGCGAATAAATCCTTGACTTTTTCATAAAATAACTTTTCACTAGCCCTTATGGCTCGTATGCGTTCTAATAATTCTTTGAAGTAATCTTTATTGAATACGTTGTTACCTTGCTTTAGCCTCTCATCGTCAAGCACAAAGCCTTTAATGATGTATTCTTTTAACGTGCCGGTAGCCCACTTCCTAAACTGTGTTGCTTTTGCGCTGTTTATACGATAGCCTACTGCAATAATCATATCAAGATTGTAATGCTTAACACCGATTGTAGTCCCATCAGGTCGCACATGTGAAAAAATTGCACTTGTGCTTTTTTCATCTAATTCGCCATCCGAGTATATGTTTCCTATGTGTTTTGTTACGTTGGTTCTATCAACTTCAAAAATATCAGCTATCTGTTTTTGATTTAGCCATATTGTCTCGTTTTCTCTGTCGGCTAATATTTGAATATTGACTTTATTATCGCCCGTTGAATAAATAATAAAATTTTGCTCTTTAGTGTCTATCATTGCACTTCCCATTTATTGGCTTTGTAAATGCCTAATATCAAAATCTCATCATTGTTTATCAGGTATGGAATAACATAGCCTTTAAAGATTAAATCCCTTGCATTATCACGCTTAACCTTTTGGCTTGGTCTGTGTGCGTTTGGCAGCTCTTTTAATCCAAAGCACCTATCCATAAGCTCATCAACGAAATTAACCGCCCTTGCTTCGCTATCAAGCTTGATAAAGTCGCTTATTGTATTAAGTTCATCAAAGAAACGCTCTTTAAATTTTACTTGCATAAGTTCCGCTCTTGATCTTGCTTGCAATACCCAAAGCTTCTGTTTCATTGATAAGCCCGATACCTCTTAAAGCTTCATCTGCTCTTTTTTCATATTCAGCCAATAAAGGGTCATCATCTAAGCTTATTTTGACATTATCGCACTTGGCTAGGGTTAATAATACCTCTTTGGCTTTTGCTATGAAGTCGCTATTATCAGTTGTAAGTGTTAGAGTATTCATACTAGCCCCTTTGTCGTTTGTCATATTCTAACCACTCCACACTTAGAAAAATATTAGCTCTCTAGCGTTCAAAAATGGCGTTCATTTTGCTGCTCATTTTGTTATTACTGCATTATCTTGGCTTCGATATTATCGTGCTTTGCTTTGCTTGTGATTGCTCATTTTAGTGTTCATTTCTTTGTATGCTATTTAGTGGTCATTATTGCGGTCATTTTTTAACCGCTACTCTTTTAAAAATATGTTTTTATGGTGCTTCCCTTATCTATCTTTTAAAAGCCGTTCGGGTCTTTTACCCTTTAAAGGTAAAACAGGCTTAATCGATGGGGTCTTTACTGCTGACCCCACCTGTTAAACCTATTCAGCTTTATTGTATGTGTATTCCATCTCGTTTAGGTCATAGCCAAACATATTAGCAATAAAGTCTTTTATTCTATCTCTTAGAATGTCGCACTGAAAATAAAAGGCTTCATCAAAGCTTGCCATGTCCTCTTTGTCTTGGCAGTCTTTCATATTTACCTCATTTAGCTTTAAAAGTTCTTTTTGTGCCTCTAGTTCATCAATAAACTGCTTTGCTCTAATAAATACTGCCTCAAATGGTGTGTTATCGCCTTGCTCGGCTCTTGCTTTGATGTGTCTAGCTTTTGCCATTGCCGGAGTATCTAGTCCTTTATTGCTAGCTTTTAAAATTTCCTTACTTGTCTGATAAAAATGCTCTCTACTCATCGCTTACCCTTTAAATGATCTAACAAAGACAATAAAGTCTTTGATTGTTAAGCCCTCTTGGCTGTCGATAATGGATTGATAAAATTTAAACTCTTGATAGGTCATCTTTTAGTTCCTTGACGTAAAAATCATCGCATATCTTGATCATCTCTTGTAATAATTCCTCTTTGCTAAGCTTATCTATGCTGTGAAGCCTGATAATCCTTTGCAGATTGTCATTTTTTTGTTTCAATTCTGTTATTATCCGCTGCATAGTTTCAAAATCATCTTTTAAGTCTTGGTTGTCCTCTTTGATTTCATTTATCTCGTCCGATAATGCTTTGGTCATAACTGCAATTGTCTCTTTTTTGTCCGTCATAAGCACTAAAGAGCAATAAATCTCGTAAGCTATGTTGTAAAGCGTTTGATGAGACATATCCTCTATGCTTCCAGCTCTTTTGATTAGCAACTTGTTAAATTCCTCTTTACTGTTACTCTTTGGTGTGAATAGTGTCATTTGGTCTCCTTTCTTTTTGCTGTTTCTTGCTCTTGATATTTGGCAATCGCTCCTGATATTCCAAAAAGCAAATCACTAATAAAATTAGCCGTGCTTATGTCTCTTTCGTGGTTAATTCCCTCTCTCCCATAGTAAGGCAAAGCCTCTACAATATGAGCTATCGCTTCAATAGCGGGCTGAAGTTGATCCACTAAGTCTAGCTCATCCTCTATCTCAAATGTTAAGTTCATTTATGCTCCTTTAAAAATATTGTTACGCTATTTTAATATAATAGAATAGTAGCTTAACAATACTTAAATCAATATTAATAAAAATAGCTTAACAATACTTAATTTTGTTTTTAAATATTTTTACGCTATTATTTTCAAAAATTAAAGGAGTTTTTTTGGATAAAGCAGAATTTAATGAGCTTATGAATAAAGCAGGAATAAATAAAAAGCAATTAGCTGAGATTTCAGGCGTCCCATATGCAACTGTTAATGCTTGGGGGTCTAGAACTCCATATCCACCTTACATCAAATTTTTACTAGAGTGCTACATAAAAAGTAAAGATATGGATAAAATCGTAGATGTTGTAAAGCCTTATGTCGATAAAAAATAATAAATTTTATCCGGAGGCTTAACGCTTCCTCCGCTCCCACGGGGCAATAGGCTCTTTATCGCCCCACAGTCCAAATTTCTTTAACACTGCGTATTCTTGGTGTTTTACGTAGTTTTTTGAGTATTTAACAAAAGCCCAAGCATAGCCGTTTGATACCATTTGAGCGTTTATATCTTGTCCTTTATGAAAGACTATGCCTAAAACACGCTTGTATTTGTCTTTGCCTTTTTCTTTGACTTCAACGACTTGACCTGCGATTAAATTTGATAAAAATTTGCGTGATTTTTCGCCGTAAGCTTGTTTCTTTTCGGGTGCGTCTATGCCGTATAGTCTTACTTTAATTTGCTGTTTGTTTTGAAGTATTGTGATCGTATCGCCGTCTGATATTTTGATGACTTTACCGGAGAGGAAGAATAGTTGGGCGGGCGACTATTATTAATTATAAATAACCGCCTTCAATCACTAAATAATTTCTATGATACCTTGAATATCTTCATTTAATGCGTCAATCTGGGCTTTATTTGCTTGTGTTTGCTGTCCGTATATTGTATATTGCTTGTGTTGTAATTTGCTAATAGGGCATCCTTCATGGTTGATAATTGCTGCAAGCGTGTTACCGTCTTTGACGTTTGCCACTCTTCTATCGCATGTAGATTGAGTAAAAAGATGTGGATGGTTTTTTGTTAAATCATTAGTTATGCGCTCAATTTCTTCAGCATGTGAGCGAAATGCTTTTGTTGCATCTCTTTCATTTGTTCTTGATCTATTTTGTATAAAGATATGCAATAGAGGTTCTTTTAACTTATGTTCTTTAACTTCATTGCTAAAATTTAAGTATTCATCCTCCATCGCTTTGTTATCAACAGATATTCCATAAATTAATTTAATTAAATTTTTTATTCCTCTTATAGAAGCAGCATCCGCTGTGCAGGGAACGATAATTCTATTTGAAGCCAAAACCGCTAATTCAGTGTAGTTTGCAAAGCTAGGGTTGCAGTCTATAAAGAACGTTTTGGCTCTATTTTCAGAGTCTTTGTTTGTTTCAAAAGCTTCGATTAAATCAGTAATTAGCGAGCGACTTGCTTTCCAAGAACCCTTAGCGGGAGATGAGCCTATGTAGGCAATAAGCTTAGAACAAATATCTAAGTCTATGTCGCCCGGTAGCAAGTATAAGTTGTCAGGCATTTGCTTGTTTACTTCGCTTGCTTTAACAAAGTATGTATATTCATTGCCAAGTTTTGTTAGTTGCGATTTTCTAAATCTTTCTTTGATATATCCGGCTATACTTCTTTCTTTTTCTCTAAACGCGTCTAAGTTGGCTTCTCCTTTACCATTGCCTCCAAGTATAATCTCTGAGACATTTGACTGAGGACAAGCATCAATTACAATAATATCTTCGTCTGGATGTGCAATAGCATATTCAACAGACAAACTATAAGTTAAAAACGTTTTGCCAACCCCGCCCTTATTATTCCAGATAAGATATTTCTTATTATTTGTCATTACAGCTACCTTGTTAAGAGTAAATAAAAATTTAAATGCATTTTACCAAATTTCAGCAAAATGTACTATAAATTTTAATTTCATTGCATATTTGAGACTGGCATCGATAGCAAATTCGTTAAATCCGTTTCCATAATCCTGATATTTTACTTCCATAGAAAAATAGAGGTGCATATTTTCAAGTTTTACATGTTTTAGCGAAAAAGAAAAACATGATGAAAATCATTTGCAAGCCCTCTAAGCCGTTTTAACCTAATTATCCGTCTTGCGCTTATCATTCGTTAATCTTGGCTCTCTTTGCCTTGCCTGCGCTTGCTAGGTTTAATTTAGGTAGCTTTGTATCTTTTTGGCTTATTCTTTGATTTGACTACCAAACTATCATAAAAGCGATATTTGCCTTTTAAAATAGGGTAAATTTGTGCTGGTTTGATCTTGTGGTTTTGATGTCATTAGACTTCAAAAAATGTCAATGTAGTTTAAAAATATAAGCAGTTATTTATATTGTATTGATATAATTTCAGTGAAATTCACCGAGGGCGCTTTAAAGCCCTCTCAAAAAATACTCTTTTAACCCATTATCAAAACACTCTAAAATATCATCAATAAAGCTCTCTAGTAAATCAGGGTCTATTCCAACTATTATTTCATCATGTTTAGTCGATATTCTAGGTGCTCCATTTTTATTTAACTTGTAAAGATTTTCAAAATGAAAAGCACGATTGCGTATAGTTAAAATCAACGAATAAGCTATTTTTACTTTTTTGTAGTGCAGCATTCCGCTTTTTATTTGCCTATTGTATTTTGAGTATCTTGAGAAATCTATACTATCAAGACAAACCAAATCATTATGAATTTTAATAATGTTTAAAAGTGTCACCCAATATCCAAAAGTTTGCCTAGATATGAATGTGTCATCATCAATATTTAAAATCTTAGCTACCTTATTACGAGTAATAATCTCTAAAATACCAAGCTTTGGGGCTAATTTTTGCATTAATAAAAAATTATCCCTATGCTCCGCTTCACTTGTGTAATTGCTTAATCTCTTGTCTGAAAATAGTTCTGTGGAGTTCATAAAAACCTTATTTATTTTTGATTAGAATTATATAAAATTTATGCTTTAAATCTAATATCATTCAGACTAATATACCCTCTAAACGCAAAATAAAGCTCATAGAGAGCTTTTAGCCTTTTTTAATACTTTGTATTGTTTGATGTCTTTTTATTGATTGTAGGGGCTAGTTTTTACTACTTTTTGGCTTTAGCGTTCTTTTGTTTGTATGCGATGAGGTTATGTAATCTAAATATGTTCCCAGATGCTATTGCCTCTATTTTTAAACTCATCTATCGCCATTACTAGGGTATCAACTTGGTCGTCGTGTAGGTGGCTATCTGTTGCGGTAAATTTCTCGCACTCATCTATGAAATCATTAACCCAGCTTGCATTACTTGGTATGTGTATGTATCCGCTTTCTATTGTGATATAATTTCTTTAGTGACAGATGAATGTGTTTTAGCACCAGTCCCAGTTCCAGAAATGGAAGTGATAGGTAAGGACGCCCTATCCATCTGCCTCCTAAATATTTTTTCAATCTGCTAACTCTATCCTAATTAAGATCATATTATTAACGCTATCATTTTACTGTAAACTTTCCTGCGCTAACTCCGATTTAAACGCTATTTGAATGTTAATTTTTTTTATTGGTGAAAGGGTTTCACTTTGCTCTGCTAAAGCCGTATTAATCGCTATTTGCTGTTTCACTTTTATTATTGCGTTATCGTTCCTTTTTGTGTTCCTTTTTTTCGCATTAGTCTTTTTAAGCTCCGTTTTTATGGTGCTTTCTTGTTGCGAAAGGTATTCCCTTTTTAAATATCTCTTTTTAGATGCCTTTGCTCTATCTTTTGCCATTCTGTTATCACATATCCACGCATAAGCCTCTAATGGCATTTCGTAAATTTTGCTTAGCTCGTTCTGGTATTTATCCACTTTGCAGGTTCTTAGATTATTTATGATGGTTTCGTCCGTGTAAGAGCATTTAAAGACTTTCAGGATCATAAAGGCTAACTCTGTGAGATAGTAGTCATCTTGTCTAGTTTCCCATTGTGGGTAAAACTTATCTAAAACATCATAAAGCCTGCTAAGAGGTTTGAGGTCAAGAGGGATTAGTTCCAATCTAAGCCTTTTTGTTTTTTATGAAATTTTAGAGTGTTTTTGTATTCACTTTTCTTGTTGTGGGGGTTTATCAATCTGACTGTTTTTTCTTTTTGCCGATAAAGTGATGAGGTAAAAGCATTCAAAGAGTTGGGATTTAATCTAGAATCTAGCAAGTCAATCTAGAATCTAGCCGTTAAAGATTAAATTTAAAACTTCATCATATAAAAATACTTATTTATTCATCATACAGCATCATACATCATACAAAAGTGCAATAAAGCCCTAAATCTAGGGTTTTATTTGTATGATGATTATTTATCATACATCATACAAATTCATCATACAATTTTTAACTCTTAATTTTGTATGATGATTGTATGATAGCAGTTTATCATACAAACTAAGTCCCTAAAATACGATGTTTTAAAGCGTTTTGTATGATGTATGATGCTGTATGATATAAGATGTATGATAGTTTTTAGAGTAAAGAAACTATTTTACCGCCTACAATTTTAAACCTATCTTTTAGTAGATTGTAAATTTGTTGCCTGTTTGGTCTGCCTGTAACATTATTGCTTACGCTTCTTATCTCTATCGGCAAAGGATGTTTTGAAACATAATTGTATATTTTATCTCTTAACTCTACCCTGTCGGCTATACTAAATTTATTTATTTTGTTGAGTATCGGCTCAAAGTCAAGATAGCCATTCAAAAAAGCTATTGCCTCTTTTATCGTTTCATCTGACACTAGGTCATTAAAGGCAAAGTGTGCTTTATCCTCTTTGTATCTAGTGAATTCCTTTAAGAGGTGGAGCGTTTGGATAATGCCGTCAAGCTTATAGTCTATTCTCTCGTTTAATAAGCCTAATATTCGGTTGTTTTCGTTATGGGTTTCGTCATAAGCCCTATTGTATTCTTGGATACTTAAGCGTATTTGTTTTAAAAACTCCGTTCTCGCCTCGCTAGTCTTAAGATACCTATCATTTATTTGATTTTCCTTGCTTTGCTCTTTTGCAAAGTCGTAAATTTCTCTTGAAAGCTCTTGAATATCCTCAACTTTATTCGCTGGTATCTCTAAATATTGAGCCTCCTCAAAACTCAAAATGTTCTTACAATAAACAATAATGCACCTATTTAAAAAACCTCCCTCAAGATGAAATTTTAAAGTCTTGGCCGGCAAGTAAGTTAAATTAGTATCGCCGTAAAAGAAAAAAGACACATCGTTAATATAAGGCTTTGTGTCTGCTCCGTTCTTATAAGTAGGCGATATAAAGTCCTTTGTAGCGTGCATTTTTGTTACAAAGTCTATTAAAGGGTGCTTTTTATCGCTCTTGATTGCGTTTCCTAGCTCCTCAACTTCTAACATCTGCACTTTTGAGCTTTCAAAGCACTGCGCCAAAGCTTCCACGCTTGCCTCGTCTTTGTGTATGCTTCTAATTAGCTTGGTTTTGGCTTCAGCTCTGCTTATCTCGTTATTTTTGATTTGTTCGTCTATCTTGTTTTTATGTTCTTGCCATAGCTCTCTATCATTATCTTTTATCGGTTCAAACAAAAGCTTGTTTTGGGTTTTAAAATTCACCCCTTTACCTGTTCCCGTATCGCTTAAATCAAGCATATAAAAGCAATTCATATTAAAACCGCCATGAGCCAATAAAAAGGCAAAGTTTTGAATGGCTTTTAATTCTATTTGGGGGTAGGTGCTTGGTCTAGCCTCTCTTAATACCTCCGTATAGTCGTTTAGCCACTTGATAGAAAAATGAAACTGCGATGTGTATCTTTTTCTAAGTTCTAATATTTCGCTCTCGCTAACTTCTGAAATATCCACTGCAACCTCATCGCTCTTTACAACCTCCGCCCGGTCTTTTTGGCTTTTTTCGGTGTTCGTTTTATTCTCTATTTGTCCCGATAATTGCGTTTCTGTCGTTGTTTGAGCGTTTATATCTTGTTCTTTTTTAGCAGGATTAAGATTGTATTCGTCGCCCGGTATGTATCGAGGTATATCTTTCATATCATCATCAAAATTTATTTTTAATAGTCCGCTTTGCATTTTAAACCCTTTCCCATCTCTTTTTTATCTCACTGCCCAATACGTCTAAAATATCCTTATGGCTATGCTCTTTTGACAAATCAATAATGAAATCTCTTAGGTCATAGCCTTTTGGCTTGTCTTTAAATCGTATCTGGTAAAGCTCTTTTGTAACTTCACCGATAAAAGGATAGATAGCATTAAAGCCGTTTTGTCCTACTTCATCGTTATCTACAAAACAAATCACGGCTTTATCCTTGAGCTTTGATAGGATTTCATCTTTTAGAGGGTTATATTCAAACTTGTTAAGCTCGTCTGCGTTTTGAAAGCAGATATAAGATGAGTTTAGTATCTTAAATAATCCAGCTTCGCCCATACCCTCTGCAATAAATACCATATCATCGTTTTTGTCTATGCGATGAGGTATAAAGCTATTATTTGAGCCTTGCGCTCTTATCCATTTCTTGCCCTTGATGATCTCGCCTGCTTCATCTCTTATATGTCTAGTGGCTATGGCTTGCACTTCGCCAGTGTCATCTTTTAAAGTTATGGATAAACTTTGATGTTTGGTGTTATATCCTAAGAAATCAAGCTTATTTAGCTTTGCACTGCAAGCCCTTAGGAAGTTGCAAGGATAGAGGCTGTAAAGCTCATCTATCTGTTCTTGTGTGGCAAGATTTTGAATGTCGCAGTAAGTCTTTTTAAATGCCTCTCTTAGCTTATTAGCAAATTCGCTTAGGTTGATTATCCTTTTATCTTGCGTTTGCTCGCTTGCCGTTAGCCGTGGAGCGTTTAAAGCCACTCCTTTAAAACTTTCGATTGATTTCATCACTCTACCCCTAAAGAATATTTAACTATTTGCAAGGCTTCTTGCTTTGTGTAGCCTACTACCTCATTTAAAAAGGCGAATATGTCGCCGCCAAAACTTCCGCCGAAGTCTTTAACGTAGCCGTTGCGGTCTATGCTTGCACTAGGTGTTCTTTCATCTCTTATTTTAAACTTGTAGCTTCTA
Source organism: Campylobacter sp. CCUG 57310 (assembly GCF_013201975.1). NCBI lineage: Bacteria > Pseudomonadati > Campylobacterota > Epsilonproteobacteria > Campylobacterales > Campylobacteraceae > Campylobacter > Campylobacter sp. CCUG 57310. The sequence goes on from NZ_CP053845.1 coordinate 1,991,190, forward strand.
TCTACACAGTAGCCACAACTTATAATAATGCTTGCTACTACATCACGATTGATAAGAGGCTTTAAGCGTTCGTATTCACTCATTTTTTGTCCTTTAGCTCGCTTACATATTGTTCTATCGCTTCGGCTGCCTGCTTGGCCGTTTCATACTCATCAGGCTTCCCGATAAATTTAAGAGCCTTTGCCCTGTCTTTGATAAATCTCATCTTGCATTTAGTGCCGTTAGCTCTTGTATGCCACCTGCTGCCGATTATTCCTAAGCGTTCCAAAGCTACAAAATACTGATTTGAGTTACTGATAAAATATACATCGGAGGCTGTAACCTCGCCTCTTTCTAGCATTATTTTTACTATTCTTTTCATATTGGTTCTAGCTGTTTTCAATGTAGTATCCTTTAAATAGTTATGCTTGACTTTTAAAGGCTGGTGAGTATAATTGCAGTCTGTCACAACTGAAACTACTCCCGTTTAGCCTATAAAGTTAAGCGGGTTTTCTTTCCTTCGGTCTAATACCTAACTTTACTTCAAGCTGTTTTATACTCTCTGATTGCGTGCGTGTGATATAAAACAAGTCAAAAGCACAATCGATAAGCTCTTGCGGTGCTTCGCACATACTTTTAACCTTGTAAGTATGCAAGTGCCTTTTAAAAGCCTTTAGCATAACCTCATCATTTGCACTAAAGCATTCAGGGCTTACGTTAAAGGTTAGTTTTGGCATTTAAGCCCCCATTCTTTGCAAATAGTCGTCTAACTCGCTTTTGTTAAAAAGTATTGTTCTATCCGATAGCCTCTTAGGCTTTGGAAACTCTGCCTTTTTAGTAAATCGCCAAAGCGTAGATATTGAGATGTTAAGATATGCTGCCGCCTCTTTTGGTGCTAAATTTGGTTTGTCGAAGCATATTTTTTTAGCTTTCATAGTAATCCTTTATGATGTCATTTAATATTTAAAGCTAGCTGGTAAATATGAGTGAATTATGGCATAGGCAAAAAATCGAAACTTAAGCCGACATCCAAAAATAGGTAAAATTTGTCTATTTTTATACATAAAAAACATTTAAACATAACACTCTCTAAAGTCGCCTATTTTAGGGCTTTTCTTAGATTGTTTTTTGCAAGTGTGCCAAAATAGCATTAAGGCAAGATAACAAAATATCGTGTTTTAGGTATATAAGTTGCTGTTAAAGTGTGCTAAAAAATCTATCCAAAATTAGCCTTATATGACTATTTATAAGAAGTTTTTTTAATTATATTTTTTTATCGCTTAAGGTGTTTTTTTATCTTTTGTAGAATTTTTTTAAAAAAATGATTTTTTAGTAGTTAGTTCTTTGTATTTTGTGTGTGTTTTTGATTTTGTTATTGCTATTCTTTTACCTCATCCAAATAATCACTCCACCATTGCATAAGCTTAGCTCTATCCTCTAGCCTTTGACTTCTGTCATAAATTGCCTTAACCGTGTTGCGCTCTCTATGGTCTAAACATAGCTCTATTACTTCGCTGTCTAGTCCGTGAGCTTTGATATTTTCATTTAATAGCGTGCTTGCTGTCGTGCGTAAGCCGTGAAATACCATATCATCGCCAAACCCTAAGCGTTTAATCGCATAATTGAGCGTGTTTTCGCTTAAAGGCTTGGTATTTGTTACATCGCTCGGAAAAACATATTCACTTTTTGAGCCCAAAAGCTCTTTTTGAGTATGTAAAATCTTTTTTACTTGCTTGCTTATCGGCATAATAAATTCATTTCTTAGCTTCATCTCTTTAGCGGGGAATATGATGAGGTCTTTGTCAAGATCAACATATTGCCACTTAAGCCCTCTAACATTTGCGCTGCGTAAAAATGTATGAATACCGAATATTAAAGCCTGCTTTGTGCTGTTTGAGCCTTGATAATCATCAAAAGCCCTTAAAAGCTCTCTAAGTTTGTCCGTTTCCGTAATGGCTTTGAAATTGTTAGTCTTTGATAGTTTAAAAGTATCGGCAAATATGATATTTCTTGCAGGGTTATTATCTATGTAGCCCTTATTTACTGCATAATCCATAATTTTACGCATAAGGTAAAAGGCTCGCTTTGATGTGTCGTGGCTTAAGCCCTTTTTAGCCTCTTTGTCTTGTATTTTTTCTATTGCATTTGATAGGTCTAGCCGTGTGAGTGTCTTGATATTCTTATCCTTTAATAGCGGATAGAGATGATTATTAATGCGCCCCATTTGCTTATCAAAGCTTGCCAGCTCTTTGCTTTGCTCTTTCTTTATCCATTGTTCGGCTAGGTCTTTAAACGTGATAGCCTGATTTTTTTCAGGGTTTATATCCTCACCTCGCTCTCTCATAGTGGTTAGCTCGTTCGCTTTGGTTCTTGCTTCGACTAGGCTTATACTTGGATATTTGCCGATAACTATTTGATTTATCTTGCGTTTTGGGTCGCCTTTATCTGCATAGCGATAATAAAAGGTCTTAGACAGCCCTTTTTTAGTATCGGTTATATACACATATAAAAATTCGGTTGCGATGTCTTTTAGCCACTCTCTACTTTTACCTTTAGAGAGATTATATTTTTTTAACTCCAGTTCTTTAATAAAAGTAGCCATATTTAAAGCCTTTTTTCCTTTATCTGCCACTCGATTTACGTATCTTTGCCACTTAAACCAAGTTTCTTTTTATGATACGCATTTTAATCAAACATACCATTTTGTGGTTATTTTGCTTGAGCATGTCCTTAAATATGATTTTTGAGTATGTTAAAAAACACATATTCCGCAAGCTCTTGAATATGTCAAAAAAGAGCATATTTTAAAAAGCTTTTTGAATATGTCAAAATTTAAAAAGTTTTTACATATTCATTTACATATTCAAAACATTGAAATTGAGTGAAATTGAATAATAACGTATGATTGCTTAAACTATCTCAAAACCCCGTATTTTAGGGGCTTTTTGAAGCTTTATGGTAATGAGTAAAAATGATAAATGGTGGAGTTAAGCGGGATCGAACCGCCGACCTCTTGAATGCCATTCAAGCGCTCTCCCAGCTGAGCTATAACCCCAATAAATATTTGGTGATTATATACATATTTCACTTACAAAAAATTTAATTTTGCCAAAAATAAAATATTTTTTTAAGCATAGTTGGGATAAAATTACACTTTCAAAATGCGGGAATAGCTCAGGGGTAGAGCACAACCTTGCCAAGGTTGGGGTCGCGAGTTCGAATCTCGTTTCCCGCTCCATCAGTTTTTTGGGAATTTATGCCCGGGTGGCGGAATGGTAGACGCAAGGGACTTAAAATCCCTCGGTAATTTTACCGTACCGGTTCAAGTCCGGTTTCGGGCACCACAAATTAAGCTAAAAGGCGACATGGCCAAGTGGTAAGGCAGAAGCCTGCAAAGCTTTTACCCCCGGTTCGAATCCGGGTGTCGCCTCCAAAACGACATAAGGAGAAAAAGATGCGTTATGTTCTAGTGCTTTTATCTGCGGTCCTTTTGATGGCTGGCTGTTCAAATACCTGGCGAGGTGTCAAACAAGATACCAACAAAGCGGTTGAATGGTCTAAAGACAAAGTTAACGACGGGGCTACCTACGTTAAAGAAAAAACTGAATAAATTTGGCTAATTTTAGCCAAATTATGACTCGGGAGATGGCTGAGTGGTCGAAAGCGGCGGTCTTGAAAACCGTTGAGGTGTGAAAGCCTCCGGGGGTTCGAATCCCTCTCTCCCGGCCATTATTTAACTCTAATCATCTTTTAAATTTTTTAAATTTCTCATAAAAAATCAACTTATAAAAGCTATTTGTAAAATTTCATATGCCTCAATATGTAGATTAAAAATAGATTTCTTTAGTTTAGAAAGCCAAACAAAAACTTAGACTCAAGAAAGCCATGATTTAAAACTTTTGTTTTATAGAATAATTATAAAATTTATTTGATAGTGAATTTATTTATTCTAACCCACCTTAAGTATTTATAACTACGCAATATTACAAAACATCTCTTTCATTAGCTGATCATCAAATTTTATAAAACATTTAAAGATACTGCAATCAAAAACCACAATAATCAAAGCGGGAAAGATCACGATTAAGAATTTAAGTATAAAACGATAAAATTTCAACCAACAAAAGAGCCAAAAGAGAGTGCAAAATAAAAATAAAGGCGAAATATGAGATATGATTTTGATAAAGTTATAAATAGGCGTGGCTTAGACTCCATAAAATGGCGATGCAAAGAGGATGAGTTGCCGATGTGGGTAGCAGATATGGACTTTGAATGCGCGCCTGAAATTTTAGCCGCACTTCAAAAGCGTCTTAATCACGGTATATTTGGATACTCGGCCCTGGCCGCAGAGTGGCAAAGTTCGATTTGTTCGTGGTGGAGCAGAAGGCACAAAGTTGATTTTAAGCCTGAGTGGCTTATTTCCTGTAGCGCAGTGGTACCGGCGATTGCGAGCATAATACGTAAATTTTCTTGCCCCGGAGATAAAATCCTAGTCCAATCTCCTGTTTATCATGCATTTTTTAATATCATCACAAATAACGGCAGGCAAATTGCAGACAACAAGTTAATCTATAATTCGCAAGAGTATGAAATCGACTTTATAGATCTTGAAAACAAGCTTAAAGATCCGCTCACTCGCATAATGTTGCTTTGCAATCCGCACAATCCTATAGGCAAAATTTGGAGCAAAGCAGAGCTTGAAAAGATCGCCAGGCTATGCTACAAAAACGACGTTTTGTTAGTGTCTGATGAAATTCACTGCGATATCGTAGATCCTAAGCTTAGCTACACTCCCATGGCTTTGATTAAAGAGTATTTTCAAAACTGCATAACCTGCATCTCGCCCAGCAAGAGCTTTAATATCGCGGGCATTCAGGGTGCAATGGTCGTAACGCCAAATGAAAATTTAAAAGATCTTATAAAGCGCGCTTTTGATAACGATAAAATTGCCGAAAACAACGTATTTAGCGCAGTAGCGACGATAGCTGCGTATAATGAAAGCGAGGCGTGGCTTGATGAGCTTAGAGAGTATATCTATACTAATAAAATTTTGGTGCGGGAATTTTTACAAACCGAAATTCCAACTATCAAGCTCGTTCATTCGACGGCTACTTATTTGCTTTGGCTTGACTGCTCGCAAATTTGTGATGATTCGAGTAAATTACAAAAATTTCTAAGAAGCAAATTTGGGCTTTGGGTCTCTGAAGGTGGAGCGTTTGGAGGTAACGGCAAGCAGTTTTTACGCATGAATATAGCATGCCCTAAAGAGCTCTTAAAAGATGGCTTAAGCCGTCTTAAAAAGGGAATAAACGCTTTTATAAATAGCGAAAAATCGTAATTTTGAATTTTATTTGCAAATTGGCAAACTATTAACTTTGAGTTGGGATAAAATTTAAAACACTTAGATATTATTTCACTGTCCGACAAGAAAAACCTCCTTTTTGTAACAACTCAATATGCGCCCTTTAACGAGGGTGCATATTTATCTCCCCTTTAATAGCTTTTGATATAATCCAAATTAAAAAAGGATAATCATGCTAACACATTTAGACGAAAAAAATCGCCCGAAAATGGTCGACGTAAGCGAAAAATCGCCCACTACGCGCATAGCCGTAGCAAGCGGTATCATAAAAATGAGCGAAGAAGCCTTTAACGCGATCAAAGAAAATACGGGCAAAAAAGGTCCCGTTCTTCAAACTGCCGTAGTTGCGGCGATCATGGGCGTTAAAAAAACAAGCGAATTAATCCCGATGTGCCATCCGCTACTTATCAGCTCGGTTGATTGCGATATCGTTGAGTTACCCGAAATAACGGCTTTTAAATTAATCGTAAGCGTTAAGATAGAAGGCAAAACAGGCGTTGAGATGGAGGCACTTGCAGGCGTTAGCGTGGGGCTTTTAACTATATACGATATGATAAAAGCCATAGATAAGTCCATGCAAATAACGGATATAGCGCTTGAAAGCAAAACAGGAGGAAAAAGTGGCGAATATTCACGAAATAAATGAAAAACCGGATATAAAATATCCGACCTTATGGGAGTATAAATTTATACTTGAAGCGGGCATAAACGCTCAAAATACGATAGATGAACTAGTAAGAGGTCGCGAGTATGAACTAAAATTTTCCAAATTCAGTTCGGATAAAAAATACGCCAGCTACAACTTAAAGCTAACCGTAAATTCAGAAAAAGAGCGCTTAGAGATATTTAACGCTATCAAAAATCGCGCCAAATACGTTTTATAAAGGAAAAATATGCAAAATAAAATTTTTCTTCACACACTTCAAGAAAACAAGGACAATCCGCAAATTTTAGTCCTTATCCGTGAGCTTGCATTTGATCTTAGTAAGAAAAAATTCAAAGAACTAAAAAACGATCAAGAACTAAACGAAGAGGTCTCAAATACCTTTGGGCAAATGTGTGAAATTCTAAGATCGGAAAATTTACTCAACTCAAAAAGCGTTGCAAATCTTATAGACGGCATCGCGAGTGCGGCAAGCGAGTCAAAAGAGCAGTTTTTGTATAAGTTGATTTATGAAAAAGAGCGCATAGAAAAGCAGATCGATGATCAAATTTATGATATCAAACGCACCATACAAGCCACTCTTGAAAGCATTGAAAGCTACATACAAAATGGCGAATTTGAAGAAAAAGAGCAAATTTTAAACGCGATTGACGATGCTATGCTTTGCGATTTGCAGATGCTTGGAATCCTTCGCGAAACTACCGAAGCGGCGTTTTTGACTACCATAGAAAAGGGCGAGGACGTAAGAGATACGAGCGCAGAAATAGCTAAAAATATCGTATATAGCGCGATAAACGAGGGTGTATTTAGCAAAATTCGCTTCCTTGAGATCGCAGAAGTCGTCATAGAAACCGCCGTAACCATCGCAAACGAAGATCACAGCTTCGCCAAAGAGCTTATAAATGGCTCGGTAACCGGTGCAAGAGACGGGATTTTAAAAGCGATTGAGAAATTTAAAGAGGAGATGAAATTCGCTCCGGATAGCGAAAATTTGATAAAAAGCGCAAAAGAGCTGGTTAGGATAGAAGATGACTTCGTAACGATGCTTAAAAATCTAATGCAGCGCTCAAACGACCCTGCCGCAAGTATCATCAGCGATCTTTTAGAAAATACGCTGGATAGTTATTTTGCGAAATTTAAGCGTATGCAAAACGAGATCAGCGACCAGCTTGTAATAAGGCTTGAAGAGCTTAAAATGAATGAAAATATCAACAAATTTACGCAAAGCGCAAGCGTTAAATTTGAGACTTTGAAAAAAGAATTCAACGAAAAAAGCGATAAATTGATGGAAAATCTTGAGGTCAATGAAAAGCTTGAAGCGCTTAAAAAAGAGATAGCCGAATTTGAGAAAAAGGCTTCAGAAAAGCTTGAAGGCATAAAATATGAAGAAATCGGCGAAAATTTAAAAACCAAAGCCAAAAAACTCGGCGACAGGATCTATGAGAGTGCGGAAAATTTCATAAAAACCGCAAAAGAAAAGATAAACAAAAAAGATTAGGTATGAGATGTTAGAGGCGTATCTCGCCTCTAATTTTATTTATATTGCAAGCAAAGGCACAAAAATTCGCTCCATCTATAAGAGCAAATTTATCTAAACCCGCTTAAACTCATAAAACCGCAATTTATTTGCTTAAATTTAACCCAAACACAAACATCCTGCAAGAATTTCTAAAGGCGGGAATAAGTCCAAAAATCCTACCTCTAAGACTCCATCTGTTTTTATGCATATCCATCATCGTGCCTGTTTTTAGGTGTTTTATGGTGGTCTTATCCCACTCTTCAACCTCGCTTGGATCTTCTATGCCCATCTTAAAATCAACTCTTTTTTTCATAAATTTAAGCGTATCATGCTTCCTAGAATCCATATTTGCGGCAAAATTATTTATAAGATCAAGCGCGACTATGCCTTCAAACCTCTTAGCTAAATTTAAAAAGAACTCTTTAAAAACTTCTTTTTCAAAATACATCGCAACGCCTTCTAGAGCAAAGGCGAATTTAGCATTTGGATGCTTTGCTTTAAGTTCGTCCATCCAAGCGGTTTCAAGCATGGAGCTAGAGATACTAAAGTTTTTCTTGGCTTTTGGCATGAGTTTGTCGCGAAGTACGATCACATCGGGAAGATCAAGGTCGTAAAAGATAGCATTGGGACATACCGACTCAAGCCTAAGCGGTCTAGTATCAAGCCCGGCGCCAACCTGCACGATAACTACCTCATCGTTATCTTTGGCAAATTCCACAAGTGCGTCATCGATAAATTTCGCCCTTATTATAACTCCTACGCGACTTAGATCGCCAGCTTCAAATTTAGCAAAGTCATAATCTATCTTTTTAACTATCTTGCCTGAAAACTCATCTCTTAAAATCGGCTCTTTTACTTCGTTTTCAAGGCTTCTAAAGTATAAGTTTATAAGCAGGGTTTCCGAGATGTCATCGTTAAAACCAATCTTTTCCATATCTTTAACCTTTATAATAATCTATATCAGTATTATAATCGAAAATATATTAATCTCATATTACTGATTTGCAGTATAATTAGTTTAAATTTATCATTCGGAGGCAAATTTGAAAGGCGATGAAAATTTAAAAAACTACTTTTCGAAGCTCGACTTAAGCGGTGAAATTTCAGACAAATTTTTAGAGCAATTCATGAAAGATCTTATAATAAACCGCACTCTTGTAATTTTCGGGTTTGAATTTGCCTTCGCAGAGATTGAAATTTATCTATCAAGCAAAGATAAGAACGTCTATAAAAGAGACACGAAGGCGGGTGAAATTTTCTTTCATAACTTTGGCTTTGATATCTGCTTTGCAACTAAAGATGGCAAATTTGGCGGAGTGCTTATCCGATCTTTAAGACAAATTTATCCTAAAAACAAGAGCGAATTTATCCTCGGACCAAGACGGTGCATGAGTAAAATTTTAAACTCAGACATAAAGGAGCTAAATTTCACACTTAAAATCTCCGAAGATCAAGAAAATTTTGGCTTTAGAAGCCAAAGGATAAGAAGAGAGATAGATAAAAAGCCTTTAAGATTTACAAGCGAGAGTTTTGAAAATTTTATCGCAAGCAACGGTAAAGAGGCTAAAATTTATAAAACATCTTTAAAACGCTACGAGCGGTAAAAACTTGGCGATTTATCACTCACATATCAAGTCTAAAGCCATAAATTCGCAGTCATTTGCAAATTTATCTATAAACAAAATGATCGTCGCTTTTAAAATCCACTACCTCAAAAGTGCCTTTCCATGCAAAAATATAAATAAAAAAGCTGACAAGCAGAAAAATTCCGCCAAAGAAGCTTAAAAAATCCAAAACGACCATCACAAAGCCGGCAGAGTAAAACACGATATATTTCCTAAAAAGCCCGTTGCGAGTAAGACGCGCAAGCTCGGAAAATACGTTAAATTGAATCATGAACACATATATAAGCAAAGCTAGAGTCGCAAGCTTAACCGCTACTATCAAATTTGCAAATTCGAGCATCAAGTTTGACGCTATAATCATAACCGCCGACAAACCGATCAAAATAAACATGGATTTAGCGTAATTAGTATGTATATCGGGGCTTTGCGAGATCGTGGCGATATTTTTTAACGCACAATAAGTTAGTATCATACTCGACGTAATCGCAACGACTTCAAGAACCTCTTGCTTTTTGCCAAAAACATCAAAAAACACTATATATATTTTGATCAAAGCAGGCAAAAGCGCAGATAAAATTCCTTGCCATTTAGCAACCGACAGCAATTCGTAATCTCTTGCCGCTTTTATCGTCTGTTCGCTCCTTTGGGGCTCTTTTTGAGGATCTTTTTCAGTCGGCTTGCTTTCATCTTCAGGCTGTATAATAAATATATTTTTAGCTTGAGTGCCTTCGGGCTTAAAGCGAACCCTATCGCCGATAGCGGCTATGGCGTTTTTACAATCATCTTCACTGAATTTGTAGTATTTGCCGTCATCAGTAACAATAGTATCGTTATCTATGACCGTTGCTTTCATAAATCCTCCTTACAAGAACGATTTTACTTGACAAACAAGCCAATTATAGCAAACTTAATAAATTTAAGCTGATTTATACATCTAAGCAATAATTAAGTAGCATAAACGGTCTTCGTAATAAATACAAATTTTACGCTAACTCATCCAAATTTTACGGTTTAAATTTAGATCGCGGACGATATTTATGAAGCTTTTTATCTCGTTTTCATATCCCGCGATCGCCTTGCTTTTGCCGACTAACATCTGCGACATATCAGGCTCAAAGCTATCCTTGCCCATATCAATTGCCATATAAATTTTATCGGCTATCAAAACGGCGTTCATAGGGCAGTTAAACCTGCGCTCAAGATACCTAAACTGCTGCATAAGATAAGGAGTTAAAGCGTATCTAGCACCGATCTGATCGGTCGTATAGACATCAAATATCTTTTCAAATTCCACATCGTCCATATGAGCTTTATGCCCGTATCTTTTAAATTTGGTAGAAAAATCCTTGTGCCTAATTTGCGTTACACAGCTTAATTTCTTATGAAAATCCGCTACAAAAACTACGCCCAAAAACTGCACGCTTTGTCTTTTGCCGTTTTTAGTTTCGATAATTTTTGACGCTCGCACATCGCTAAATTTGATATTTACGCCATCCACATCGCCAAATATCAAGTCGTTGCCAGTGTATTTATCGATACCCGAAGTATCGTAAAGCACCTCAAAATGCCCTATATGCACAAATTCCGTTCTACTGTAATTAAGCCCTAAATTTTTAACTATCTTTTGTATCACTTGCTGCTTAAATTTCTTCGTAAAATCCTCGGTAAGCATATTTTTAAAAAATCCAAGCAAACCAAAAAAACAGACGACACAAACTAACACACTTTGAGATATATCTCCCGTAAGGTTATACAAAACCCCGCCGGTAAAGAGGCTGATAGAAGCTACCAATATCCTCATACGAGTGAGTTTGGCGTTAATTTTTTTGCGCTCAAGCTCCAAAAGAGCCAAATCAGTCACGTTTAAAAAGCTCGCTTACATTATGGTTTGCGCGTTCATTTTCAGGAGCTTTGAAAAACGCCGCCTTTTTGAAATTCATGAAATTTGCAACGATATTTGAAGGAAACATCTCAACGGCATTGTTATACTGCGTAACTGCGGCGTTATAAGCCCTTCTGGCTGCTGAAATTTGCTCTTCGACCTCGTTTAGGCTCTTTTGTAAAGTTAATATATTTTCATTTGCTTTTAGCTCAGGATAGTTCTCGACCGCAACTTTTAAATTCGGCATAAGCCCTGAAATTTGGCTGTTTAGATCAAATTTTTGCTCGCTTGTCATAGCTCCTTGCGCGCTTGATCTAAGTGCGGTAATGCGCTCTAAAAGGGATTTTTCATGCACTAGATACTCTTTTACGGAAGCTACTAAATTTGGTATGAGATCATAGCGACGCTTAAGCTGAGTATCAACTCCCGATTCGATATTTGAAACTTGATTTCGCTTCATAACAAGCGAGTTGTATATAGTCACAAAAGCCAAAATAAGGGCAACAAAAACCCCTAAAGCATAATACATCTCTCATCCTTTTTGTTTAAAATTTTCAATAAAGTATATCAAAAATAGGGTTAAAATTTATAATTAATTATTATGAAGAGTGTGGAGGATATAATCTGAATTTGTAGCCGCAAATTTCATCACGACTACAAAATTTTAGTTTATTTTACTCTTTTGATTTCGCCATTCTGCGTCTTATAGTCGGGTCAAGATAGCGTTTTCTGACACGAATATTTACAGGCGTTACTTCGACCAGCTCATCTTCTTCGATCCATTCAAGAGCGCGCTCAAGACTTAGCTTTCTAGGCGGAACAAGCTTGATCGCATCGTCGCTTCCGCTTGCACGCACGTTGGTTAAATTTTTGCCTTTGATAGGATTTACGTCAAGGTCGTTTGGACGGCTATGCTCGCCGATTATCATACCCACATAAACCTTAGTCTGCGGATCGACAAAAAGCACGCCGCGATCTTGCAGGTTAAATAACGAATACGCAAGCGTTACGCCGTTTTCCATAGAAACCAGCGCGCCATTGCCTCTTTGCTCCACGCTTCCGCTAAGCGGGCGGAATTCCAAAAAGCTATGATTCATCACGCCTTCGCCTTTGGTATCTGTTAAGAACTGACTTCTAAAGCCGATTAGTCCGCGCGCAGGGATTTCAAATTCGATTCTGGTTTGTCCGTCACCCGTAGGACTCATCGAGACCATTTCAGCCTTTCTGCGACCAAGTTTTTCTATAACCGTTCCGCTAAATTCATCAGGCACGTCTATCACAAGCAGCTCAAAAGGCTCGCATCTTACGCCCTCGATCTCTTTTACGATTACTTCGGGTCTGCCAAGACAAAATTCAAAGCCCTCTCGGCGCATATTTTCAGCCAAGATCGTTATCTGAAGCTCGCCGCGCCCGCTAACTTTAAATTTCCCTTCGCCTTGATTTTCATACTTCATCGCGATATTTGTCTTCATCTCGTTTGCAAGTCGCTCATCAATCTTATTTGACGTTACGTGTTTGCCTTCCGTTCCCGCAAGCGGGCTATCGTTAACCGAAAAAACTACGCTCAAAGTAGGCTCTTCTATGCGAAGCGGATCAAGCGGCATAGGCGAATTTGGATCAACCACGCTATCGCCCACGTCAAGCGCGTCAAATCCCGCAATCGCCACGATATCGCCCACTCCGGCTTCTTCTATATCGCGTCTTTCAAGCCCCAAAAATCCAATGAGTTTTGAAATTCTACCCGTTGATTTCGTGCCGTCTGCCTTAGCTAGCATTACGTTTTGGTTTTTAGAAATTTTGCCGTTAAAAATTCTCGCAATACCTATTTTACCCACATAATTATCATAATCAAGCGTGAAAACTTGAAGCTGCAAAGGATTTTCCAAATTTCCGCTTGGCTCGGGTACATGCGCTAAAATCGTCTCAAAAAGCGGCTTCATATCGACATTTTCATCGCTTAAATTTAACTTTGCATAACCGTTTCTAGCAGCGGCATAAACAACAGGGAATTCAAGCTGCTCGTCATTTGCTTCAAGAGCCACGAAAAGATCAAAAATTTCATTTACTACGCGATCAGGATCGCCTGCGGGCTTATCTATCTTATTTACCACGACTATCGGGCGAAGACCCAAAGAAAGAGCCTTTTTAACGACGAATTTGGTTTGGGGCATAACGCCTTCTTGCGCATCTACGAGCAAAAGCACGCCGTCAACCATCTTTAGCACACGCTCAACCTCACCGCCAAAGTCCGCGTGCCCCGGAGTGTCGATGATGTTTATCTTTGTATCTTTGTATTTTATCGCGGTGTTTTTTGAAAGGATTGTGATACCGCGCTCTCTTTCGATATCGTTACTATCCATAACACGCTCGCCGACGTTTTGATGCTCGTTAAATGTGCCTGATTGTTTAAGCAGTTCATCAACCATCGTCGTCTTGCCGTGATCAACGTGCGCGATGACGGCTATATTTCTAATCTTTTCCAAAATTTTATCTCCAATTTCCTCAAAATAAGTCCGATTATATCTAAATTTTTCTTACATTTTTAATAGGATAAATTTGGAATGAAATTTGCATACAAATTAGAAGTTAAATTTTAAAGGGGCGATTTATGCAAACTTCCCAGAGCAAAATTCTCTCGTTTGACGCTAGTATAGCAGGCGGCATTAAGCAGCCAAATACAAACTCAAGCAGCGAAGAAAACGGAGAATTTCTATCTTTGGTTCTTGAAGCCGCAGCAGGCAAGGGCGAAAATTTAGATGAAAAAGATATAAAAAATATCGTAAATTCCGTAAATATGTCGGCTCAAAAAAGAGCGCAATCCGAGCAAAAAAGCGAGGATATAAACGTAAAAGAAATTTTAGGCGACGAAGAGGCGAGCAAGCTTTTTACAAACGTTACGTTTATGCAGCTTTTGCAAATCCTTGAGATGTTAAACGGCGGCGAGAAAATTTCCAAATTTCCAAATTTCACCGCTCCGCTTACAAAGGCTCTTTCAAATGAAGCGACTATTCACGAATTAAAAAGCGCAAAAAATATCCATGAGCTAATTGTCATTGCTAAAAGGCTAAATTTAGGGCTTGAAAAGATAACGATAAGCAAAGAGCAAGCTAGCGAACTAAGCGCTAAATTTCCGAATTTAGGTCAAAAAGAATTTTTTCTACCGGTAAAACCTGCTGAAATTTATAGCATGGAGCTAAAAGCAAAAGTTGAAGAAGCCTTGCAGCTTAGCAAAGACGATGCCCAACCCGTTAAGCTAAATAAGCTCCTGCAAGAGATTTCAAAAGAAATAGCAAACGAAGCAAGAGCGAATTTAAGCTCAAATTTAGTGGATAAGCAGACTCCAAAGGTGGAGAATTTAAAGTCCGCCCAAGTTCAAATTTCAAATGAAATCACAAAAGAGAATATATCTCAAACCATACAAAAAGAATCAATAAAAGCAGACGAAAAAAGCCTAAATACAAGCAAGGTAAATTTACAAAGCTTGCTCTATCCTCAAAGAGAACAAAGCGAAACTAGCGGAGAACAAAGTAGCCCAAACAGCGAAAGCGAGCTAAATTCCATGGTGCGTGAGATAATGCAAAACGCAAGAAGTCAAAGCAAAAATTTACAGCTTGTAAGACAGACTTTTGATAACTTTAACACTACGCTAAAAGAGCAGGTTGAAGCTTACAAATCGCCTTTTATGCGCTTTAACATTACGCTCAATCCGTTAAATTTAGGCGAGGTTGAGATCACGATGGTAAATCGCGGAAACAATCTGCATATAAATTTTAACTCCACGACGCAAACCATGAATTTGTTTTTGCAAAATCAGGCGGAATTTAAAGCGAGCTTAGTTAATATGGGTTTTACCGAGCTTGAGATGAATTTTAGCGATCAAAATCAAAGAAAAGATCAAGGTGGCAAAGCATATAAAGGTTCAAAATTAACAGAAAACGAAGGCATGGAGATAGCCGAAAGTCCTATGCTTGAAATCGTATTACCGAAGTATATTTAATAATCAAAAAAGGAAAAAATATGGCTACAAATATCAATAACGGCTTAGGCTCAAATCAATTCACAATCGACAAAATGAAAGCGCAAAAAGAGGCTGAAGCACTTGCTAAAGCAAACGGAACAAATCCTAGAGCGCAACTTGATAAGGATGCGTTTATGAAACTTCTTTTAACAGAACTTCAATACCAAGATCCGACAAGTCCTATGGATAGCGAAAAGATGCTCACGCAGACATCCCAACTTGCCACTCTTGAAACTCAAGAAAACACAAACCAGATGATGAAAAAGCTGGCGGATCAGCTTAAGATGAGTACAAGTATGTATGCGGTTTCGGCTCTTGGCAAGATGGCAAACGTAGGCGAAAGTATAATAGTAAAAACCGATAAATCAACTAATATTAAGTTTAACGGTTACTTCGAAAAAGACGCCACTGAAGGCACTTACACTATCAAAGACAAAGAAGGAAACGTCATAAGAAAGCAGACCTTTAAAGACGCTAAAGCGGGAGTTTTTGCCCTTGAGTGGGACGGCAAGGACAACTCCGGCAACGAAGTAAAAGCGGGCGTTTATAATGTAGAGATAGCCTACAAAGACAAAGACGGCAAAAATCACAACAGCGGCACGGGCACATACCCTGTCGAGGCGATTAGATTTGTCGATGGCGAAGCGCAGGTAAAAATCGCAGGACAATATGTAAATTTAAGCGCGATTAAAGAATTTACCGAACCTAAAAAAGGATAAGAGATGGTAAGAAGCTTTTATAACGGAGTAAGCGGAGTTAAGACGCAAAATTTCGGCATGGACGTTTGGGCGAACAATATCTCAAACATAAACAATGTCGGCTTTACGGCTTCTATCCCTGAGTTTAAAAGCATCTTTTATCAAAGCGTCATAAGCGCGGGCAATAAGCCGACAACCGATCAAGCTGGGCTTGGAGCATCCAGACAAACTACCGCTCTTAGCTTTTACAAACAAGGCTCGATGATAGCTACTGACAACAGGCTTGATATGGCGATACAAGGTGACGGGTTTTTTGGAGTGCTTGATAGAAATGGGCAGACTTACTACACCCGCACGGGGTCTTTTGGCGTAGATAAAGAAGGGTATTTGGTAGATAATAGCGGCAGATACGTAACAGGTGTGCAAAACCCGCTAACTAGCGTAACTCCTAGCAAAAACGCTCTACAAATTTTTGGCAAAACCCACTCTATAACGCCTTATCTTGAGGCTTATACCTTGGCTGCCGCAAGCGATCTTGAGCTTGGAGATATCGCCTCTCAAGGCAAAATAAAACTGCCTGATTTTTTATATCTACCATCCGAAGTAACGACAAAAATTTCTTATAAAGGCACCCTAAACTCAAGCATCATAAAAGAGCAAGTCGAAGTGCCGATTGATGAAAAAACTTACGTAAGCAACGTAGATCTTGCCACAAGAAGGATAAATTTAAGCGGAAAAGTAGAAAAAAGCGACACTATATTCGAGCCAAAAGAGGGCAATATGGTGCGGGTAAATTTAACCGACGCAAACGGGATCAAAACTTCGGTAATCGGCGCGCTTGACAAAGAGGGCAATTGGGTCATAAACGAGCCATTGCCTGCGACATTTGATCTTACCAAACCTCTTAGCATAAGCGCAACATTAACAACCATACAGGAAAAAGCAAACAAAGAGAAATTCGTAACCGAATTATACGGGCCAAACGGCGAGAAAAACACCCTTACGATTGATTTTACGAAAAAAATCCCTCAAGGCGCAAACCAAACAATCTGGCAAGCCGTAGCTACCGTAACAGCGCCTGATAAAAGCGTGCTTTCAACTTCAAAGGGCGAATTTGTATTTGGTGATAAAGGTACGCTCATTTCACACACTTTGAGCGGGCTTAGTAATGGAGGAACACCTCTAAAAATCGACTTTGGCTCGCAAACTCCGGCAGGATACGTTGGGCTAACAAGCAGTGCAGGAGCAAAAACTCTATCCGTAACCAAAGACGGCGCAGCGGAAGGAATTCTCAAAGAGTATTTCACAAACAGCAGCGGAAATATCCTAGCAAGCTTTACTAACGGCAAATCAATAGCCGTAGGCAAGGTTGCGCTTTATCACTTTCAAAACAAGCAAGGATTAGCAAAGCTTGGCGAAAATATCTACGCTCAAAGTGCAAATTCTGGTGCGCCGATATTTTATAAAGATAAAAACGGCAAGAGTATCTACGGAGCAAAAGTCGCAAGCTCGACGCTGGAGCAGTCAAATGTAAATTTAGCCCAAGCGCTAACCGAAGTAATCGCCATACAAAAGGCATTTGACGCAAACGCAAAAAGCATCACGACAAGCGATGATATGATAAAAACGGCGATAAATTTAAGAAGATAACTCCTCTCTTTCGGCGAGTTTAGTTAAGCGCTAGATTCGCCGAATTTATAAATTTAATTAATAAATACTACAAATTATTTTAGCTAAAATTAATAATTTATTTTATATAATTTCAATATTCATTATCATTAATTTATAAAGGAGAGTTGCTATGAAAAAGTTATCATTAACTATAGTGGCTATTATCTCTAACAATAGTTTTAGCAGATTCAGACATGAAACCGGTATGGCCACGGGATGTTGATCCAGGTCTTGTTGAATTTTGTCACTTTGCATGCGAACATCATTTAGGCAAAGATAAAATGGGGCAAGGTTTTGCATACACTAATTGTTTTAATTCATGCATTGAACGAAAGGGGCTAGGATTTTGATGTCATTTAAACACTTTGATCTATGTATAGGAGAGGCTTTAGAACAGCTTCAAAGCGCAATGGCGGAGGTTGTTAAATTTAAAGGCGAGATTAAAAATTCAAAAGAAATTCTAACTAAAACATCAGATGCCATGCTTGAAATTTGGGCGGCTAGAGATATATTTTATGCGGATAATCCCGAATGCAAACGCGACTTTAAAAGAGAATTTGAAGAAGACAAAAAGCGATACGAAGAGCTAAGCGAAATTCAAAACAGAGCTGTTAAACTCGAAGAAGAGAGTAAATTTAAAGAAGCTTCCGAAATTTACAAAGAGCTTTTGGAAATTTCAAAATACGGCTTTTTCAAACTCGTAGCGCAAGCGGGAATTTATCGCTGCAATCAAGATAAAATTTAATGTCTTTTCAGAAATTGGCTTTGAATTTAAGCAAGTCTAAAAGACTTAATTAATTTTCATTACAAGGAGGAAATCATGAGAAAATTACTCAGTATAGTTGCATTATGCCTACTTGTAACTGGCACAACACTCATTGCCAAACAAAAGCAAATAAAACCAGTATCTGATTGCGAGAGAATAATGTGCGAAAATTATTGTACAGATATCGGAGTTGATCCTCCCAATATGAGAGGCTGCGTTGAAGACTGCTTAGCTCGCTCACTATCGGCAAAAGATGAATGCGGTCGCTTTTAGCTCTATTTTGCTCGTTAAGAGGGCTAAATTTATTTAGCCCTCTATGTGCTTTGGTTATATCTGCTGCTTAAATTTCTAAATTAAGTGGCAACTACGCTTTGTGGTTTTGCGTATAAAAGCTACGAATTTATACTTTAAAAGGATTAAAATGAGTGAATTTGAAAAGATAAATTTATATCTTGAAGAGGTAAAAATACAAAACAATAAAGCCTCCAATAGACTATTTGACATAAACGACGATTTAAAAGATGCTAGAGATACAATGACTTCATCGTTTTATGCCAATAATACGCTTAAGAAAATATACGAAATTTATCCCGAACTAAACGAAAGTATGAGTAAGGTGCTTGACGGAAGCGAGGAGGGGCTTGAAAGGTTTGAAAATTTGGGCTGGATATTAAAAGAAGCTGACGGATTGGAGCATAAAAATAGACTAAATACCGCTATAAAGCTTTACGAAGAGCTGCTTAGCAAAGCAGATGAAGGATACTTTAAACTCGCCGCACAAGCGGGAATTTACCGCTGCAACACCCAAAATCCGCAAATTCAAAACAAACCCTTTAAAGAGCCCTTAAAGCAAGCAAATTTGCATATAAACTGCGCTTTAAGCTATCTATACGAAATAATTTATATAATAGATGAAGTGCAAGAGAAAAATTTTAAATCCAAGCTACACGAATGCAAATCCAAGTCCAAACTACGCGAAGAAGTAAAAAAAGAAGTTGCTACTGCTGCGTTTTATCTAATTTCAGCCAAGCAAAAACTGGGCGAAAATATCTTGCAAGAAGGCTTATCCCAAGCTTTAAAGCAAGAGTATGACGAACTAATTAGCGCTCTTAAAAATGCTAGCGAGCTTGAAAAGAAAGGCGAGCTTAAAGAGGCAAGAGAATTTTACGCCAAAATTTCAAGCTCAAATTTACACTATTTTTCACTTCGTGGCGAAGCGGGTCTTTATCGCTGCGACTAAGACAAAAATACTAAATAAATTTTTATAATTTCCTATTATACAACCCTATGCAAATAACTCTAGGGCTTAATTTAAAAGCCTTTAAAGGCTTTTAAATTTTATCTTAGATAAAATCTTTATCACAACTTAATTCAGATGAAAGATAAACCATGGAAAGAAAAAGAATTTACAACCCGAGTTCAGATGAAACGCTAACCGACAGGCGCGTTTTTAACGGTAATCCGCACGGAATTTTAAATTTCACCAAAGCCAAATACCAATGGGCGCTTAAGCTTTGGGATCTGATGGAAGCTAATACTTGGTTTCCAAAAGAGGTCGATACAACCGATGACGTGCGCGACTACACATACAACCTAACCGAAGCCGAAAAGCGCATGTATGATCTGGTTTGGAGCCAGCTTATCTCGATGGACAGCTTTCAGACAAACAACCTCGCAGACAACATCAACCCATATATCACGGCTCCTGAAATCAACGCGTGTCTAGCGCGCCAAGCGTATGAGGAGGCAAACCACTCTAAATCTTACGCTGTTATGGTTGAAGCGATTTGCGATAATACCGATCTTATCTACGAGATGGAAAAGCACGATGATGTATTGCGCGAGAAAAACGACTACATCTCAAGCGTATACGAAGAGCTTGCGGGAGAGGTTACCGATGAAAAGCTCTTGCTTGCGATGGTGGCAAATCAAATTTTAGAAGGAATTTATTTTTACAGCGGATTTATGGCGATTTATGCATTGGCTCGTGCGGGCAAAATGCTTGGAAGCGCGCAGATGATTAGATTTATTCAGCGCGACGAAATCACCCACCTGCTGCTCTTTCAAAACATGATAAATTCGGTTCGAAACGAGCGCCCGGATCTCTTTACGCCTGAAATCGAGGCTAAAATTTATGATATGTTCAAAAAAGCCGGTGAGCTTGAGATAAAGTGGGGTAAATACATCACTCAAAATCAGATAATGGGGCTAACGGGCGAGATAATCGAAGAGTACATCCACTATCTAATCGATCAGCGCCTAGTAGCGATCAAGCTAAACAAAATTTACAACGCTTCACATCCGATAAAATGGGTTGATGACTTTGCTAAATTTAACGATCAAAAGGCGAATTTCTTTGAAGGAAAAGTCACAAACTACTCAAAAGGAAGCTTGAGTTTTGACGATTTCTAACGAAATTTGTGAACTGAATTTAGTTCCCGTTACGCTTTTTGCAAAGGATTATGAAGGCAGACTGAAAGAATTGGCAAATTTTATTAAAAACACGCCTTCAAATTCGCTCATTTTAGCTAGTGAGCTTTGTATAAGCGGATATGATTTTGACGGTCTTTTAAAGAGTAAAAACGATACAAGCATGCTTGATAAGCTTGATAGCGAGCTTGTAAAAAAGCTTAAAGAAGCGCTTGAGGCGGATAAATTTCTTGGCTTTACGCACTTAACAAGCTTCAAGCACGAAGACGAGGCTAAAAAACAAAGTCAAAAAAGCCAACAAAGAACTAAAATTTATAACGAATTCTTGCTTTTAAATTCGGCTGAAATTTTTCACAAACAAGCCAAACACAAGCTGTTTAAGCCGAATTTAGAAGATGAAAAATTTGACGCAGGAGGTGAAGATGGCATAAGAATTTTTGAGTTTTACAATATAAAGATAGGTGTTTTAATCTGCTTTGAACTTAGATTTGCGGAATTTTGGGTAAAGTTACAAGAGTGTGACATAATCTTAGCGCCCGCAATGTGGGGAAAAGCCAGAGAAGAAGCTTATATGACGCTTTGTAAGGCTTTAGCAATAGTTAATAATTGCTTTGTTGTGGCATCAAGCTCGCTTGATTTGGAATTTAGCGGAGTATTTTTGCCAAGCGGTGAGTTCAAAAAAGAGGTGAAATTTGATAAAAACCTCATCGTAAAAGCTAGGCAAAGCATAGGAAAATAGGTAAAAATATGACTGGATTAGAAATTTCAAAATGTACTATTATGGCTGACGAGATAGCTGACGAGCTGATATTGTCGCCGGAACTTTATAAAGCACTAAGGCAAACTCCAAGAGGGGTCTTTGCTCCGGTCAGCACGCACGCTTATAAACTTGATGCGCAGCCCATAAGCGGCAATCAGTGGATAAGCTCGCCATTAACGGTTGCCAAGATGACTTTGGCGCTTGAGGCGGACGGTGTTGATAATGTGCTTGAGATAGGATGCGGAAGTGGGTATCAGGCTGCCATTTTGGCAAAGCTGGCTCACAGGGTTTTTAGCGTGGAGAGGATAGAAAAGCTTGCAACCGAAGCCAAAAAGAGGTTCGAAACTCTTAACATCAAAAACATCCACGTTAGATATGATGACGGCAACAACGGCTGGAAAAGCTATGCGCCGTATGATAGAATTTTGCTCTCGGCAGCAACTGAAAGCGTGCCGCAAAATTTGTTTAATCAACTTAAAAATGGCGGAATTTTGGTTGCTCCAATCAAAAAAGGAGATAAACAATACATCGTCAAATTTCAAAAAGACGACAATGGAAATATCCGCGAAACGAAGCTTGATGAGTGCATGTTTGTGCCGCTTTTAAAAGGCAGAGAGTAATATTAACAATAAAAGTGTATAGTTAATGCACAAATTTCCAACAAGGAGCTAAAATGGCAACAGATCGCGAACTAATCAACTTCTCAGAAGAGCATGAGCTAAACTCAATACTTGCAAAACACGGTAAATCCCAAAGTGCGGCTAACCGTAAAGTGCTTTGTGAGATCGGCAAAGAGTGCAAGGAAAAGCTTGGCAAAACTATCTTAAAACAAGAGGATCTTGACGGGTTCATCAAAAAGCATTTAGATCGCTTGGAAGATAAAAAATAGATCTATTTTTTAAGCCCGAGATGTTTCGGGCTTTTATCAAATTTACTTTTTACAGTCGCTTGACCTAAATTCAAACTCTCCAAACACATTTCCGTTAAACCTATAGCTCCAAATAACGCTATTTGTATAGTCTTGAATATCCGATAACGTAGTGCAATAAAAATTTTTGATAATATTTCTTTGCACGTCAAAAAATAGCTTCTTTTTAGCATCGTCAAATTTCGATAGCTTAATGTTGTCTATGTCGTTTAACTCATAGGTGTATTTGAGAGTTCCGTCTTTACACTCTATTTTTGTTAAAGTAGTTATAGGATCCATTCTCATCGGAAGATTTTTGCCAGTCCCTGTCACTATGCCTTTTACTACTGCATTGTCACAAGAGGCGGCAAATGCGCTTGTTACAAAAGCCGCTAAAAATAGTGTTAAAGTTAAATTTTTCATCTTACCTCTTAAATTTATTTTGTACAATCGCTTGGTTTAAACTCAAATTCGGCAAAAAGCTTGCCATTAGCGTCGATATATGACCAGATAATGCTGTTTGTGTACCGGTGAAGCTCAACCAAACTTGTGCAGTATAGCTCTTTGAGTATATTGCTTTGGACGTTTTTAAAAACTTCATTTTCAGTATCACTAAATTTAGATACCTCAAGATCTTTCGCGTCATTCATCTCATAGACATACTTCAAGCCGCCATTTACACACTCTGCGCGTAACATAGTAGTTATCTCGTCCACTCGCTGAGGAACTTTTGAGTTTAGTCCGGAGACTATCCCGCTTAAAACCGCATCATCACAAGAAGCCGCATTAACACTTACACCAAGCATAGCTACAAGCAGTGCCAAACCAAATTTTCTCATCTCGTATCCTTTCAAATTTATCTTATTTAGCGCACATACGACTTGCAATCTTTTGGCGTATAACCAAATTCTGCAAATTTTTTGCCGCCAAACTCATATACCCAAACAACTTTCTGCGTATAAGCATGAAGCCCTCTAAATGCGTTACAATAATTAACTCCAAGGATAGCGCTTTGCTTGTATTTGAAATTCTCGATATCCTCAGCCTTAAACTCTGAAATTTTGAAATTTGCGCTATCTTTTAGCTCATATTTATAAGCAAGCACGCCCTCTTTGCACTCAGCACCCATAAGAGTTACGGAGTCATCTATCTTTTTGGGAGCATTTTTATTTAGCTCCAAAAGCATCTCTTTCATATCTTTACTATCGCACAACTTGCCATCGGCAAAAGCAAAATTTAGGCTAGAAAACGCTAAAAATACCGCTAAAACAGCTCTTTTCATTTTCTGTCTCAAACTATCTCTTTAACTAAAAGTTGCGGCGTGATAAGTCCGCGAAACGAGTTTTTAGAGACCGAAACGACTAAATTTATGCTATCTCCGATGTGAGGCTGCCTATCGAAGTTAAAAAACAGCGCTTCAAAGCTCTTGCCTTCTTTTTGCAAGATAAGCTTTAAGTGGTTTTGCTCTCTGCCGATAAGCTTTTTGTTTTTGACGATGACCTCGTTTAGCCTAAAGAGCGGACGCGGATTTTTCTGTCCGTAAGGCTCGAAAAATTCCAAAATTTCAAGCAATTCAAAGTCAATCTCGCTAGCCCTTATCTCCCCTAAAAGCTCATCGGAGCTAACAAAATCATGCATATCCATTAAAAAGCAAGCCTGATTTATCGCCGTTTTAAAGGCTTCTAGGTTGCAAGGATCTATCACTATACCGGCAGCGCCTTTGTGCCCGCCGTATCCGCTTAAAAGCTCTTCATGCTTTGCGATAAGAGAGAGTATATCGACCTTGCCGACACTTCTTGCACTTCCTTTTGCACGGTTTTCATCTATACTAAAGACGATCGCAGGCTTTTTAAAGTGCTTTGCAAGGCGACTTGCGACTATGCCGATAACGCCTTCGTGCCAGTCCTTGCCCCATGTTACGATGATATTTTCATCCTCTTTTACATCTTTTAACGAGCACTCATAAAGCATTCTCTCCTCTTCTTTGCGAGAGTTGTTAAAATCAACGATCATGTCAAGATATAAGTTGGCTTCGTCTATGTTTTTGGTATGTAAGAATTTAAACGAATTTATCGCATCATCCATTCTTCCTGAGGAATTTATAAGAGGAGCGATGAGAAAACTTATATCATCGCACTCAAATTTATCCTTGCCGTAAAACTGTTTAATCGCCGTAAATGCTGCTCTACGAGATGAATTTAGCTTGATTATGCCAAGCTTAACGAGCATGCGGTTTAGATCCCTTAACTCCATCATATCCGCAATTATCGCAATCGCTAAAAGATCGATAAATTTCGCCATATCGTATTCAATCTTTAGCACGTCCTTTAGCGCACCCACCAGATACCAAGCCACTTGCGCGCCGCAAATTTCGATATTTGGGAAAGGGCAGTCTTTTTGCTTTGGATTTATGATCGCGTAAGCATCGGGCAAAATTTCAGGCGGCATGTGATGATCTGTTATGATTAGATCGATTTTGTATTTTTTACAAACCTCAGCCGCTTCGGTCGCAGAGATACCGTTATCAACTGTTATGATGAGGTCTGCATCTCTCACCTCTTCAACGATTTGCGCATTTAAGCCGTATCCGTCGCTAAAGCGATTTGGTATGCGCACGAAATATTTACTAACCCCTAAATCATCGAAAAATTCAGCCATGATGACACTTGCGATAACTCCGTCCACGTCGTAATCACCCACTACGACGATCTTTTCTTCGCGCATTATCGCCTCTTTTATGCGATTTGCGCCCTTAAAGATATCTTTTAACGCGTCAGGCGTGGGAATTTCTGAAATCTTTTTATGCAAATCCTTGCTAAAACGTTCGTTCAGTAACTCCCTTATGTCATTTTTACTTAACATGATTTTTTATCGACGCGTCGATAAAATTCAAAATCACTGCATTTGGGTTGGTTAGGCGAGATGTAAATTCAGGGTGAAACTGCACGCCTACAAACCAAGGATGAGAGTTTAGCTCGACAACTTCGATTAGTCCGTCGCTCTCTCCGCTTACGATAAGTCCCGCTTTTTCAAATTCGCCTCTATATTTCGGATTGGCTTCGTAGCGATGTCTGTGACGCTCTTTTACCTCTTTTGCTCCGCCGTAAATCTCGCTTAAAAGCGAATCCTTCTTTATCTCACAGCTGTAAGCTCCAAGCCTCATCGTGCCTCCGATCGGGCTTTGGTGAGTGCGAATTTGCTTTTCGCCGTTTGCGTCTATGAAGCTATCGATCAGATAGATTATGGGATTTATGCACTCTTTATCAAATTCAACCGAATTCGCTCCTTCCAAATGAAGCACATTTTTTGCAAATTCTATCATCGCAAGCTGCATACCAAGGCAAATTCCAAGATACGGGATTTTGTTTTCACGAGCAAATTTTATCGCTTGCATCTTGCCGCTTACTCCGCGCTCGCCAAATCCGCCTGCAACAAGCACGCCGTCAACGTCTTTTAGCAGTTCTTCAACATTTTCAGCCTCGATTTTTTCGCTATCAATCCACTTTAAATTCACTCTTGCGTCCAAATTTGCGCCCGCGTGAATTATGCTTTCCGTAAGGCTTTTGTAGCTCTCTTTAAGATCGACGTATTTACCGACAAAGGCTATGGTAGTCTCTTTTGTAGGCGCTATTATGCGCTTAACGAGACTATCCCAGTTTTTCATGTTTACTTCAAGCTCGCCCAGATTTAAAATTTCAGCTATTGGGCTTAGTATATCTTGGTTTAAAAACGTAAGCGGAATTTGATAGATGCTTTGGCTATCAACGCTTTCGATAACGCAGTTTTTCTCGACACCGCAGCTTGACGCGATCTTGTCTTTCAGCTCGCGGTTTAGCGGCTGTTCGCTTCTGCAAATTATCATATCAGGACTTATGCCTATGCGGCGAAGTTCGCCTACGCTGTGCTGAGTCGGCTTTGTTTTAAGCTCGCCCGCAACCTTGATATATGGCACCAGCGTTAGGTGGATATTCATAGCGCGCTTACGACCCACTTCGACTCTAAGCGCACGAATCGCCTCAAGGAACGGCAATCCCTCGATGTCTCCGACCGTTCCGCCTATCTCAACGATGAGGATATCTTGCCCTTCGCCGGCTTTTTTGATACGATCAACGATCTCGCCTACGATATGAGGGATAACTTGGATAGTTTTGCCAAGATAATCGCCTCTGCGCTCCTTTTCTATAACCGAGCTATAAACTCGACCTGTGGTGAAGTTATTATCCTGGCTTAAGCTCTCATCCAAAAAGCGCTCATAGTGCCCCAAATCAAGATCGGTCTCGGCTCCGTCATCGGTTACAAAGACTTCTCCGTGCTCAAGCGGACTCATAGTGCCCGGATCTACGTTGATATAAGGATCGGCTTTGAGTATGCTTACTTTAAGCCCCGTATTTTTAAGCAGAGTTCCTATACTGGCTGCCGCTATGCCCTTGCCAAGCGAGCTAAGCACGCCACCTGTGATAAATATATACTTCGTCTCTTCACGTAGCTTTTTTTGCCGAGATTTATCCATTGAAATTTCCTCTGTGATTTTATTTTAATGGTTTAATTATAGCTTTTTAAATTTTATAAATGTATAAGAGCGTGTAAAAACTTAAATTTCGTTGCGGATGTTTTTTGAATTTGTAAATATAAAATAAATCCTTAAGCATTTTTGTTATAAACTCTAAGCATTATGATTAAAAAACAGCTAAAAAATATATCCGATTTATACATGGACGGCTTTAAAAATATGAAAGTCGGCAAGAGCTTATGGCTAATAATTGCCATCAAACTCGTGATAATGTTTGGAATCTTAAAAGTATTCGTTTTTGATGAAAATTTAAATACAAAATTTAAGAGCGATGAAGAGAAAACCAACTTCGTTATCTTAAATTTGACAAAGGAATAAAATGCAAGAGCTTGCATCGGTTGATTGGTCCAGAGCGCAGTTTGCACTGACTGCAATCTATCACTTTTTATTTGTTCCGCTAACGCTTGGGCTTAGCTTTATCATCGCTATTATGGAGACGATCTACGTAAAAACGGGAAGTGCTGAGTGGAAAAACATCACCAAATTTTGGCTTAAACTATTTGGTATAAATTTCGCCATCGGTGTAGCAACAGGTATCATCATGGAGTTTGAATTCGGTACGAACTGGGCGAACTACAGCTGGTTTGTCGGCGACATATTCGGCGCTCCGCTTGCTATCGAGGGCTTACTTGCATTTTTCCTTGAAAGTACGTTTTTTGCGGTGATGTTTTTTGGCTGGGATAAGGTTAGTAAGAAATTTCACCTCATCTCAACATGGCTTGTAGCTATCGGCTCAAATTTAAGCGCACTTTGGATTTTAATAGCTAACGGCTGGATGCAGTATCCTGTGGGGATGAAATTTAACCCCGACACCGCCAGAATGGAGATGCAAGACTTCTTTGCCGTTGCGCTAAGCCCTGTGGGTATCATCAAATTTCTTCATACGGTTACGAGCGGTTACGTGATATCCGCGCTTTTTGTTATCGGAATTTCGGCCTGGTTTATCATCAAAGGCAGACACCTTGTCATGGCCAAAAAAAGCATCATCGTGGGCGCAAGCTTCGGGCTTGTAACATGCCTATTTTTGATGTTTAGTGGCGATGAAAGCGCGTATCAGGTTACAAAAACTCAGCCGATGAAGCTTGCTGCGATGGAAGGACTTTATGAAGGAGATACAAGGCAAGGTATCGTGATGGCGGGAATTTTAACGCCAAACAAGCAGCCGGGAGACGGACAAAAGCCTTTTATTGTAGATTTTGAAGTGCCTTACATGCTCTCGCTTCTTGGCAAACGCGATATCAACGCATTTATCGCAGGCATTGACGATCTGGTGTTCGGAAACGAAAAACACGGCATAGAAAGCGTTGAAAGCAAAATGAAAAAGGGCAAAGTCGCCGTAGAAGCGCTAAGAGAGTATAAAGAAGCCAAAAAGGCGGGTGATAAAGAGGCTATGCAAATAGCGCAAAATAAGCTTGAAGCAAATATGAATTTCCTCGGATACGGTTACTTAGAAAAGCCGAACGATGCGGTTCCGCCCGTGGGCATTACATTTTACAGCTTTCACGTGATGGTAGCGCTTGGAAGCTATTTCTTGGTGCTATTTTTCGTAGTTATGTATCTGTGTATGGCAAACAATATCGAAAATTTCAAAAAGCTGCTTTGGCTTTGCGTCTGGACGATCCCGCTTGGATACATCGCAGCCGAAGCCGGCTGGATAGTAGCCGAAGTAGGGCGTCAGCCGTGGGCGATACAAGATCTCATGCCTGTGGGTATAGCCGCTACTAATTTAGGAAGCGTAAATGTCAAAATTTCATTTGCGCTCTTTGCTCTGTTATTTACGGCGCTTTTGATAGCCGAGATAAAAATCATGCTTAGACAGATAAAGATAGGATTTGAAAACCATGCTTAGTTTATCGCACGAAATTTTACAAATTTACTGGTGGGCTATCGTTAGCCTGCTTGGCGGACTTTTGGTATTTATGATGTTCGTTCAAGGCGGTCAGACGCTGATTTTCGGCTTGCCAAAGAGCGAAATTCAAAAAGATATGATAGTAAATTCGGTCGGTCGAAAATGGGAGCTTACATTTACTACGCTTGTTATGTTCGGCGGGGCTTGCTTCGCGGCGTTTCCGCTATTTTACGCGACAAGTTTCGGTGGGGCTTACTGGGTTTGGCTTGCGATACTCTTTTGCTTCGTCATCCAAGCCGTAAGCTACGAGTACCGCAAAAAGCCGGATAATTTTTTAGGAACAAGAACTTATGAAATTTTCCTTTTCATAAACGGCTCTCTTGGCGTTATACTTATCGGAATGGCGGTTAGCACGTTTTTTGCGGGAAGCGATTTTTTATTAAACGAGCAAAATTTCGTCCAGTGGCAAACGCCTTGGCGAGGTCTTGAAGCCCTTGGCAACATCATGCTCTATCCGCTTGGAATCGCTATGTTTTTCCTTTCCAGAGTAGGTGGCGGGCTATACCTGATAAACAATATCGCAGATGATGAATTAAGAGCAAATTTAAGAAAATCGGTGCTTAAAAACACGGCTCTATTTTTACCGTTTTTCCTGATCTTTGCTATCTGGATTTTTACAAAAACGGGCTTTGAATACGATGCGCAAGGTGTGGTAAGCCTAGTCGGATTTAAATACGCAATGAATTTGATAAAACTTCCGTTTGTAACACTCATGATGCTGGTTGGCTTAGTGCTTGTTTTATACGGAATTTATAAAGGGGCATTTACAAGCAGTATCTACGGCATAGTGCCTTTTGGCGCGGGAGTAGTGCTTGTGGTAACGGGGCTATTTTTGATTACCGGACTTAACAACACGGCGTTTTATCCGTCGTTTTCAAATTTGCAAAGCTCGCTTACCATACAAAATGCAAGCTCAAGCCACTATACGCTTGGCGTGATGGCTTATGTAAGCTTTTTAGTGCCGTTTGTGCTTGGATATATATTTGTGGTTTGGCGCGCGATGGATAGTCGCAAGATCACCCAAAACGAGATCAAAAACGATCATCACGCATATTAAGGAGCCTTGATGAGTACTTCGCTTTTCTTTCTTTTTCTTTGGATTTTAGCTCTATTTTTGGGCTACAAATTCGTATTTTTAAACATAAATCAAGTTGAGAAATATCCTGAGAGATATTTTGATAACTTAGACAATAAATAAATTGACATTAAGCCAATATCTCAACTAGCAGCTATTGGCTTATACTTATACCTCAATACAAATACATCATCTTAAATTTCAGTTAGAGGCAAAAAAATAAAACATGTTATAGCTCTAATTCATTAATGCTATGATTTATAAATTGATAATCATTTTTATTTAAATTTAATTTATATAGTATTATAATTCTATTTTTTCAAAATATTTTAAGAAGGTATCGTATGAATAAAATCTCAGATTTATCATATCATTACAAAAATAAATCTTTAAGCATAGTGGTGGCTATAGCTTTATCATGCTCTTGGCTTTTGGCTAAAGATGAAAAGTCAAGGGAAACAATTGATCTACAGGAAGTAAAAGTTACAGGTGAAGTTAGCTCTTCTGGTTATGATAATACGGCTTTAAAAAGCTACACTTCTGCAGGATCTTATTCTTATCTTGACGAGACAAAAATTTCTCGCTTCAGAGGAAGTTCAGTCGGTGATTTTCTAAGCGGAATTCCAGGCGTAATGGTGGGCAATAAACGTAACAGTGGAGCCATATCCGTTAATATCAGAGGTATCCAAAACGAAAACAGAGTTCCGATAGTAATTGATGATTCATTGCAGTCTATTCCTTCATGGCAAGGATATGCAGGCTCAAGTACTAGAACTTTCCTGGATCCTGATTTAATCTCTCAGGTGGAGATAGAAAAAGGGCCGTCTTTAAAAGCAGATGGAGTAGGTGCCACAGGAGGAGTCGTGAGGATGAATACGATATCATACAAAGATATAATTCCCAAAGACTCCGAAAAAGACTGGGGGTTTCGCTTTACTTTAGGAACAATGTCAAATACCGTTAAAAAACCTGCTTACAATACAAGAGGAGGCTATAGAACAAAATGGATAGAAAAATGCGAAACAAATCATTCGGGTCTTTGTAAAGAGCAAACCTACAAGCCTGATGCAAGATATTCCTCAAAAAATCCTTTTTCAAAACTAGGAAATAGCTACAATACGAGTTTAGCATTTACTAAAAAATGGGAAAATGCAGATATTGTGCTTGGCTATGCTAAAAAAGTTCAGGGCAATTACTTTACCGGTAAGCACGGACCTACCCCCGAAATAGAAAGAATCCAATATAAAAACGAAGATCTTGAAGTAATACCAAGAAAAGGCAGAACTCCTGCCGTAGAGGAAGAAGTAATAACAGGAAGACTTATATTTAAAAGCCAAGACGGCTACACATATTATCGCTCGGGAGAAGAGATACTAAATACATCTCAAGACAACCAATCATATTTGGCTAAAGTAAATTTTTACAACGAACATCATGCCGTAAATTTAGCATATAGGGGGTATAGAAGTAAATTTGGAGAAATGATGCCTTCTTTAGTTAGTTTTCGCGGAGACGGAGCACTTCAAGGAGAAGGCTCTGAGGTAAAAGTTGATTCTTATAGCTCTAAATACATTTTCAATCCTTCAAATCCTTATATAAATTTAAATATTAGCGGATACTTTACCAGGAGCGACTCTTCAAATTTTACTCCCTTTTATGAAGAGCACGGTCATCATGATAGTCGCCACGCATATTTTACACTATCAAAGCAATACGGTATAAATATAAACAACAAGTCAATATTCGAACTTAATGAAAATCCGCTTACGCTAAACTACGGAATCTCATTTTCCACTGAAAGAATTCATCAGCCAAGAAATGCTCAAGCGAGAGTTGAAAAAAAGGGCTATCCAAAAGATGCTATCGCACCTCTTTATATCCGTGACGCCAAAAGAAACGAAAAGAGTCTATTTGCTTGGGCGAATTATCCGCTTACGGATTGGTTGATTGCCGATATAGGCGGACGCTATATCAATAGCAAAACGATAGACTATCAGCCTTTAGTAGAATTTCATGGGTACTATCCAAACGGCAAACCGATAATGACGAAAGAGTACACACCCCCTATCAAAAACAAAGGCTTTTCTCCTATTGCCATGCTTACCTTTGAGCCTACCGATGAAATTCAATTATACATAAAATACGCCGAAGCTATCCGTTCCCCGAGCCTGTTTCAAGTATCAAGAGGCTTTAGTATGCAAAGAGGCGACGGCTCATTATCCACATTAAAACCGGAAAAACAAAAGAATTGGGAGGTCGGAACCAATTTATTATTTAATGACTATATAAAAAAAGATAGTGTAATTGGATTTAAATTTGCATTTTTTAATAATTACACTAAAGATTACTTAACCAGAACCTTTACCAAAAAGAGGGGAATATTCCAAACCACAAATATAAAAAGCGCCCTTTATAAAGGAATAGAGGCTTCAAGCTACTTCGATATGAAAAGCTTTTACTATCAAGTAGGCATGACATATTATTTAAAAACCAAATTTTGTCGAAAAGAAGCTCAAAAAGGTGTAGCAAGAGATAGACAAGAGTGCTTTGACGGCGGAGTCGTTGATAGCAATATAGGAAACACATTACCTCCAAAAACAACCGTAACCGCAACAATAGGCACAAGAATCTTGGCTAAAAAATTAGATATAGGCGCCAGATATAGCCACTATGGAAAACGCATAGTTTCTATTTTTTCTCCTGAAAGTCCGGGAGGAGATACAAACAGTGCGGAATGGAGACCTTATAGTCTAGTTGATTTATATGCGCACTACAAACTAAATCCGAATTTAACCATATCTGCAACTATTGATAATTTAACAAATCGTTACTATCTTGATGCTAACAATCAAGGCTTAATTCCTGCACCCGGTAGAACTTTGCGTCTAAATTTAGATTATCGTTTTTAAAAAAAGGGGCATTAAAAATGCTCCTTAAAATCGAAAGCTTTTGAAATTTCCTCGACGCTCTTTGTATTTTCCAGTGTTTTATCAAACAGTATCGCTATACAGCTAATTCTTCGGAAGCCAAATTCGTTTTAGCTGTATAGCTTCTTTAATTTGATTCATTGGATGCTTGCTTGAGTTTTGTTCATCATGCATCAGCAATCATTATATTTTTATCAAATTAAATTACAAAATACATTTTATTTCTTATCCAAACAACCCTCTTGTATGCCCATTTTGCAAGCTTTATCAAAATAATAAGCCGCCTCTTCGCTTATGCTTCCAGTGTATTCTCGCGGCATTAGCGAAATACCTGCATACATACAAGATACGGCATTGTTGTTTTCGCAAGCGAATTTCAGATAAGGAAGTGCTTTAGTATACTCTTTATCCTTGAAGTGTATCTCACCGAGGCTCATGCAACCTGTATTGTCACCGTTCTCACATCCTTGATTGATATACCCCAAAGCCAAATTTTTATCAAATTCAACTCCTTGAGCAAGCAGATAAAGCATTCCTAAATTCGTGCAAGACTCTGCGTGATTTAACTTCTTGCAGCCCTTTAAGTAAAATTCGCGTGCTTTTTCATAATCAGCCTTGCCAAGCACCCCGTCATTATGCATAATGCCCGCCAGTGAGCAAAAATATCCGCTATCTTTTTCGCACCAAATTTCAGCTATCTTATAAGCTACCCCGTAGTCTTTTTTGACGCCTTTACCAAGCATATAAAGTGCAGATAAAACTTCACATTTTTTAGCGTCTCCTGTCTCGCAAGCTTTTTTTATAGCCTCAAATTCCTCTTTTGAAACTTCGGTATAAAGAGCAAAATTTTGATTTTCATCGTAGGTTTTCATCATCTCACACGAAGATTGATGTCCAAGCTCGCAAGATTTCTTATAAAGCTTATAAGCTAGCTCATAATTACCGCTTGAAGCCGCCTGCATAGCTTTGTTTGCACAATCATATTTATCTGTGCAATCATTTGCAATCGCTACACCGATAAACGCCAAAAGCAAGATTAATTTTTTCATTTATGCTCCTAAAATTAATTTTCTATATTTTTCTTATGTATCTTAAATTTTCTAACGAATAAATTTTCTCTTTCTTTTTTGGTTTCACTAAAAAGCTTTTCGTAATTTTTAATGGTTATATGCGTGGCGTTTTGCTCGTAGCAAGGAGCGGAATTATTGTTTTCGCAACTATTTTTTATCACTTTTTCAAAATATCGTTTTTTATCATTTGGATAGAAAAAATAATTTTCTGCTCTAGCTTTAAAATAATATCTATCCTTGGATTCAACCTCTACTATCAAGTTGTTGATTTTTGTCCTATTGCTATCGCTTAAATTGTCGTCTATACAGGTTAAGCTATAGCCTTCAAAGCAATTTGGCAAATTTAAAATGTCTTTTGGGGTAAATTCATTTTTTATCGTGAAATCTTCTGTGTAATTTGCAAGTTTTATTATTTTTACAAAGTAAGGACTAAGAATAGGCACTATCATAACAGCCAAAGGCATAGCAAAATAAAAAATTATTTTATATTCAAATGATTTTAAAAACGCAATAGTTTTAATAAAAATAAAGAAGTAAAATGCATACAAAAGCCAAATAAAGCTAATACCTTCATACTTTGTATACACAAATTCTATAAATAAAATATCAAATAATCCAGCAAAAAACAAAGTAATCCAGTTTATAACGTCTTTGTAGTTTTTATTTTTATAAAAACCAAAACCAAAATAACCAACAAACAATAAAAAATATCCGCATAAAGCCAAATTTAAATTATTTAATAAAATATCAAAAATCTTTTTTAGGATTTTAAAATCATAAATAAACGGTAAGATAAGTATTATAAACATATAAATTTGCATAATCCAGAAAATAAAATTTGTAAATTTATGTTTTATATTATTCTTAAAAATAGCATAGCTGTAAGACATTAGAAAAAGAATAATAATACAAATATACAAAAATGCCAAAATACTAACGCCAAACAATAAATACACAATATTATTTAAATTGGTCTGCAGAACTTGATTGATATTTAAAAAATATGGAATACAAAAACACGCACCAAAAAATACACATAGCCAAAAAGTCGTCTTAAGGTTTGTTACTATTAAATTTATGATACATAAAACATCACTCCAAACAGATCTCTTGGTATGCTTATCACAATCAAGATTGTATTGCCTTAAAAAATTTGAACCGAGTTCGCTATATGTTTTATGCAATTCACTCTCGTTTTTCAAAAACTGCTTATATAAATTTTTACGCTCTTGCTTATCTTTTGAAGTAATATGTCTGTATATAATTTGCTTTTGAGAGCGCAAAATATCTTTTATTTTTTCCAAATTTATCTTACGCATTTTTAAAGAATTTTGGATATCAAAAACCCAAAGTTCGCCTAAATCAACTAAGAAATTTTGAAGCTCTTTAAGGGTTGCTTTGGAATTTTTGCTTAAGAATTTAGCCTCATCGTTACCTAAATCTTTGTTAATCTCTTTATAAATTTTATCGGCTCTTTTTAATTTTTGATATTTTAGCTTTAGACTTTGAAGCTTGAGTTTTTCAACATCGGTTGCATATTTGCTATCAAGACTATTAAGTATTTGCGAACACTTCTTAAGAATATAGAAATTTATACCGTTAAGCTCTTGTAGCTCAATTTTTACCTCATCTAAATCCTTAAAATAAAAACTACCCTCAAACACGTCTTAAGCCTCTAAAATCGCACCGCTACTAGCATTTGTTACAAGCTTGCGATATTGTCTTAGCCAGCGAGAATTTAGCTCCTTTTCAAGCGGCGTAAATTCTGCGCGACGACGTAAAATTTCAGCCTCGTCTAAGCGCACATTTATACTATAAGTATCCACGTCTATATCGATTATATCGCCGTCACGAAGTAGTCCTATCATACCGCCTTCAGCAGCTTCGGGGCTTACGTGCCCTATGCTCAGTCCTCTTGTTGCACCGCTAAAGCGTCCGTCCGTTATCAGCGCCACGTCCGCACCAAGCCCGCGACCCATTATTAGGCTAGTAGGGCTTAGCATCTCTTGCATTCCGGGGCCTCCGCGCGGACCTTCGTATCGTATGACAACCACGTCGCCTTTGTTTACTTTGCCGCTTGAAATTCCCTCTATCGCTTCATCTTGGGAGTTAAAGCAAACCGCCTTACCGCTAAATTTACGCTCTCCCACGATGCCTGCCGTCTTTATCACGCATCCTTGCTCGGCTAAATTTCCAAACAAAATCGCCAGCCCGCCAACCTGCGAATAGGCATTTTCGACTTTATGGATCACGCTTTCATCTTTTATCTTGCTAGCTCCCACTCGTTCGCCCAGAGTTTCGCCCGAAACGGTTAAATTTTCTAAATGAAGCATTCCGTTATCTCGGCGCGAAATTTCTTTTATAACCGCATTCATTCCGCCCGCTCGCCCGATATCTTCCATGTGTACGTTTGGCAAGCTTGGGCTTATCTTAGCGATGTAAGCGATGTTTGAGCTTATTTCATTTAACTCTGAAATTTGCAGATCCACTCCCGCCTCACGCGCGATAGCAAGCATATGAAGCACGGTATTGCTGCTTCCGCCCATCGCCATATCAACTACAAGTGCGTTTCTGACAGCCTTTGCGTTTAGGATATTGCGTATCTTAAATCTCTCATCAAGCGCGATCTCGCAAATTCTACGCGCCGCTTTTCTCACAAGCTCTTCTCGCTCAGGAGTAAGCGCTAGTATCGTGCCGTTGCCGCTTAAAGCTATGCCCATCGCCTCGCAAAGCGTATTCATCGAATTTGCAGTAAACATTCCGCTGCAACTTCCACCGCTTGGACAGGCGTTGCACTCGATATCTTTTAGCTCGGCTTCGCTTATCTCTTTGGTTTCAAATTTACCCACCGCTTCAAACGCCGTAGCAAGATCAATCGGCCTGCCATCTTTTGTGTAGCCCTTTTTCATCGGACCGCCGCTTACAAAGACGGTCGGCACATTTACTCTAAGTGCGCCCATAACCATTCCAGGCACGATCTTGTCGCAGTTTGGCATACAAACAAGTGCGTCAAGTGCGTGCGCATTCATAACCGTTTCAACCGAATTTGCTATGATCTCGCGGCTTGGCAAGCTATAAAGCATACCGCCATGCCCCATCGCGATACCGTCATCTACGCCTATGCAGTTAAATTCAAACGGCACACAGCCGTTTTTACGAATTTCGTCTTTTAAAATTTCAGAGTAGCGATTTAGGAAAAAATGCCCGGGAATTATCTCTATAAAACTGTTTGCGATGCCGATAAACGGCTTATCAAAATCTTCGTCTTTAAGTCCCGTAGCGCGTAAAAGCGAGCGATGAGGCGCTCTTGTGTAACCTTTTTTTATGATATCGCTTCTCATGTCTTTCCTTTTAGTAAAATTTTAGAGATTTTATCAATTATTTGATTATATAGGTATAAAGTAAGAGTAGCGGCTAAGAAATAGCCGCTTAAATTTAGTATTCGTTAAAGTAGCTTTGTATCTGCTTTACGTCATCGGTTTTGGTAAGTGCAAGCATAAGCAAAATTCTGGCTTTTTGCGGATTTAGGTCGTTTGCCACGATAAATTTGCCGTCATTGTCCATCTTAGGGCTAGGCGAGACAAATCCGCTTCCCGTTCTCGTACTTCGCACCACTCTAACTCCGCTTTCATGAGCCTTTGCAAGAGAGGCTTTGGTATCGTCATATATGCTTCCGGCACCAGTTCCTGCATGCACTATGCCTTTTGCGCCCGCTTTTGTTAAAAGCTCTGCTATATCGCCGCTATCGTTTGTATGAGAGTAGATGATATCAACTCTTGGCAGGCTATCAAGCTTACTTACGTCAAAGACGCTATCTTTGGTATGGATTTTTGGATTTTTATTCATATAAACGACCTTACCGTAGTATATCCAGCCAAGCTTGCCCGTGTTTGGCGATTTAAACGTCTGAACAGAAGTCGTGTTACTCTTGGTAACCTCTCTTGCGGCGTGAATTTCGTCATTTAGAGATACTAACACGCCTCTATTTACGCTGTTTTTATCGGCTGCGATATTTACCGCGTTAAAAAGATTCATCGGACCGTCTGCACTCATGGAAGTTGCACTTCTCATAGCTCCTACAAGCACGACGGGTTTGTCTGATTTAACTACCAAATTTAAAAAATACGCCGTCTCTTCAAGCGTATCCGTACCGTGAGTTATCACGATGCCGTCGGTATCTGCGGCTAGTAGCTCGTTTACGCGCTTTGCGAGCTTGAGCCAAATTTCATTGTTCATATTATATGAACCGATATTTGAAATTTGCTCGCCTTTTACATTTGCGATCTCGTGAATTTCAGGAACGGCCTGCAAAAGCACCTCAACTCCAAGCTTGCCCGCATCATATTGAGCGTTTGTCGAACCCGTGCTGCTTCCCGCTATAGTCCCGCCGGTTGCGAGTATGACGACATTTGGCTTAGCAAAAAGCGATACAACGAAAACTAAAGCTAAAACTAACTTTTTCATAGCTGTCCTCCTGATTTAAATGTGTTTAGATTATACATCTGCGGCTCAAATTTATCGCCAAAATTTGATTAACGCTTTTCAAATTTAAGATAAATGGCTGTATAATTGCAGATAAAACATATAAATTTGACAAAGGACATCCATGATTCTTTCAAATCCGGTTGTTATAAGCATTCTTGTGATGACGGCGCTTTGTTTGCTGCGCTTTAACATCTTGCTTGCCATTTTAATCTCGGCTCTTGTGGCAGGAGTTATGTCAAAGGGCGATTTAAGCGGTTTTGCAGATCTTTTTACTGCGCTTAGCGGCACAACATCTACGCTTATAACGGGCATGAAAGGAAATTTAGAAACCTCGCTCAGCTACATCTTGCTAGGTGCGCTTGCAGCGGCTATCGCTAATACGAATTTAACTGCGATTTTGATAAATGCAATAAGCAAAATTTTAAGTAAGAAGCGAACTTATTTTGTGCTTTCTATAGCGTTTATAGCGTGCTTTTCTCAAAATTTAATCCCCGTTCACATAGCTTTCATACCTATACTTATACCGCCGCTTTTGCCGCTTATGAACAAGCTTGAACTAGACAGAAGAGCCCTAGCTTGCGCACTTACATTCGGGCTTAAAGCGCCTTACGTGAGCCTTAGCGTGGGATTTGGTCTGCTTTTTCATAACATCATCAAAAAAGAGCTTGAAAACAACGGTGTAGTCGTAAATTTAAGCGATATAACAAGCGTTATGTGGATAGGCGGCGCATCGATGCTAGTGGGTCTGCTTTTGGCCGTTTTTGTCTTTTATTCTAAAAAGAGAAGTTACAAAAATACTCAATTTGAAGAAAAAGAGATGCGCGATGCCCAGATTGCTAAAAATTTAAAGATGACGCGCAAAGAGTGGGCGGTACTTGGCGGTGCGGTAATAGCATTTGCCATACAACTTTACGCTCAGTCCTTGCCTCTTGGCGCGCTTATCGGACTTGTCGTGATGATCATCTTTGGCGGAATCGAATACAAAAAAGTAGATAAGATTATGGACAACGGGCTTGCGATGATGGGATTTATCGCATTTATTATGCTAGTTGCAGCCGGTTTTGGCTCTGTCTTAAGAGAGAGCGGCGGCATCGAGCAACTTGTAAATTTCGCTAGCGATATCGCAGGCGGCAAGATAGGAGGCGCGATCATGATGCTTGCTATCGGACTTTTAGTAACGATGGGTATAGGAACCAGTTTTGGAACCATACCTATCATAGCCTCTATCTATGTGCCGCTTTCTCTTCAGCTTGGATTTAGCCCTGCGGCGATTATCTTGCTTGTAGGCGTTGCAGCCGCTCTTGGAGATGCGGGAAGCCCTGCTAGTGACAGCACTCTTGGACCTACAAGCGGACTTAATGCCGACGGACAGCACAACCATATCTACGATACTTGCGTGCCGACATTTTTATTTTTCAATATCCCTTTAATGATAGGCGCAGTTATCGGCGCGATGGTGCTATAACTCATTCTCTTTTAGCAGGCGGTTACGTATAATTAACCTGCCTGCTAAGATTTTTCATACTTAAAATTTTAGTTTTTACCGCCCTTGTAAATTTAAAAAATCTCTCTTAAATTTTTGGAACATCTTTTGCTTTTATCTTTGCAAATTACTAAAAGGATAAAATTATGATGAGATCTCTTTGGTCTGGAGTTACGGGACTTCAGGCTCACCAAATAGCAATGGACGTTGAGGGCAACAACATCGCAAACGTAAATACTATCGGATTTAAATATTCACGTGCAAATTTTGATGATCTTATATATCAAACTTCACGCGTAGCTACAGCTCCTCAAAACGGACACGGTGGACTAAATTCCACTCAAATAGGTCTTGGGGCACAGATAAATACGACTACAAAAATTTTCAAGCAAGGCTCGCTTCAAACAACCGACAAACAGACTGATATCGCGCTTCAAGGCGATGGATTTTTTATCGTTAGTCCAGACGGCGGCAAAACAAGACTTTATACCAGAAACGGCGACTTCTCACGTGACAGTTTGGGAAATTTCGTAGATAACGGCGGACATATCGTGCAAGGCTGGATGAGAGATGAAGTAACAGGAGAGATAGACCCGACCAGACCGATAGAAAATATCATAATCCCACCGGGGCTTACTACTCCTGCACGTGCAACTACTAAAGTAGGTATAAAAGCAAATTTAGACAGCGGTGATACTATAGGAAAGAAAAAAATACCTATTTTTCAACTTGACCAATATAATAATTGGACTGAAAAAACTCCATTCGACGGTATCAAAAGAGATAATGAAATACATGACGAAAACAATGTAGGACAAAATCAATTTTATACAACTAAAAACGGCGAACAAAGATTAAAAGAGCGTGGTGCCGATCTAGGAGTATTATTTAACAATGCGGGGGATGCTTACAATTTAAGAGAAGGCCAAGGAATTTGGGTAAGCTATGCAGATGCTAAAACAAAGGCACTAAACATAGGAGCAAAACCTGACGGAACACTTCCTGCAGCCAGAAATTTAAATATTACATTAAATGGTGAAAATATAGTAGCGTCCAATATAACTAATATTAGCCAACTAGCTGCTGCTATAAATGCTAGAAATACAAAGACCGGAGTTGAAGCAAGCGTAACAAACGGTAATCAGCTTGTATTAACCAATAGAAACAACCAAGGAACTTCTACTAATACTAAAAATATAAAAATGAAAGTAAATAATGCCGCAGAGTGGGCAGGAACAGATTTTGTAACAACCAATATAATTACTGCTTATCAATATACATATAGCAAAACAAAGACTACGGCGGCACATAATTACGATGATACAATTGAAAGAAAAGTAACTACAACTGAAGACTTAAGAGAGGCAATGCAAAAAGATGCCCGACTTTGGACAAACTATACCGGCACTAGAGTTGATAATGACAATGTTACAAATAAGCCAAAAGTAGGTGATTTTACGGCGGCGATAGAAGACAATAAAAACGATGGTGTAGAAGTAACCGTAAATGAACATGGACAATTTCAAGTTAAAAATCCAAAAGGAGATGCATTCAATAAAGACGATGGCGATCAAACCGATGCTACTAAAGTTCCACCTAATCCGCCTATTGCAAATGCAAATAATACGGATAACGATCATAATATGTATCTTACTATCACAGGTCTTACAAACGCAACAAATAATGTTACTGAAAATGTTAAATTTAAAGCTACCATGGCAGTTTTAACAGGCTCTTTAAGTACAGGAGAATCAAAACGCGTAACAGACAGTATTCATATGGCGGCACATAGTTCAAGTACGGATATATTTGATAGTCTCGGTGCAAAACATAATATTAAAATAGATTTTATAAAAAGGGGATATACCGAAAATAACGGAACCGAATGGACAATGATTATCCAAGTAGCAGAACCTAATAAAATAAATTTCGACACTAAAGACGGCGAACCGACTAATGTTATCACCGGTTATATTAGATTTAATTCGGACGGTTCACTTGGAACATATAGTCCTGCCAGCATTACTTTTGGTGCCGCTAACGGCTCGGCATCAGGTCAGCATATAGAGTTAAATTTAGGCAATACAGGTGGACTTGGAGGTATGACGAGCTACGATAATGACTCTTCTACGGAAAATATCAGTCAAGACGGCTTTACAGGCGGTGAAATGAACGGACTCAGGATAGACGAAACAGGCACTCTTATAGGCACATTTACAAACGGTAGAAGTTTTGGTCTAGCACAAGTTGCGGTGGCTAAATTTACAAACAATGCCGGTTTAACAAGTGAAGGTGGAAATTTATTCGCTATGACGGCAAACTCGGGCGATCCTATCATAGGCGCGGCAAACACCGCAGGGCGCGGCAAAATTTCAGCTTCAAGCTTAGAGATGAGTAACGTCGATCTAAGTCGCTCGCTAACTCAACTAATCGTCGTTCAACGCGGTTTTCAAGCAAACTCAAAGACGATCACTACAAGCAACGAGATGTTAAATACACTCTTGCAGCTTAAAAATTAATCCTTTTATTTACTCTTGGGGGCTATTTAACGCCCCTTAAATTTAACCCAAATTTCATCAATTTTTAGCTAAATTTACACATCAAATTTCAAAAATAAAGAGTTAAAATGCAAGTAACACTTCTAAATTTCACTCCTCTTAATATCTGCTCGCACGCGATTCGCACCTGCTGGCAAAGCTTTGATAAGGGTGATAATGGAGGTGAAAAGGATATCGAGCTGATTGATCGCGTGGGCAACAAATACAAGCACGCAAGCACGCTTGAGCATTTGTATTATAACTTCTACATCCAAGGAATTTCACGAGCACTTCTTCAAGAGCTAGCCCGCCACCGCATAGCAAGCCTAAGCGTCAAGTCCACGCGCTACACGCTAAAAGAGCTTAAAAATGAGGCGAAATTTGAGCTAGGCGACTTTGAAAATGCAGGCAGATACATTGTGCTAACGGGTAACGAGCTAATTGATAACGCAAGCATAAAAGCGCTTGATAATCTGCGCGAAATTTTAGCTACGACTACAACGAGTCTTGATATAGTTAAATACTGCTTGCCAGAGTGCTATAAAACCGAACTTACTTGGAGCGTAAACGCTAGAAGCCTTCAAAATTTCCTCTCGCTTAGAAGCTCAAAATCCGCTCTTTGGGAGATCAGAGATCTTGCTCATAAAATTTACGGCACATTGCCTGATGAGCATAGATTTATTTTTGAAAATCATATTTACGTGCCCGAAGCCAAAGAACAAATATAAAATAAGTGAAAATCTAAAATTTATGAAATAAATACTTTTAAAAATACCGATTCGTAATACTTAAAAATTTGTTTGCAATATATAAAATCTGAAATATAAATTTAAATTTGTTGAATTTTAGGATGTTTATAGCAATTTATTTTATTTGCAACTAAGTTGCATTTGATATACTTTCGCAAAAATTTTCTATCAAAAAAGGAAAATATGTGAAAAAAGCCTTACAAATTGCATTTATATCAACTGCACTTAGTGCAAACGAAATTTCGCTTCAAAAAATAGAAGTAGTTGCGACATACGATACAAACGAGACTTCAGCTTATTCGTCATCTTCAAAACTAACTCGCGATAAGTTAGATAAAATGACTTCTAAAAACCACACGATAGCAGATAGTTTAAAGAGTAATCCAAATGTATCATTTAATAGATTATCGGATTTAGGAACCGACACAGGCGAGATAAAGCCGCAAGACTTCAGTATAAACGGAGCTAAATTTTATCAAAACAACTTTCTCATCGACGGCGCAAATTTTAACCATGACATAAATCCCGCAAATCGCAATTCAAACGGGTACGAAACACCTTATTATCACGTAGAAAGAGCTGCGTCTCTAAGCTCGCAATCACTCACGCTTGATACGGATCTGCTTGAAAGTATAGAGGTGATAGATAGTGGCGTGTCGGCTAGATACGGTGATTTTCAAGGTGGTGTCGTAAATGCCAAGACGCGCGATCCAAAGCGCAAATTTGGTGGTATTTTAAGCTCACAATACACAAGCACAGAGTGGCAGAAGACTTTTATACACGAGGATAATAAAAAATTTTATTCAAGCCAAAGCGGTTATGATAAAAGCAATTTTAAAAAAAGACGCCACAGAATTGGACTAGAAGGTTACACAAGCGAAAATTTCGGGCTTTTATTTGATTATACTAGATTTAGCTCTGTTATAAAATACGACATCAAATCTCAATTAATA
The DNA here is from genome assembly GCF_013201975.1 of Campylobacter sp. CCUG 57310. Classification (NCBI taxonomy): domain Bacteria; kingdom Pseudomonadati; phylum Campylobacterota; class Epsilonproteobacteria; order Campylobacterales; family Campylobacteraceae; genus Campylobacter; species Campylobacter sp. CCUG 57310. The sequence continues at coordinate 2,035,229 of NZ_CP053845.1, forward strand.
AATACCGATATAGCCCAAATTCCAAACGATGAGAGACTGGTTGAAAACTATTTTTTAAAAAATATCTGGCAAATAAACGATAGAGTGGTTTTAAAGCCTAGCGTGCTTTATTCTCTACAAAAAAACAAGATGTTTGAAGAAGATAGTCTTGATTCTTCAATGTCATATAAATATGGCGGAATAGCTGCAAATTTAAACGCCGAAATCGATCTTGACAGAGTATTTTTAGAACAAACTTTAAGTTACTCGAAATTTGAGACTTCAAGATACACCGACAACAAAGGCGCTAAATACGATTACAAAAAATCAAGCGTTAAAAACTGGGGGTATAACGACATATCAAGCTACGGCGGTATAAGCGATGTAAGACAAGATCAAACCAGCCTTGAGTACAAACTAAATGCAAAGATGGAAGATTTTGATCTTTTTGGCGTATCGCACGCTTTTTCAAGCGGATTTGAGCTGTCTAAAACAAGCGGAATTTATGAAATTTTAAAACCTTACGAACATTATCTGGATCCAAAGCCGATTTTAGACGGGCATATATGCGCACCTGATGACAAAACCTGCGTAAACGACGATAGCTTTGCAGAAATTCCGGGAGCTACGGGGCAATTTTTATCCCAGAAGAGTTATTACGGCGATGTAAGAAATAAAACCGTCATCAATAAAGCGGCATTGTATGTCGAGGATGAGATCAAATTTGACCGCTTTAAAATTCGTCCGGGCATTAGAGTGCAAAAGGATAGTTTTGATAATGATGTTTTAATAGCGCCGCGCTTTGTAACCGAATACGAAATTTATCATAAAAATTTCATAGGTTTTGGTCTAAACAGATACTACGGACGAAATTTATTTGCATATAAAATTTATAAAGATACGCAAAAACATCGTCTGTTTTATTCTAGAAATAAAGCAAGCGATCCTTTCGTAAATCCCTTTAAAGAGTCTGAAACAAACGGCGAAAATGATCTAAAAACTCCGCACGATGATGAAAAAAGTATATTTTATCGCGGAGATATCGGTAATGTAAGGTTAAATTTAAAATACGTAAAAAGAGATAGCAAAAACGAAGTTTTAACTCTAAACGGCAAGCATATAGGCCGTGATGAAGATAAATTATACTTCGTAAATAACGGCAAAAGCAGCACTCAAATTTACACTTTCAGCATTGCAAATATCATGCCTGTAGAAATTTTAAGTACAAAAAACGACTTTGAACTCTCATTTGCCAAAACTTCCAAAAAGAGCAATTTTAGAGATTATGCGGACAAAAACAGCGAGGATTTAGTCATCTATGAAAATAAATTTATTAAAGCTTCGGAGCTTCCGCAGATTGATTACAATGTACCATTTACTGCAAAATTTACTCATAGAATAAATTTTTCATCTTTTAATGTTACGAATTTCATAAATCATATCGGCAAAACGCCTGCTTTGACAAGCAAATACAATAGAACTCACAGAAAAACCCAATACACTAAGATAAATTTGCCAAGCCGCACCATCTGGGATATGAGAGTATCTTATGAAAAGAATTTAAAAGATGATTTTAGATTTTTTGCAAACCTTGATATAAACAACGTTTTGAATAAAAAATATCCTATTGTAGCTTCTAAAAAACACTTTGGCGCAGGAAGAAATTTTTGGCTTGAAATGGGGGTAAAATGGTGAGATAAAATTTGCATACATTGTAAGTTTTAGCAAGTTATAAAGTAGTAAAATTCGCGTGGCAGATAAAACCACGCGATTAAATTATTCTTTTATCTCTTTTAATTTCAGATTATAAACTTGCATGTCTTGCACCATGCCAAATTTTCCTCTTATGGCAAGTACTCTGCCGTTAATTTCGATCTTAGCCGCCTCTTTACCATCAACCACGACAAAAGCCTTTACAAAGACTTTATTTACGCCGTTTCTTGTTTCAAAAGGCACAAGTTTATAATCACATCCAAATTTTAAAACCAGCTCTTTGTGTCTTAACTTTCTAGCAAATTCAAACTCGCGCGAGCTAAAATAATCAACCGCCATATCGGATATCTCGTCATCTGAGTTTAGTATCGTAAGCGCGGCGCTCTTTAAAAAAGCTTGTTTATTTTCCAAGCTATCATCAATAACGCAGTTTAAAGCAGCGCAGGTTTTTCTTAAGCTATGTTTATTTAAACCGCTTTCAGAGGCAGTAGCGCTTATATTTATAAACTGCTTTACTTTTGTCACATTTTTATTTTCAGAGCCTAAATTTGAATGTTTGCAGATAATATAATCATCCTTTACGGTCTCGTTTGCAAATAAATTTAGCGATGTAAAAACAGCTAAAATAACAAAAATTTTCTTCATTTTATCTCCTTTAATTTTTTCTTATCCGTAAATTATTTGCATGAGTTAGCGCAACCGCGATAGCGTCGGTTATATCAAGCGGCTTTATATCTTTAGCGATACCTAAAATTTTCTTTACCATAAAAGCGACTTGCTCCTTATCCGCCTTTGCTTTACCTGTTACTGCTTTTTTCACTTGAAGCGGCGTGTATTCTGCGAATTCTCCGTGAATTTGGAGAATTTTAAGGCTTAACGCACCGCGAAACTGAGCCAGCTTTAAAACCGTTTTTGGATTATACGCAAAAAATATATCCTCAATCGCAACTTCATCAAATTTATGATTTTTAAAGATAAGATCAAGTCCTTCACAAAGCTGCGTTATCTGATACTGAAGCAAATCGGGCTTAATTTTTATAAGTCCGGCTTCAATCAAATTTGTTTTTAACGCAGTTTTTTCGATAATCGCATAGCCGCAATTTCTACTTCCGGGATCAATTCCTAAAATTTTCATCACATCCTTAATCTGAAACATATAAAAAGTTTTTCACGTTTTTTTCACGCTGTGAAAAACATATTCTAAGAGCATTTTAACAAAGATTTTATGAAATTTAAGATAAAATGAAAAGTCATTATAATGAAAAGGGATAAAT